>JAZRBJ010000057.1:0-6052 GCA_045635065.1 Faecousia sp. | reverse complement strand
CTGGGCATTGGCACAGAGCTGCACTATGACAACATGGGCGCTACCGACCCCCGGCTGAAAGTGAAGGTACTGCTGGCTCAGGCGCTGTTTGGCAATCCCGACATCGTTATGCTGGACGAGCCCACCAACAACTTAGACATTGAAGCCATTAACTGGCTGGAGGATTTCCTTTTGGACTTCCCCGGCATGGTCATTGCTGTTTCCCATGACCGCCACTTCCTGAATACTGTTTGTACCCACACCGTGGATATTGACTACGGCAAAATCAAGATGTATGTAGGTAACTACGACTTCTGGTACGAATCCAGCCAGATGGTTCAGGCCATGATTCGCAACAAAAACAAGCGCAATCAGGAAAAGATTGAAGAGTTGCAGCTGTTTATTCAGCGCTTCTGCGCCAACAAGTCCAAGGCCAAGCAGGCAACTGCCCGCCGTAAGCTGCTGGACAAGCTGACTGTGGAAGAAATGCCTTGCTCCACCCGCCGTTACCCCTTCGTTGGCTTCATGCCCGAGCGGGAGTTGGGTAAAGACATTCTGACTGTAAACGATGTGTCTGTCACGGTGGATGGCGTAAAACTACTGGACAAGGTTTATTTCTCTGTGGGCAAGAACGACAAAATCGCCTTTGTGGGTGAAAATGAGCTGGCACAGACTGCTCTGTTCAAGGTGCTCATGGGTGAGCTGGAGCCCGATGAGGGCAGCATTAAGTGGGGTATCTCCACCATTCGCAGCTATCTGCCTAAGGACAACTCCGAATACTTTGACGGCAACTCCATGGAGCTGGTGGATTGGCTGCGGCAATACAGCGCCAAAAAAGACGATGTGTACCTGCGTGGCTTCCTTGGCCGTATGCTGTTCTCCAACGAAGATGTATTTAAGCAGGTTAATGTTCTCTCCGGTGGTGAGAAAGTGCGGTGCATGCTCAGCAAAATGATGCTCTCCGGCGCCAACGTGGTGCTGCTGGACCAGCCCACCAACCACTTGGATATGGAATCTATTCAGGCTGTCAACAAGGGTCTGGAGGCTTTCCAGGGCGTGGTGCTGCTGGCCTCCCACGACCACGAAATGCTGACCTCCACCTGTAACCGCGTAATTGCCTTCCTGCCCGATGGTACCATCGTGGACCGCTACGGAACCTATGATGACTATCTGGAATGGATGGCACAGAATAAGCAGCAGTAACTGCTCTCAATTCCCGCCACACCTGTCATCCCGAGCGTAGTCGAGGGATCTTGGCACCGATTGTATCGGAATGCCCACCAAGGAGTATTTTAAATGTACTTTGTATATATCCTTTCCAACTGGGATGATTCTGTACTGTATATCGGTGTAACAGGTAACCTGTCGCGAAGGTTATATGAACATCAAAACGGCTTAGTAGAAGGCTTTACGAAAAAATACAATGTGCACAAGCTGGTGTACTTTGAAAATACAAACGATGTTTACAGCGCCATATCCCGGGAAAAGCAATTAAAGGGATGGGCAAGGGCAAAGAAAAACGCCCTTATTAGTCAAATGAATCCAACCTGGCGTGATTTATCAGAAGATTGGAGATAAACAGCAATGCGAAGATCCTTCGACTCCGTTTCACTCCGCTCAGGATGACACACCTTTGGTAGATTTAAGGAGTAACAATATGGAAAAAATTCTTGATTTGATTTCCGCAAAAATGGCCCAGGCTTTCGAAGCAGCGGGCTACGATGCCGCTTTTGGCAAGGTAACCGTATCCAACCGCCCCGACCTGTGCGAATATCAGTGCAACGGCGCCTTGGCCGCTGCCAAGCAGTATAAATGCGCTCCCATCCAAATTGCCAATGCAGTAGCAGAAAAACTGGATGCTGCCGACTTCTCCATGATTGATGCGGTAATGCCCGGTTTTATCAACCTGAAGCTTTCCGACAGCTTCCTGTGTAATTATCTGGAAGCCATGCGCAACGCCGAGGACTTCGGTGTAGAAAAGTCCGGCAGGGGGTTAACCGCTGTGGTGGACTACGGCGGCGCGAATGTGGCAAAGCCTCTGCACATCGGCCACCTGCGGCCCGCCATTATTGGCGAAGCCTTGAAGCGGCTGCATGTTTTCTTCGGTTATAACACCATCGGCGACATTCACCTGGGCGACTGGGGCTTGCAAATGGGTCTGATCATTGCCGAGTTGCAGGAGCGTCAGCCGGGTCTTCCCTACTTTGATCCCGACTTTACCGGCGAATATCCTGCCCAATCTCCCTTTACTTTGTCGGAACTGGAAGAAATCTATCCCACCGCTTCCTCCAAGAAATCCGACCCCGTATTTGCTGAAAAGGCCCACACCGCAACCTTTGAGCTGCAGCAGGGTCGTCGGGGTTACCGGGCCATCTGGCAGCACATTATGAACATCTCGCTGCCCGACCTGCGGCGGATCTACGACCTGCTGGATGTGCATTATGAAAAGTGGCTGGGCGAAAGCGATGCCGACCCCTACATCCCTGCCATGGTTGAGGACCTGAAGAAAAAGGGCCTGGCTGTTATGAGTAATGGCGCTTTGGTCATTCCCGTGGCTGAAGAGGGCGACAAACAGGAAGTTCCTCCCTGTATTCTGGTCAAGAGCGACGGCTCTGCCATTTATGCCACCACAGATTTGGCTACCATGGTGCAGCGCATGCAGGACTGGAATCCGGACAAGATGCTGTATGTTACCGACAAGCGGCAGAATTTGCATTTTGAACAGGTATTCCGGGCCGCCAAGAAAGGCAGCATCGTTAAGGAATCCACCGTTCTGGAGCATGTGGGTCACGGCACTATGAACGGAAAGGACGGCAAGCCCTTTAAGACCCGTGACGGCGGCGTTCTGCGGCTGGAGCAGCTGATTGCTGACATGACCGACTTCGTCCGCGCCAAGGTCGTGGAAAACAAGATCGTAGAGGACAGCGAAGTGGAGGCTACCACCGCCAAGATTGCTTTGGCTGCTCTGAAATACGGCGACTTGAGCAACCAGCCCACCAAGGACTACAACTTTGACCTGGAGCGGTTCGCAGCCTTTGAGGGTAACACCGGCCCATACATTCTGTACACCATCGTGCGTATCAAGTCCATTCTTGCCCGGTATGGCGCATGGGAGAATCTTTCCATACAAAATCCTGCCAACCCCAGCGCCAAGGAACTGATGCTCACCATCACCCGCCTTGCTCCCGCTCTGGAAACTGCGCTGAAGGATTCCACGCCTAACACCATCTGCGCCTATATTTATGAGCTGGCCGGCGCTGTGAATAAGTTCTACCACGAAACCCGGATTCTCACCGAGGAGGACAAGCAGCTGCAAAAGGGCTATATCGCCCTGATCGGTCTTGCCAAGAATATTCTGGAAAAGTGCATCTACCTGCTGGGTTTCTCTGCCCCCGAAAAAATGTAATCAAAAAAGCCATCGAAGATGTTCTTCGATGGCTTTTAATTTATTCTATTCCGTGAATATTCAGAGAATATCCCAACACTTCTCCAATAGTGATAATCTGTCCTTTAATGGTGACCGTATCACCCTTGGATTTCTCCAGCAGAAAATCCCTCTGCGAATCATTTTTAATATAACACATTACAGTTGTAAAATTCCACGCATCTGCATCTACCGGCTCAATAGAAATATAAGAACCATCGCTGTCAAAATTGGCAATTTTACCCGTCACTTCAACATGCTTTTTCTGATATTGCTTTTCAGCCTTTAATGCATTTTCTTCCAAATCATCCAGCATTGTCTGAAGATCAATCACTTCATAGATAATCTCCGGCTCTGTATCCTTTGTGGTTTGTTGGACATTAACGGAAACAGTGCTATTTGTACTCACTTCCTGCTTTGTATCCTCTTCGCCACCGGAAGTAACGGCCACAAGTGTTACTACAACAATTGCTGTCCAGAACCACCACTTTTTATATAAGGGTTTTTTTACTTTTGCTGCACACCCGCAATGCGTGCAAACAACGGCCTTGTCTTCCAATTCCTTACCGCATTGTTTACATGTTTTCATTCTCTGTTCCTCCCTAATTTTTTATTGAACATGCATATTATATCTGTATTACAGATAAATGTCAATATCTTTATTTCAGATATTGCATAATAGGCATGAGGTGATTAATATGCAATTTAAAAATCTTCGAGGTATTCGGGAAGACAGAGATATTCGGCAGAAGGATATTGCCGCCTACTTGAATGTTTCGCAAAATACCTATTCCCAATATGAAACAGGCGTTATTTCTCTAACGGCAGAAGTTTTGATAAAGCTTGCTGATTATTACAATGTAAGTATCGACTATCTTTTAGATCGCACATCTAACCCCGCCCTAAACAAATAACACATCGTTTTATACCAACCAGGCAGGCACAGAATGCCTGTATCTGTCTGGTTGGCAATAAGGCCGCACCCAAAACGCAACAGGGGTGCAAACAGTAAAAAGGTAACAGAAAAACCCCTGGAAATTCCAATATTTTTTCAAAAAACACTTGACTTTTTCTATGCCGTGATATATAATGGCAAAGCTGTCCAAAATATGCTGCTATAGCTCAGCCGGTAGAGCGCATCCTTGGTAAGGATGAGGTCGCCAGTTCAAATCTGGCTAGCAGCTCCAAAAAAAAGCCTGAAACTCCAACGAGTTTCAGGCTTTCTTCTTTTTCACGCCGTGTTATGCCCACCCTAAAAACCGACACAGAAACCGACACGGGTGCATTTTGCCACACAAAATCCCACCATAATTGCTTACTATGACACCCCCCAAAGATCACAATCTTTAGGGGGGTCTTTATGTGTGAAAAACTCATAAGAGACATATGTTTCCAGAAAAATGTCGAATTTTGTTGTAATCGACACTTTTCTTTTATATAATTAAAGCATCTGATCGCAAACGTGTTTTTGAAGAGGTGCGTGTAAATACTGGTTCTGCGCAAAATCAAGGAATTGAAAGGATACCGCTTTTTCCAAAATTTCAAGTGGGATGAATCCGGTTGCAAGCTTTTTGATCAAAACAACCTCATATACGGCTGGAACGGCAGCGGTAAAAGCACATTGTGTGACTTTTTCAAGGACTTGGAGAGTGGCACAATCTCTTGCGATGACGCATCTTGTTCTTTGATGTTTGAGGATTCAAGCACCAAACAGATGAAAACGGTTACGCAAGCCTCTTTGGGTACTATCCCGTATGCTTTTAAAGTGTTTCACCAAAGCTACATTCAAGAGAATATAAGCCAGGATACGGTCAAGCACATCTTTACTGTAGGAAAAGAACAAGCCGAAAAGCTGGCCGAGGCTAAACGGTTACGTGCAGCAGCAGTACAACAAGATGCAGTGGTAAAAAAAGCAGTTGCGGAACACGCAGAACTTTTGCGCGAGTTTGACCGTTTGAAAACCACAAAAGCTAGGGTGATAAAGGAAACAGCAAACTTTTCAAATGCATATAATAAGAATCGGTATTATGAGGCGCACCAAGCATTGACAGAAAAAGTCATATTAACTGAGGAAACTTACCAAAAAGCTATTTCTGCGATCCATGCACGTCCGCTTGCCGCTATAGAGTATACATTCCCTGCTTTCATTCAACCTTCCGTCAAAGAATATGTCTGTGATATTTTGATTCAAACACCAGTCAATAATACGATTGATGCCTTGAAGAAGGATGCTGCAATCAGCAACTGGGTTGAACACGGTTTGTCACTACATGACGAAAAAAGCAGTTCTATCTGTTTGTTCTGCGGAAATAGGGTTTCTGATGACCGTTTTGAGGAACTGAGAAATCACTTCAACAAGTCTTACAAAGAGCTTTCAGATAAAATTGATAAAGCAATCGAGCTCCTTTATGACAAGCATCGGCAATTTGAGAGTGTCAAGGCCAGCCTACCCAATTTTGGCCTGCTGTACGAAGAATTCCAACAGCAATACCAGCAATATACCGCAGTGGCAATCTCTCTGTGCGATCACTATATGGCAATTATCTCCAAAATCATTGAGATCTTAAAAGCTAAAAAGAGCGATATGATTAATGACGCACTGACTGCAGAGTTTGTTGCGTTAGTCGATCAGTTGTCATTCGACTACAC
>JAZRBJ010000056.1:0-19125 GCA_045635065.1 Faecousia sp. | reverse complement strand
CTGCTGCCCTTATGGAAAAGGCCTCTGCGGATATTGCTCAGGAGAAGAAAAAGGCCATTAACGATGCCAAGGACGAGATTTCCGATATGGCTATGGCCATTGCCGGTAAGGTAGTGGGTCGGGTATTGGATGCAAAGGACCAGGCCCAGCTGGTGGATCGCTTTATCGAAGAATTGGGTGAACAGGCATGACCCAGATAGCAACAGTTTATGGACAGGCACTGTATGCTCTCGCTAAAGATGAGGGATGCGCAATGCCTGTGTTGGAAGAAATGAAGGCTCTGGAAGAATCCTTCTGTGAAGAGCCAGCTTTTCTGCGGCTTCTTGCTGCGCCCAATCTCTCTAAAGAAGAGCGCTGCGCCATTGTTGACAGTAGCTTTCGGGGAAGGGTGAATCCTTTTTTGCTGAATTTTCTGAAGATTTTGACAGAAAAGGGCTACAGCAAGCATTTTGGTGATTGCCGCCGTGTATACCAGCAGATATATAACCAGGACAATGGTATTCTGGAAGTTTCTGTGGTAACGGTAGTTCCTTTGACGGAGGAGCAGTCTGCCAGATTAAAGGAAAAACTATGCACCATCACCGGAAAGTCGGTGGATTTGATCTGCCGAACAGATCCGGCTTGTTTGGGCGGTGTACGCCTGGACTATGACGGCATGCGTGTGGATGACACCGTAGCAAGGCGGTTGGATTCTATTCGTAATTTGCTGAAAAATACCGTGCTTTAATGAGAAAGTAGGTAGAACATGGAATTAAGACCCGAAGAAATCACAAAAATTATTCGTGAGCAGATTAAAAATTACGAAACGAAACTGGAACAAAGCGAGACCGGAATTGTAATTCTGGTAGGTGACGGCATTGCCCGTGTTTCCGGCTTGGATAAGTGCATGGCGGGAGAACTGGTGGAATTTCCCAATGGTTCTTTTGGCATGGCGCAAAACCTGGAAGAGGATACAGTAAGTGTCGTTATTTTGGGTACGGACAGCGGAATTAAGGAAGGCGACACCGTAAAGCGCACCGGCAAGGTGGTCTCTGTGCCTGTGGGTGAGGGGCTGATTGGCCGTGTTGTGAATGCTCTGGGTGAGCCTATTGACGGTAAGGGTGTGATCACGGCAGCTGCGTATCATCCCATTGAGGCGCAAGCGCCGGGCATTATTGACCGGGAAAGCGTGAACAAGCCTCTGCAAACCGGCATTAAGGCCATCGACTCCATGATTCCCATTGGACGGGGTCAGCGTGAGCTGATCATCGGTGACCGCCAGACCGGTAAAACCACCATTGCTACGGATACCATTCTCAACCAAAAGGGGAAAGATGTAATTTGTATCTATGTGGCCATCGGCCAAAAGCGCTCTACTGTGGCGCAGATTGTTAACAATCTGACCTTGGGCGGCGCTATGGATTACACCATCGTGGTTTCCGCTACGGCTTCTGAGCTGGCGCCTATGCAGTATATTGCGCCCTATGCCGGCTGCACCATGGGTGAGTATTTTATGAATCAGGGCAAGGATGTTCTGGTGATTTACGACGACTTGAGCAAGCATGCGGTGGCATACCGCGCAATTTCCCTGTTGATTCGCCGTCCTCCCGGACGGGAAGCCTACCCCGGTGATGTGTTCTACATTCACAGTCGATTGCTGGAGCGGGCAGCGCATTTGTCTCCGGCAAAGGGTGGCGGCAGCTTGACTGCGCTTCCCATTATTGAAACCCAGGCAGGCGATGTTTCCGCTTATATTCCCACCAATGTGATCTCTATCACCGATGGCCAGATATTCCTGGAAACCGAGCTGTTCAATGCCGGTGTTATGCCTGCGGTAAACCCGGGTATTTCCGTGTCCCGTGTGGGTGGCAGCGCCCAGATCAAGGCCATGAAGAAGGTGGCTGGCTCTCTGAAACTGCTTTACTCCCAGTATCGGGAGTTGCAGAGCTTTGCCCAGTTTGGCTCTGACCTGGATGCGGACACCAAGGCACGTTTGGCATTGGGTGAACGCATTGTGGCTGTGCTGAAACAGCACAATAATGCTCCGGTGGAGGTTGCCCATCAGGTTTGTATTATCTATGCCGTAACCAACGGCTATTTGGCAAATGTCGCAGTGGATCAGATTCCTGAATTTGAAAAGCAACTGCAGGAGTTTATGGAAATTCGGTATCACGATGTATTGGATGCCATTCGTACCACCGGCAAGCTGGAGCCGGAGACGGAAGAAAAGCTGAAATCTGCTTTGCAGGCGCTGGTTGCTGAATTTTGTATTTCTGAGTAAAAGGGGGAAGGGGCATGGCTGGCGTTTCCACCAAGGAAATTAAAAACAGAATCCGAAGCATGGAGTCCACAAAGCAGATCACCAAGGCTATGGAAATGGTGGCAGCCTCCAAGCTTCGTCGGGCGCAGGTGCAGGTGCTCAATTCCCGCCCGTATTTTGAACAGCTGTTTTCTACCATAAATGATATTGTAGATACAAACAGTGATTTTTCTTCGGTCTATCTGAAGAGTAGACCGGTGAAGAAGGTTGCTTATGTGGTCATTGCCGGCGACAGAGGCCTGGCCGGTGGCTACAACAGCAATATATTAAAATTGGCCTATTCCCAGATGGAAAATAAGGATGCTGTGGTATTTCCCATTGGCAAAAAAACAGTGGATTTCTTCCGCACCCGGAAAATTCCCATGCTGTCGGAGCATTACGCAGAGGCAGAAAATGTATCTGTGGGCGATTGCTTTACCATCGCGAAACAGCTTTGCAAGGCTTTTTTAGATGGTAGTATTGATGAAATTCATGTGGGTTATACCAATTTTGTTTCGGTTCTGTCACAAACACCGGCCGCCCTGCGGCTTCTGCCCCTTTTGCGGGAAGAAACCGGTAGGGAAGGGTCGCGTAAGACGGATATTATTTATGAACCCGATTGCGAAGAGGTGTTTGATGCAATTATCCCGGAATATTTGGGCGGCGTAATCTATGGCGCATTGTGTGAAAGTCGTGCTGCAGAACAGGCGGCTCGCCGTACCGCTATGGACTCTGCTACCCAGAATGCCGATGAAATGATTGCAGATTTGAGCTTGAAGTTTAACAGAGCGCGGCAGGCAGCCATTACCCAGGAAATTACTGAGATTGTTGCCGGCGCATAATGACCGTATTTTAGATGCAAGGAGTTGAATCCAATGGCTAAAAATGTAGGAACTGTGATCCAGGTTATGGGTCCTGTTCTGGATATTCGATTTGCCGATGACTGTTTGCCTGAACTGCTCAGTGCCATTGAAGTGCCCAACGGCGACAGAACCATTGTGGCAGAGGTGGCGCAGCATATTGGTGACAATGTGGTTCGCTGCATTGCCATGAGCTCCACCGATGGCTTGCAGCGTGGCGTGGAGGCTACGGATACCGGTGCGCCCATCAGCGTTCCTGTGGGTGATGCCTGTTTGGGTCGCGTATTTAATCTGCTGGGTGAGCCCATTGACGAGGCAGGTCCTGTGCAGACAGAGGAAAGCTGGCCCATTCATCGCAGCGCGCCTTCTTACGAAGAGCAGGAGTCTGCCACGGAAATTCTGGAGACCGGCATCAAGGTTGTCGATTTGATTTGCCCTTATGCAAAGGGCGGTAAGATTGGCTTGTTTGGCGGCGCTGGCGTTGGTAAAACAGTTTTGATTATGGAACTGATTAACAATGTGGCAAAGGCGCAGGGTGGCATTTCTGTGTTTACCGGTGTGGGTGAGCGTACCCGCGAGGGTAATGACCTGTATCAGGAAATGACGGAATCCGGTGTTATTAAGAAAACCGCCATGGTTTACGGTCAGATGAATGAACCCCCCGGAGCCCGTATGCGTGTTGGCCTTTCCGGCTTGACCATGGCTGAATATTTCCGGGATGTAAAGCATCAGGATGTGCTGCTGTTTATTGATAACATCTTCCGATTCACACAGGCGGGTTCTGAGGTGTCTGCGCTGCTGGGCCGTATGCCCTCTGCCGTTGGCTATCAGCCAACTCTGGCAACGGAAATGGGTGCATTGCAGGAGCGCATTACCTCTACCAAGAACGGTTCCATTACTTCTGTGCAGGCTGTTTATGTGCCTGCGGACGATTTGACTGACCCGGCACCTGCTACCACCTTTGCCCACCTGGATGCCACAACCGTTTTGGACCGTGGCATTGCTTCTTTGGGTATTTATCCTGCGGTGGATCCTCTGGATTCCACATCCCGGATTTTGACTCCTGAGATGGTTGGCCGTGATCACTACGAAACGGCCCGTGCGGTGCAGCGGATTCTGCAGCGTTACAAGGAACTGCAGGATATTATTGCTATTATGGGCATGGATGAGCTTTCCGAGGAGGATAAGCTGATTGTTAACCGCGCCCGTAAGGTGCAGCGCTTCCTTAGCCAGCCCTTTGAGGTTGCTGAGCAGTTTACCGGCTATCAGGGCAAATATGTACCTTTGAAGGAAACAATCCGTGGCTTTCGTGAGATTATTGAGGGTAAGCACGATCCCATTCCCGAATCCTATTTCCTGTACGCCGGCTCCATTGATGAAGTGGTGGAAAAGTGGAAGGGTGAGAAAGCATGAATCTGTTCCCTTTAACAATTGTTACGCCCGACGGGAAAAAGTTTGACGGTCAGGTGGAAGAGATTGTGGTGCGAACTACCTCCGGTGACTTGGGTGTTCAAGCCGGACATGCCGATTGTGTTGCGCCTCTCGGTATGGGACAGGCCTTGATCCTTGCAGATGGGATCAAGCGTTATGCAGCCTGTATCGGCGGCATGATTTCCGTGTTGGGAGGTAAGGCCAGCATTGTTGCCACTACTTTTGAGTGGGCCAATGAAATTGATGTGAACAGGGCTGAACTATCTGAGCAAAAAGCCCGCAAGGTAATTTCAGATAAATCATCCACGAGTACCGATCTTCGCATGGCGGAGGCGCGACTCCGTCGGGCGCTGGTTCGAAAAAGCGTTGCAAATAAATAAAATTCAGCCCATACATCGGTATGGGCTGAATTTTATATAATCTCAAGTGCATTGGCGTCGGGAAGAGGGGGATAAATATTATCCAGAGTATCAGAGTACCAATAAGCCACAGAGGAGATGTCATCCTGTAAGGGAAGATATCGACCCTCACTTCTCCAACCCAAGGCCTGGATGGTTACTTTCAGGTCTTCCTTGAAATAAACAGGGTCGGTAATATGCCACCGGTACATATTGAAATAGCGCTGGGAGCGATAGGTGGCATCGGTTCGGCGAACCTTGTACATGCCGGAATAGGGTGTGGTAAATTCCCGGTATTCTCCGCCAAAATCAAAATTGTATGCGCCGCAGAAATAGTCTTCCGTTCCCGTGCCGCAAATGGTGGGAAACGCCTTGTCGCCGTCTATGTAGAATTTAATTTCGCCCTCGCCCCACCAGCCGTTGGACTTTGTGCCCCAATGCATATAAGTACCGACATAATGCCCGTTGCCCTTGATATTATCCAGAATTACATAGTTTTCCATATAGGGCAGGGGATTAACCCGACGGAACTGAGCATGAAAGTACAGAGTGTCCTTGGGAAGCGGCTTTTCTTCGCAATCGATCTGATAATATACAAAGCAGGCATCCACACCCCTGTTTTCCAGTGTGATACGGAAGGATTTGAAAAAAGCATTTCAAAATAAGAGTTCAGTGCCTTGTTGGGATTGACGCAAACAGCCAGACTGCTCAGCTGACGGAATTCCTTGTAATCCGCATTGGCAAAGAAGTCAGAAAGGGGGACTTCCACGGCGGGATTTTCATGACCGTTAAAATAGATGCGCAGGATCAATAGTCTTCCTGCCTTAGCGCTGTCGGTAATCCAGATGTGTTTAATGCTGCCCTGACCGGAGATGTCTGCCAAAGTGGCGGTTTCGCCGGAATTAATATTGATATAGGGATTGACCTTCCAACCTTGACCCAGTTCTCTTGCAGCATAGGAAGCGCTGCCTTCTGTGGCCATGCCGCCGCAGCCTTTTATGCCGGTTGGGTTTTCAGGGGAAACGGAGAAGCTTCTGGCGTCTTTTTTGTGGTAAGATTAGATAGCATAAGATTCCCTCCTTTTGTGACTTTATTTTATTTTATTTTTTAACGCAGGTCAACAGCTTTGTTAAAATGCGTACAAGCCAATAGAAACGGTCTGTTTTTTGCAAAAACAGGTGCTTTTCTTTTGCAAAATGTTTGTTATAATGTTAGGGAAAGGAAGTGAAAGCGATGAAGATTCTGAATTTTGCTTCGGCGAATGTGGACTATGTGTACACAGTTAGTCATATCGTAAGACCCGGGGAAACCATATCTTCTCCCAAAATGGAGATTTTTCCCGGAGGAAAAGGTTTGAATCAATCAGTTGCAGCTGCAAGGGCAGGAGCAAACATTTTTCATGCCGGGTTTGTTGGTACTGATGGTTATATTTTGGAAGAAATTTTGACACAAAGTGGTGTCAAGACGGATTATCTTTGCCACGCTGACAGCAAAAACGGACATGCTATTATTCAAGTAAATGACCAAGCAGAAAATTGCATTGTAATCTTCCAGGGTACAAATGGTATGTTTTCCGGTGAGTATATAGATCGAGTGTTGCAGGATTTTGATGCCGGAGATTTTGCCATGGTGCAAAATGAGGTTAACAATCTTCCATATATTTTAGAAAAAGCTTATGAAAAGGGCATGCAAATTGTATTTAATCCCTCCCCTTTTGAGGAAAGCTTAAAAGAATTGGATTTGAGTAAGGTTTCCTATTTGATCTTAAATGAAACCGAGGCAGCGGGATTCTTCAACACACAGGACATTGACCGGATTATTGCATCCATGCGTCAACAGTATCCTGAAATGAAAATGGTGCTGACCCTTGGCGCAAAAGGCTGTGTTTATGTGGATGATAAGTCAGCAGTTTTCTGCCCAGCGTTTCAAGTGAAGCCGGTGGATACAACCGCTGCCGGAGATACATTTACCGGTTACTTTGTGGCGCAGCTGGCGGCATCCAAATCCGTACAACAGGCGCTGAAGGTTTCCTGCGCAGCTTCCGCGATTGCGGTTTCCGTTATGGGCGCAGCGCCCTCTATTCCAATGATGGACACGGTGCGTAAATCCATGGGAGATTTAACGCCTTATCCCATGGAGAATATAAAACACCGAACGATTCAGCAGAAGATTCAAAGTTTGATACAGAATAATCTGGCGGGTATTACATTGCAGGATATTTCCCGGGAGCTGGGCTATTCCGTCAGTTATACCGGTATACTGGTGAAAAATGTGTGCGACAAAACCTTTGTGGAGCTCTTGCATGAAATGCGCTGCAACCATGCCCGGGAACTTTTACGGGAAACAGATTTGCCCGTGGGAAGTATTATCCGGCAGATTGGCTACAGCAACGAAAGCTTTTTCCGCAGAAAATTCAAATCCTGTTTCGGGGTGACACCTCTGGCATACAGAAAAAAGGAGAAAAACCTATGGAACAGTAACAAAGGTTAAAGAATCTTTCCTATCCACAAAGACCGATAGATGTGGTGCTGGATACCGATGCTTATAATGAGGTGGATGATCAGTTCGCAATTGCATATTTGTTCTCCGTCAAGGAGAAGCTAAACACCAAGGTTATCTATGCTGCGCCTTTCTTCAACAAAAAATCAGAAAGTCCTGCAGACGGCATGGAAAAAAGCTATCATGAGATTTTTAAGGTGTTGGATTTGGCAGGGGAGCAGGCGCAGGTCCTCCGTGGCTCTGACCGCTATCTGGAAAATGAACAGACACCCGTGATTTCCGATGCGGCGAAGGATCTGGCAGAGCGGGTTAAGGATTATTCTCCGGAAAATCCTTTGTATGTGGTTGCTCTGGGCGCAATTACCAATATTGCTTCTGCGATTTTGCTGAATCCTCAGGTAGCAGAAAATGCTGTGGTGGTGTGGCTGGGTGGCCATGCGCACCATTATCACGACACCGCTGAATTTAACATGCGCCAAGATATTGCAGCTGCCCGGGTGGTATTTACCAGCGGCGTGCCTTTGATTCAGTTGCCATGCTGGGGTGTGGTGGGCAATTTCGCTGTTTCGGAATTGGAACTGAAGCACTATTTTATGGGAAAGAATCCTCTGGCGGATTATCTGGCGCGCAATGCCATCGAAGAAGCAGAAACCTATGCCAATGGCACGGCCTGGAGTCGTGTTATTTGGGATGTGACTGCTGTAGCATGGCTGTTGAATGATGAGGACCAATTTATGCGTTCCCGGATAATCCCCGGCATGATGCCCAATTATGACAATCAGTATGAACCTGTTCCCCAGGGCTATCCCATTCGGTATGTGTATCACATTAAGCGGGATAAGCTTCTTAATGCGCTGATTCGTGGGCTGACATGATAAAAAAGCACCTGCTAAGTTGCAGGCGCTTTTGCCTATTTAATGATATATGCGCTTACGATTTCACCGTAAAAGGCGGTGTGATAATCGGCGTGGATATCTGTTGTATTTTCGGGGTAGTGGGTGAATAAGTGATCATCCAGAACCTGCTGGGGGATCTGCTGCTGGCTGTATACCACTCGGCATTCCAGAGTTAAGGGTAGCTCCTTAATACCGGGAACGCTGATGTCCACCGGATTTTCCAGAGTCAAACACAAATCCTGTACCTTATCTATGTCTCTGCCGGATTGTGTGCCGCATACTTTGAGAATGTTTTTATCCACATCCTCCAGAGGAATGTTTACAGTGAATTCCGGATTCTTTTCCAGGAGTTCTGAAGTGAAACGGCTGCCGCGGACAAAGGTGATAAAAATCTTTTTGCCCCATTCCACGCCCATAGTGCCCCAGGAAATGGTCATGGGATTTACTCGCCCGTTTGCTTTTGCTGTAATTAGCACACCGGATTTTACTGCCTGAAGTATTTCCTTAGCATAATCAAAGGGATCGATAAATTGTTTCATAATTAACCTCCCAAATGGATTTGTTTTATTATAGCATAGACTTATAAAAAGGGGAATATGATTGTTGTTCTTTATATATTGACCGCCGTAGAATACTACGGCGGTCAGAATAATTCTTATTTGGCGTCTTTGTACATGATGCCTGTTTCCGGTGTTACACCGGTGCGTTCAAACAATTCACTAAGAGTGACAAATTCGTAGCCCTGGGCGCGCAGCTCGGGAATAATCTTCTTCAAAGCTTCCAGAGTTTCGTCATTGTGGAAGCTGCAATGCAGAAGCATAATGGCGCCGTCATGAGCCTGGGTGACAGTTTTGTAATAGCGGTCATCAGCAATGGTGCCTTCTGTTCCATCGTTAATGGTGTAGCCGGAGGCATAGGGGAGATCAATGTTTTCGTTCATGATGTCATTAACGGCAAGGAAGGGAGGTCGGAAGAATTTGGGGCGTTCACCGGTGACCAATTCTACTTCCACCTGGCACTTTTCGATTTCAGACAGCAGTTGATCTTTGGTCAATTCGGTCAGATCAATGTGGGAATAGGAATGGTTTCCAATTTCATGACCCTCGTCATAGGCTCTTTTAATTACATTTTTGTAGGTAGGAACATAGGAACCGATTACAAAAAAGGTAGCCTTCACATTTTGCTCCTTCAGGTAATCCAAAAAAGCGGGCATCATTTGTCCATTGGGGCCGTCATCAAAGGTGAGGGCAATCAACTTGTCCGGTACTACCGTTTCGGCGGTGGATTCGGTGGTGGACTTGGTAGTGGGCGTGGATTCGGTGTTTTGGCTGCCGCAGCCGGTGGCGCAGACCAAAAGCATGGCAAGAATCAGACAAAACAGGCGTTTCATGGTGAAAATCCCTCCGTATTTTATATTTTAATTATCATACCATGATAAAATCTATGTGTCAATCAGACTGTCCCGGGAATTTCGGTTGACAGAATTGCCGTTTTGGGCTACAATGCTACCGTATCAAATCTTTGCGCCAATAGCTCAGCTGGATAGAGCATCCGCCTCCTAAGCGGAAGGTCGGGGGTTCGAATCCCTTTTGGCGCGCCATGACCGCCTCGTATGAGGCGGTTTTTCTTTCTCGGGTTGACAAACAAGATACTTCGCGATACGATGTATTACAAGAGAGGAGGTATGCTATGGACATTCAAATTAAAAGAGGCCTTTTGGATGTATGCGTGCTGGCGGCCATAAAAAATGAGGACTCCTACGGCTATAAGATCATAAAAGATTTAAACCCCTATGTTGCCCTTTCTGAATCCACATTGTATACCATTTTGAAGCGGCTGGAAACCGCGAATATGTTGACGGTTCGTACTGCTGAGCATGGTGGCAGACTTCGGAAGTATTATCGCATTACCCATGAAGGATTGAAGCGAATTGAGGATTTTGTGAATGAGTGGGATGAAATCCTGCGGATATATGGATTTATAGCAAAGGAGGATGGCAATGGGTAAACAGGAATTTGTTACACAGCTGCGCAAAGGTTTGTCCGGCTTGCCACAGGCTGATATTGAAGCGCGTTTGATGTTTTACAGCGAAATGATCGATGACCGCATGGAGGAGGGACTTACCGAGGAGCAGGCTGTTGCTGCTGTGGGAACAGTTGAAGAGATTGTTTCTCAGATCGTGGCAGAAACACCTTTCTCGGTTATTACAAAGCAGCGGATTCAGCGGAAAAAACCGTATAAAACCTGGGAAACTCTGTTACTTATCCTGGGCTCACCGGTGTGGCTGTCCTTGCTTATTGCAGGTGCTGCGGTGGTGTTTTCTCTGTATGTGTCTTTGTGGGCTGTTGTCATATGCCTTTGGGCAGCCTTTGCATCGGTTGCCGGCAGCGCCCTGGGAGGAATTTTGTCCGGTGCAGGGTTTGTTATCAGCGGCAATGGACCCTCCGGTTATTTGTTGATTGCAGCCGGACTTGTTTGCGCAGGACTTGCCATTTTTCTTTTCTTCGGCTGTAAGGCTTCCACAAAGGGCATGGGCGTCCTGACCAAAAATCTGGGTCTTTGGATGAAACGCTTGTTCATTGGAAAGGGGGATGCGCAATGAAAAACAAAACGAAGGTATGGCTGTTGATTGCTGCATTTCTTATTCTTATAGGCGGCGGAATGTTTGCAACCATCATGACTGGTTTGGAGTGGGATTTTATGAATCTTTCTACAAGTGAATTTGAAACAAATACCTATGAAATCAGTGAGAATTACCGGAATATATCCATTAATGTTGACATGGCGGATATTCAATTGTTGCCGGGCAATGATGAATCCACCGCAGTTGAATGCTACGAAATGAAAAGCATGAAGCATTCTGTTATCGCGGAGAATGGCACCCTGCTGATTTCTGTAGAAGATACAAGAAAATGGTATGAGCATATCGGATTTTATTTCAGGCAACCGAAGGTTACTATGACCATTCCCAAGGGAGAATATACCAAATTATTCATTAAGGGAAGCACAGGCGATGTAGAAATACAAAAGGATATTTTCTTTGGTGATATGGAAATTTCCATTAGTACGGGAGATGTTGGCGTGTTTGCTTCCTGTTCCGGGAACATGAGCCTCAAAACCAGCACCGGCGGCATATTTGTAAAGAGTGCTTCTGCCAAGGAAATGAATCTGCGGGTATCCACGGGTAAAACGGTATTAAACGGCGTGCGCTGTGAAAATCTGACCTCCATAGCAAATACCGGCGATATCGTTTTGGAAGATGTGATTGCAGCAGGTAAGATTTCCGTTGAAAGGTCTACGGGTGATGTGGATTTTACTGCCTGCGATGCCACAGAAATTTTTGTAAAAACAACTACAGGCGATGTGGAAGGAAGTTTTTTGACAGACAAGGTGTTTATAACGCAAACCAACACCGGAAAGGTCAATGTTCCAAAGTCCGTCTCAGGAGGCAGATGTGAACTTACAACCAAAACAGGAGATATAAAGATAACGGTAGACTGACCGGCTGAGGAACACTCCCTTTTTAAGGGGGTGTTCTTATTTTCCAGAATTTTCAGCTTCATTTTTTCCTTTTTCCAGCATATACTGTTAGGAATGGAAAAGGAAGGATGTGAAATTATGTGGGAATCCGATGATCCCAATGCCGATTTGGAAGATCTCATCTACGAGGAAGAGGAAGGTAGGCCGAGTGAGCGCTGACAGTCAGGCGATTGCTGCCTGACTGCTTTTTTATGAAAACACTTTACACGACAGGAAAATTCGGTTATAATGTTTTCGACTATGCAATTAGAAGGAAATGAGGTTTTTCCTGTGAATATTGAATTTGATGTTTATAAACAAAAGCTGACGGAAGTCCGGCCCGGTCTGGAGGCTCTTTCCGACTCTTTGAATATGGAGGGTCTGAAGAATGAGCTGGAGCGTTTGCATGCCATGCAGGAAGCTCCCGGTTTTTGGAACAATCCCGAAAACAGCCAGAAGGTGGTCATGAAGACCAAACAGACCGAGATGAAGATCGAAAAATATGAGCAGATGCTGGCATCCTGGGATGATTTGATGACCATTTGCGAAATGGCTGCGGAAGAGGATGACGATTCCATGCTTCCCGAGCTGAAAGAAGGCTTTGAGAAGCTGGCGGCGGATATGGAAACCTGCCGTCTTGAGACCCTGCTCACCGGCAATTACGACAGCAACAATGCTATGGTGTCCTTCCAGGCAGGCGCAGGCGGCACAGAGGCTCAGGACTGGTGTCAGATGCTATACCGCATGTATACCCGTTGGGCAGAATCCCACGGCTTCACCTATAAGATCATGGATTACCAGGAGGGTGAAGAAGCGGGCTTGAAATCTGCGGATATTCTCATTGAGGGCGTAAATGCCTATGGCTTTTTGAAGGGTGAAAACGGCGTTCACCGTTTGGTCCGCGTATCTCCCTTTGATGCCAACGCCCGCCGGCAGACTTCTTTTGCTGCCATTGAAGTGATTCCCGATATTCAGGACGACAGCCAGGATGTGGAAATCAAGGCAGAAGATTATGAGATGCAGGTGTTCCGCTCATCCGGTGCCGGCGGTCAGCACATTAACAAGACAAGCTCTGCTGTTCGCTTGATTCACAAGGCTACCGGTATTGTGGTTGCCTGTCAGACCGAGCGCAGCCAGTTCCAGAATAAAGAAAACTGCTTGCGCATGCTTCGTAGCAAGCTGGTAGAAATTAAGGAAAGAGAGCATCTGGAAAAGATTTCTGATATTAAGGGTGTGCAGAAGAAGATTGAATGGGGCAGCCAGATTCGCAACTATGTGTTCATGCCTTACACACTGGTGAAGGATACCCGTACCGGCTGTGAAACCTCCAATGTGAATGCCGTTATGGACGGCGCGCTGGATCCCTTTATCAACGCTTATTTGACCTGCGCTGCTACAGGCAACTGGGTTACCAAGTAAAATTACAGATTTTGGCGAAATAACCCTTGCTTTTTGGGAAAGCCTGTGCTACAATTACTTGGCTATTTATCACCCGGAGTATGCCGGGGCTGAAAACGACCCGTTCTCTGCGTGGCAGAGAGGTTCATATTTAGGAGGAAAACCAAAATGAAAAACATGAAGTCTATTCTGGCTTTGCTTGTGGCTGTGTGCATGCTGATGTGCCTGGCTGTTTCTGCCTTTGCTACAGAGACTACCGGTAGCGCTGAGACCACCGGCAGCACTGAGACCAGCGCTGCTGCCGATGATACCACTGCTGCTGCCGATGATACCACTGCTGCTGCCGATGATACCACTGCTGCTACCGATGATACCACCGCAGCTACCGATGATACCACCGGTGCTGATGATCACGATCATGATCACGAGGATGCAACCACCACCGGCGCTGAAGAAGAGGGCGGATTCAGAAAGATTGCCCGTATTGTTCTCATCGTTCTGGAAGTTATCGTGAGCTTGGTGCTGATCCTGGTAGTTCTGTTCCAGTCCGGCAAGGAGTCCGGCCTTTCCGGTGCTATCAGCGGCAACTCCGACAGCTACCTGAGCAAGAAGGGCGGCAACCTGGATAAGACCTTGGCTACCGCTACCAAGTGGGTGGCTCTGGTTTGGGTTTTCGTTACTCTGGCTCTGAGTCTGATCTAAATTATACATTGGGCCGCAGGAGTATTTCCTGCGGCTTTTTGTTTACTTTTTATCATAGGCGTGGTAAAATAAGCACATCAAATTTAAGGAGATAAGCCATGCATTCAAATAAGCTTGCCGGCATTGCGCCGGAATCGGTGTTTTACTATTTTGAACAGCTTTGCAAGATTCCCCATGGCTCCGGCAATACAAAAGCCATCAGCGATTTCTTAGTCAGCTTTGCCCGGGAACAGGGAATCCCTTATATTCAGGATGAACTGAATAATGTGATTCTTTTTGGCGAGGGAACCTGCGGCATGCAGGACCATGCCCCTGTTATTTTACAGGGCCATATGGATATGGTGTGCGAAAAGGATGCCGACTGTCCCATCAACATGGACACAGAGGGCCTTGACATTGCCCATGACGGCAGTTGTGTCTTTGCCAGGGGTACGACCCTGGGTGCGGATAATGGCATTGCTGTGGCTTATGCCATGGCGCTGCTGGCGGATAAAACCATTCCTCACCCGCCTCTGGAGGTAGTCGTTACTGTGGATGAGGAGACCGGCATGTTTGGCGCTGCGGGAATTGATCTTTCCATGCTGCAGGGTCGTACACTTCTGAATCTGGATTCTGAGGAGGAAGGTATTTTTACGGTTTCCTGCGCTGGCGGCGCCCGTGGTACAATCACATTGCCTGTAGAACGACATGCTGTTTATGGCCCTTGCGTGCGGCTGACAGTGGAGGGCTTGCGGGGCGGTCACTCCGGTGTGGAAATTCATAAAAAGCTGGCAAATGCCAACAAGGTAATGGGTGAATTGCTCAGCCGGGTACAAAAACTGATGCCCCTTTGCATTACGAAGCTGACCGGCGGCGCAAAGGACAATGCCATTCCCACAAGCTGTCAGGTTACCCTTGTGGCTATGGGTATGTATCTGGAGCGGATCAACGATATTACTGCCCAACTGGAAAAAGAAATTCGGGAGCAGTACGATGAGCCGGATGTGAAGATTTACGGCGATGATGTGGACGCTCTGGGCGGGAATGCGCTTACAACAGCATGCACGGATAAGGTGATCGCGTTGCTGTGCAGCGCTCCCAACGGCGTGCAAAGCTGGAGCGCTGATATTGAAGGCTTGGTGCAGACCAGTTTGAACCTTGGCGTGGTAAAGCTGGATGAAGAGCTTTCCATGACCTTTGCGGTGCGCAGCAGCGCCAACCGGGAAAAGAGGGAACTGCTGGATAAGCTGGCGCAGCTGGCAGCTTTCCATGATGCTTCTTATCGTGAGGTGGGCAATTATCCTGCATGGGAATATAAAAAGGATTCTTCTTTGCGGGAATTGATGGTGCAGACCTACACCGAAATGTTTGGAGAAAAGCCTCAGGTGGTAGCCATTCACGCAGGCCTGGAATGTGGTCTGCTCAGTGAAAAACTGCCGGGTCTGGATTGCGTTTCCATTGGTCCCAATATGTGTGATATTCACACAAGCCGTGAAAAATTGGAAATTGCTTCTACCATGCGAACCTGGAAGTTCCTGTTGGAGCTTTTGAGAAAACTGTAATGTGAAGATGACCCGTGAATCCCACGGGTCATCTTTTTATTACCATCCTGCGAAGCCAAAGGAAATCTTCGGTGCGAATGACCCGAAACAGCAGCCAAAAGCCAGATATTACCAATGAAAACACAACCGTGCGGCTGGTTGGGGATGGGAACAGAGAGGCTGTCATGACGGCTGCGCCAAAGGGCGCTAAAACAAATATGGGCAGGGAAAGGGGAATACCGACACCGGTAATTTTTAAAAGTCTGGAAAGACTCAGCAAGAAATTGATCAGATGGGTCACAAGGAAGCTGAAATAATACCCGGACATGCCGTATTTGGGCAGTAAAATGAACAGAAGTATTACATCCATTGCGGAGGTGATGATGTTATAACGGACACATACTTTTTGCTGCCCAAGTCCTTTTGTCATGGCATCGGTAATGGAATCACAGTAAAGCATGGGCACTAAAAGGCTGTATATCCGCAGGTAATGACCTGCCATGTCATTCTGATACAACCATATTCCCAGTTGATCCGCAAGCAAATACAGAATACCGCTGCAAAAACAACCGTAAAGCGCTGCCACACGCAAACTGCGCTTTACTAAATAGCGAATGCGGCAGGTGTTGTCTGCTGCGGCGCATCTGGCAAGCTCGGGTATAAGCAGTTCTGCCAGCGCAAACAAGATAGCCGCCGGAAACATAATGACGGGGAATACCATGCCGCAGACGATGCCAAAGGTAGCCAGAGGGGTTAATTCTCCCGGGTATAGGGAAAGGCGTTTGGGTACCATTAAATTTTCCGTTGTGGAGATTCCAGCCTTCAAATCGTCTGCCAGCGCCAAAGGAACGGCTGCTTGAAACAAACGGGAAGCCACGGGAATGGGTGGGCTTACCTTATTGTTTTCTTTTATCCGCAAAATGACAAGGAAAAGCAGCGTAAGCATTCCGCTGATACCGCTGCCCAGAACCACCGCTTCACAGGCTTTTACGGAATCGGATTTTGCCCAAAAGGTGAGCATGGTCATGGTAACAGCCATATAACAAAGCTGCTCGGCGATTTCCACCGCCGCCAGCGTTCCAATTCGATTGGCAGCGGTAAAATAGCCGGTCATGCAGCCACACAGGCAGGTGATGGGTAGAAACAATGCCAACAGACGAATTGCATGTACGGTATCCGGATTTCCAATCCACAGTTCGGCGATTTTGGGAGCAAACCTGTAAAGCATTGCGGCGATACAGCAGCTACATACAATGCTGTAAAGAAAACAGCCGGATAGCACCCAGATTACGGTGTCCGGTCGACGCCTGCCCAGCTGTTCTGCGGTTAAATACATGGCAGCTGTGCGGATTCCGGCTATTCCGGCGGTAATGGACAGAGCGCCCACACTCATGACAAGCTGTAATAGACCAACACCTTCCGCGCCAATTCTTGCAGAAATATGTACCTGAAAGGAAGTGGAAACAAACCGAAGCAGCAGGTTCACACCTGTGAGCAATAAGGCACTGTAAAATATGGGTATTCTGCGATGCAAAAGAAATCCCCCCTTGTCCACATGGTATGCGGATAAGGGGGGATGCATTACCCTTTATTAATTTCATTACAATGAATTGCCAGAGGGCATTGGCTGCAGTTGGGATTTCTGGCAGTACAGATTTCTCTACCAAAGAGTACAATCCGATGGCAGAAATCAGAGCTTTCTTCGGGTGGAAGTATTTTACGAAGCTGCTGCTCCACTTTTCCCGGTTCTTTGCCGTGGCTGAGACCCAGACGGCCGCAAATACGAATACAGTGGGTGTCACATACCACACTTCCGGGAACACCGTACAAATCTCCCAGCAGCAAATTGGCGGTTTTTCTGCCAACACCGGGTAAGACCAGCAGCTGCTCCATAGTGCCGGGTACTTTGCCGTTGTGCTTTTCAAGAAGCATTTGGCAGGCAAGAACGATGTCCCGGGCCTTGTGCTTATAAAAACCGCAGGAATGTACCAACGCTTCCACATGGGAAACAGGAGCGGCAGCCATGGCTTCCAGAGTGGGGTAGGCCGCAAACAGCGCGGGTGTAATGAGGTTTACCCGGGCATCGGTACATTGGGCAGATAATCGAACAGCAATCATTAGTTCGTAGTCTTTGGTGTAATGCAGCGCGCATTGGGGGTTGGGATATTTTTCTTTCAGAATATCAATAATAGACTGGACTTTTTCGTTCACGGAGTTTCGCCTCCTTTTTGCGCTATTGTACCATACTTCGGCAAAAAAGCAAAGAGACATTTCTTTCCGGAACAATTTCTCCTCTTTGGAATAGGATGATTTGTATATCCTTGCAATCGTTGGGCGTTGCGGTCACAGACCCGCCCGCGTGGCTTTGGAGACAGCGCATATGCGCTGTCTCCGGCTTGACTTATTCTAAAATCTCAGCTTCCAATGCGGAGATTTCATAGGCGGTTCGCTCCACAGGGCCTGTATCGGTCAGCTTGGTATACATTCGGCTTTGCAGTCTTCCTGTGATGCGGATGCGGTCACGGGTGTGGCAGGAGGACACCTCCAAAGCGGTTCTCCCCCAAAGAATACAGGGCAGATAATCCGCCCGGCGGAAGGCTCTGGGTACAGCCAGCATTACATCGCAAATTTCTCTGCCCAGAGGGGTTCTTCGGTATGTAGGCTCCTTGCAAAGAGGACCTTCCAGAATACAGTCATTGATAGGAGGGCCATCCTCTGCTACAATGGATGCTGCAAAAACGAAGATCATCAGATGGCGTGCGGTTTCTGTGCGGCAATTATGGGAGCGGATTTGACCGGTTACGGTGAGCATTTCTCCGCCGCAGGGGTCTATGGCATTGACCATTTCCTCCGGCGCGATTACCGGAAGGGTGTCCACCACCCCGGAAAGTCGGGGAACTTCCAGCAGAAAACGGTAAAACCGGCTTCCGTGGTTTTCATGGGAAAAGGCAGGCATCGCAACCAAACTTCCCCGCAAGGTAATGTAATTTGTTGTATATTCCATAGCAGCACCTCAAGTTACAATGTATGGAATATCCTATGCGTCAAATAGAAAAAGAGAACAGCCACCGGTTTTTCCGGTGGCTGTAATTCATTTTTTGCGTTTGTTCTGGGGTTTTCCTGCAGGTTTGGAACGGGATTTGCTTACAGGTTTGGATGGGGGTGCGGAGGGTTTGCCGGGTCTGGGCGGCACGGCGCGAATTAAGCATTTAGGACCGGAGCCGATGAGGTCTTCCCGGTGGGCTTTTATGAGTGCTTCCTTGACCAGATAATAGTTCTTGGGATTGCGGTATTGAATCAGCGCCCGCTGCATGGCCTTTTCGTGGGGGTCAGTAGGAACATATACCCGCTCCATGGTACGACAATCCAGCCCGGTATAGTACATAACGGTGGACAGGGTGGAAGGGGTGGGGTAGAAATCCTGTACCTGCTCGGGGTTGTAGCCCATTTCCCGAATATATTCAGCCATGCCAATGGCGTTCTTTAAGGAGGAGCCGGGGTGGCTGGACATCAGGTAGGGAACCAGATACTGGTTCATACCGTACTGCTTGTTCAGGGTGAAATATTTATCCACAAACTTGTTGTAAACGGCATTCCTGGGCTTACCCATGCGGCTCAATACCG
>JAZRBJ010000055.1:0-2970 GCA_045635065.1 Faecousia sp. | reverse complement strand
GATCAGTCTCTTGTGGGTTCTGCGCTCGAACTGCTCACGGCTGTCCTTGTACTTGTGAACAGCGCGAAGGATGGTGATGACTTCCTTCTTGGTGGGCAGCGGAATGGGGCCGGAAACAGCAGCGCCGTTGCGCTTTGCGGTCTCCACGATCTTTGCAGCGCTGGAGTCGATGAGCTGATGGTCATACGCCTTCAGTCTGATGCGGATCATTTCCTGGTTTGCCATGTTTGTTTTCCTCCTTGATAAAACGTACTCAGTTTTCGTTGGTGCCTGGGTACGGTGAACTATCTGCTCACGCCGCCGTGCGTATCATTCTGTGCCAAGAAAAATGGCCGACGCAAGGCCGACCTTTCCCCTGCCGCAGCGATATACGCAGCGCAAAACAGAAGCAGTTCAGCCGCCCGATGACCGGACATACTCCGCAGAAGTTACCGCTTTTTAAGCGCAATCTCCTGCATCATCGCAGTGCACGCGCAGAATGTCCCTACACGCGCCCGATTATCTTATCATTGCTGCGGCTGTTTGTCAAGAACTTTTTTAGAAAAAATCACAATTTTTTCTATGTATCTTCAGCAATTTCGCAGATTCAAACATATAGGGGTGAGCCTCAGCCCACCCCTATACTATCATAGTATTGTATTATGCTTTATATTGCGGCTGACAGGTGAGATTCACACCCAAACGCTTAAAGGTCTTTTCATCCACCGCAGACAGAATTACAGAGGAATGAACCTCGCAGCCCCGAAGCTTACTCAGCTGCTCCATAGCCTGCTCCGCCTTGGGGTCGTTAGTGGCGCAAATGGAAAGGGCGATAAGAATCTCATCGGTATGCAGCCGGGGGTTGCGGTTTCCGAAATGATCCACCTTCAAATGCTGAATGGGATTGATAACCTGGGGAGAAATCAGATGAAGCTCCTTGTCCAACCCCGCCATATACTTCAGCGCATTAAGAAGCAGCGCAGCAGATGCGCCCAGCAGACCGGAAGTTTTACCGGTAATCAATGTGCCGTCGGGCAGCTCCATAGCCGCTGCAGGCAAGCCCGTTTCCTCCGCCCGTTTCAAAGCAGCCGCCACCACCGGGCGTTGCTGGACATCCGCTCCGGCTTTTTTCAGAAGCAGCTCCAGCTTGCGAACCACATCCTCCGCCAGCTTGCCCTGCTTGGCATCGCAAAGGGCGGCAAAATAGCGGCGGATGATTTCCTGCCGGCTGGCTTCCTTGACTGCGGCGGTGTCCACAATGCAGTTGCCCACCATATTCACACCCATATCCGTGGGAGATTTATAGGGACATTCCCCCAAAATCTTCTCAAACATGGCCACCAGAACAGGAAAAGCCTCCACATCCCGATTATAATTGACGGTGGTCTTGCTGTAGGCTTCCAGATGGAAGGGGTCAATCATGTTCACATCCTGCAAATCAGCGGTTGCCGCCTCATAGGCAAGGTTCACAGGATGGTTGATGGAAAGATTCCACACAGGGAAGGTTTCAAACTTAGCGTAGCCCGCCTGCATGCCCCGCTTATGCTCATGGTACAGCTGGCTCAGACAGGTTGCCAGCTTACCGCTGCCGGGGCCGGGTGCGGTAACCACCACCAGTTCCCGGGTGGTTTCGATATAATCGTTCTTGCCGTAGCCCTTATCGCTGACCACATGGGCAATATCCGAAGGATAACCCTTAATATCATAATGGTGGTAGACTTTCACACCCAGGCTTTCCAATCTTGCCTGGAAGGCCTTCACCGCAGTCTGCTCCTCATAACGGGTAAGTACCACGGAACTGACATACAGGCCAAAGCCCCGGAACACATCCAGCAGGCGAATCACATCCCGGTCATAGGTAATGCCCAAATCGCCCCGGACCTTGTTCTTCTCAATATCTGCCGCATTGATGGCAATGACCATTTCCACCTGATCCTTCAGCTGCAGCAGCATACGCAGCTTGCTGTCGGGCTGGAAGCCGGGGAGCACCCGGGAGGCATGGTTATCATCGTACAGCTTGCCGCCGAACTCCAGATACAGCTTGCCGCCAAACTGGGCAATGCGCTGACGGATATGCTCGGATTGCAGCTGCAAATATTTATCGTTGTCAAATCCTATTTGTCTCATAGCGGGACCCCTTTTCTCGGTTTCCAATCAACTTTTACTATTGTATAAAAAATGCGCAAAAATAGCAAGCCTTTTTCCCGGAAAATTCCCGGTTCTTTCATTTGACTTAAAATGCGGGGCATGCTACTATAAAAAAAACCCCAAAGGAGGCCTCACCATGGATCAGCTGTCCCGCACCCGGCTGCTGCTGGGAGATGAAGCAATTACAAAACTGCGCAAGTGCCGGGTTGCCGTGTTCGGTCTGGGCGGTGTAGGCGGTTTTGTGGTGGAGGCCCTTGCCCGCAGCGGTGTGGGGGCTTTGGAGCTGGTGGACCACGACAGCATCAGCATTACCAATATTAACCGGCAAATCTTTGCCACCCACAGCACAGTAGGCATGAACAAAGCAGCCGCCGCAGCCCAACGGGTGAAGGACATTGATCCGGCTATTGAAATAACTGCCCGGAAAATCTTCTTTGGACCGGACACCGCAAAAGAATTTGACTTCGCCTCCTACGACTATGTGGTGGATGCCATTGACACCGTCACCGGCAAGCTGGCGCTGATTGCCGCAGCCAAGGAGGCAGGCGTTCCCATTTTATGCTGCATGGGTACGGGTAACAAGCTGGATGCCACCCAGTTTCGCATTGCGGATATTTCCAAGACCTCCGTTTGTCCCCTTGCCCGTATTATGCGCAAGGAATGCGCCAAGCGGGGCTATAAGCAGGTAAAAGTGCTGTTTTCCACAGAAGATCCCCTGCCCTCCCACGATGAGGAATGTGCAGAGGAACTGCCGGAGGGTCGGCGCAGCTTGCCCGGCTCCGTGGCATTTGTGCCATCGGTAGCAGGTCTGCTCATTGCCGGCGAAGTGATTAAGGATTTGAT
>JAZRBJ010000054.1:0-77819 GCA_045635065.1 Faecousia sp. | reverse complement strand
CGCCTCGGGTGATACATCCGTTGCAAGCAAGTTGTAGCCGTGACAAAGCAAAGAAATTGCATCTCGTCCTTCTCCGCAACCGATCTCCAGTATCTTTTGATCCTTAGAAATATGGTATCGTTCAATCGTTTCCTGTACTACAGCAGATGGCGACTCATCAAACCAATGTAAATTCAATTTATGAATCTGTTTATAGCGCTCTTCGTATGCATGGTAATACTGTTTCGCGTTCATGAGTCCACCTCCTAAACAGGATTTTAAAAAACGACAGGATAGAAAAAAGCAGAAGAAGCCACAGCTTCTTCTGCTTTGGTCCGAGTGTCGAGATTCGAACTCGAGGCCTCTTGAACCCCATTCAAGCGCGATACCAAACTTCGCCACACCCGGAAATATGCTTGCGTTTCTCAACGCCACAGTATATTAGCATACCCTGACAAAAAATGCAAGCATTATTTTAAAAATTTTAAAAATTATTCTCCGATATTGGATTTGATCACTTTTCCTAGGTTCCAAAGCATAGCGACCTTACGCTCAGCTTCATCTTTTTCGGCTTCATTTTCATATTCTACATACACGGTATGGCTGCCACAATCGGCGCATTCTACCTGAACATTCCAACCACCCTCATGCATGATCTGCCCAACGCCACGACACATAGGGCATTCTTCTAAAATAATTTCCTTTTCCATTGGAGTTCTCCTTTACCGAAATACATTTAAAGCATGATCAAAAATTTCTATTCTGCGGCAACACACATGGTCCGGTTTTAGGTCAGGTAAATACCTCTCTATCGCCTGAGATAATTGCACCGGATTCATAGAAGGATTCTGACATGCAATTACAGCATCTATAACTACGACCTTTTCATTTTCGCGAAAAACAGAGAGACTGCGAATCATGGGGATTATATCTTGTTCCACATACCCATTTTTACTCTTTTTCTCCACCATGAGCGATTCGCTGTTAAAAAGATTTGTTATCGCTTTAAACGCTCCGTCAGGTACGCCGGAATCATAATTTAAGAACACATGGCAATTCATAAATGCCAAATCTCTTAGCTTACTTCCCTTTTCATACGCCTCACGGACTCGTACGCCCTCAACAAGGGTCAAATTCAGTTTATCAACAATCTGCTCCATAGGAACAGCTTCTCCGTCCAAATTGAAATCCAAAAGCTCACATTCGCTTTCTACGCCAACGGACAGCGGAAGCGCTATGGAAACTGAAGGTCTGGGATTAAAGCCCTGGGTATGGGTTAAGGGTAGGCCTGCCCGTTTAAAAGCTCTTTGAAACAGACGCATCAGATCCAAATGAGAAATCCATACGGATTTCCCTGTTTTTTCAAATAAAAGTCTAGCCATCACATTGACCATCCTTCATGAGATTTGCTGCTCCGCATCCTGCGCAACCTTGACGACAGTCGGGAGTAATCATGCCCTCGTAAGCTCTTGTTCTTTCCTTTTGGAGGAACTTTTTGGCTACACCTACATCAAAGAGATCCCAGGGCAACAACTCATCTTCTCCAAAACCACGAACAGTATAATAATCCGGGTCCACACCGCATTCTTCAAAAGCATCCAGCCATGCCTGGTAATCGAAATATTCATCCCATCCGTCAAGTCTTGCACCATGGTTCAATGCTGCTTCAATGACAGCGCCAACTCTTCTGTCACCCCGTGCAAACACTGCCTCAAGACGGCTAAGATCAGGCTCATGATAGTTATATTCAACAGATTTGGAATATAAATGACTTTTCAGTAATCTGCAGCGACGCAAATATTCCTCAGGGCTGATCTGTTTTTCCCATTGGAATGGCGTATGAGGCTTGGGTACAAAATAAGCGGTAGCCACATGCACACGCAAGCCTCTTTTTTTATTAGATGCACACTCTTTCCATGCAAGAATAATCTTATAAACCAATTCGGCAATACCCAGAACATCCTCATCTGTTTCCGTAGGAAGTCCAAGCATAAAATACAGTTTCACATTACTCCAGCCGCCGGCGAAGGCATTGGAACAGCTGGTAAGAATCTCTTCTTCCGTTAGATTCTTATTAATCACATCTCTCAGGCGCTGTGTCCCAGCCTCGGGCGCAAATGTCAAACCGCTTTTACGAAGTGTTTGCAGTTTGTGCATCAATTCAGTAGAAAAATTGTCAGCCCTAAGTGAGGGAACAGAAAGATTAATCTTATTCTGTTCACAATAAGGAATCAACTGATCAGTAAGCTCTTTTAGCTGTCTATAATCAGACGTAGAAAGACTAGAAAGCGTAATCTCATTATGTCCTGCATTTTCCAGCAATTCCGTTGCCTGTTGATATAACACCTCTGCGCTCTTTTTTCTCACCGGACGGCAGGAAAATCCCGCCTGACAAAAGCGACAGCCACGAATACAACCACGAAAGATTTCTAAATTCGCCCGATCGTGAACAATTTCTGTGGAGGGAACCAGCATTTTCGTTGGATAGAATGCAGAATCCAAATCCTCCACAATTCGTTTTGTGATCTTCTTTGGGGCATCGCAGGAGATTTTGATATTCTTTATTGTTCCATCGGCGTTATACTCTGGCTCATAAAAAGAAGGAACATATACACCGGAGATTTTGGAAACCTCAATTAAATACTGCTCTTTTGTCCAGTTTTCCTGCTTTGCCTTATCGTAAAGAGCTACGATTTCCGGCGCTACCTCTTCACCTTCTCCTAATGCGAAAAAGTCAATAAAATCTGCCAAGGGTTCCGGGTTATAGGCACAAACGCCGCCTGCAAAAACAATATTCTTAAGGTCATGCCGGTCAGCAGAGCGAAGTGGAACACCTGCCAGCTTCAGCATATTCAGAATATTGGTGTAACACATTTCATAGCCCACGGCAAAGGCAATCATATCAAAATCCTTCACCGGCGTTTGGCTTTCAAGCGCCCACAAAAGCAGATCATTCTTGCGCATTGCTTCTTCCATATCCGCCCATGGTGCAAATACACGCTGACACCAAACACCCTCCATGCGGTTCAAAACCCCATAAAGAATCTGCAATCCAATATTGGACATACCGATTTCATAAGTATCCGGAAAACAGAATGCTACATTAACCCGAACAGCGTTACCGTCTTTTTTTATTTCATTATATTCGCCGCCGGTATATCTGGCAGGTTTTTGTACCGTAGGCAAAATTCGCTGTATCTGCTGAATCATAGAAGTACCTCACTCAATAGATTATCCCTATTGTACCCCTATAAAGTTCTCTTTGCAAGGAATTTTTATTTGAAGTATGATAACCGTCAATAAAAACAGCGGCGCGCCTGTATGATAACGATAACTGCCATATAAACAAGCCGCAAATAGTAAACTTAAAATCATCCATTGGAATAATCTGCACAACCATTCACTCTTTTCTCTAGGAAAAAGCAATCCAATCAAGCTGCACATAGCCCGTCCTCCATCCAATGGATACAGCGGTATTAGATTAAATACGGAATGAAGCAGCGCGCAAAGTGAAAGCAAAGGATATTTATGAAATATCCCAGCAAGAAAAAATCCACCTAACGGACCCGCCAAAGCGCAAATCATTTCCTGGAGATTTGACATGTTGTTTACCGTCATTTTTATTCTCAAAACATGAATTTTAATTGATATAACAGGTATTTTTAGAATCTTAGCTGCCAGAAAGTGAAACAGTTCATGAACGGTAATGCTAACCAATATACAAGCAAGCGGTTTTAATGGAATAGTCAATAACAACACAGCCCAATAAACCGGAACCCAGGAATCTAACTGAAATTTAATTTTATTCGGGCTGGGCATAATCAATTACATCCTTACAAAACACAGAAAAAGCATCTATGAAATGGTCTCCGTCACGAATATTCGAATTCATCCGATTGTAAGCTTCAACCACCTGTTCTTCTGTCCACGGAAAAAGCAGCCGAATCGTATTGCTTGTTTCTTCCGGCCATACAACACGAACAACCAAGCCCGAAAGAAGCAATGCGCACCCTAATATAATTCCAATTTTAGCCCTGTTCTTTTGCTTTTTATATACCGGACCATTGGCCGTGTACAAAATTTTATAACTCATATCCATCCTCCCCCACTACATTGTATCAGTCAGTATTGCCAAGAATACCGTCTGGGATAAAAACCCGCAATATACTTGACAATGGAATATATTTTCATTATAATGTTGTGGCTATCGGGGTGTGGCGAAGCTTGGTATCGCGCTTGGTTCGGGTCCAAGAGGCCTCGGGTTCGAATCCCGACACTCCGACCAAAATGGATGGCTATCCTTCCGGCTAGCTATCCATTTTTCATTTTTATATAACTCATTCTTACAATTTCTCTCTCAACCGCAAGTTCACCTCACCGTACTAAACCATAGGTAGGTGTTATTTTCCTTAAAAAGTTCTATAATGAACACCAAAGGAGGTACCATATGGATCAATATTAAATTGGACGATTCATTGCCGAGTGCAGAAAAAATACCAATTTAACACAAGTGCAATTAGCAGAGAAATTAGGTATTACCGACAAGGCAATATCAAAATGGGAACGTGGCATTACTATGCCAGATTCTTCTATTATGCTTGAATTGTGTGACATTCTTAAAATCAGTGTAAATGAGTTGTTAAGTGGAGAAAAAATCAGTATGGAAAACAGCAATAATAAAAACGAACAAATTTTACTTGATTTAGCCGAAGAAGTAGCAAGAAAAAATAAAACAATCTGGACTTCCATGTGGGTCATCATGATTGTCAGTATGACCGCGCTATTTGCAGGCATTTTGATTAGCGCATTTTTTATTCCTGAAGGAATTTGGCAACTGGTTTCCATTTTGGGAATTTGTGTTGTATTTTTAACACCATGCTTTTACGCATTAAAGCTTGAAGTAAGTGTTGGAGCATATAAATGCGCTAATTGCGGACATGAAATTGTACCCACCTATTCAGAAGCGCTTTGGGCAATGCACAGAGGTACTACTCGCTATTTAAAATGTCCCAAATGCAACAACCGTACATGGTGCAAGAAAGTATTAAAAAAATAAATTCGAATAGAAAATAATAAAAACGAGGGAATCCATTTAATGGATTCCGTCGTTTTTATAACCTATAATTTGGTATATTCCGCAATTACAAAAGAAATATCTGTATCCAAATAAGATAATTGAGAAATTTTCGCCTTATCTTTTTCTGATGTTCGATAATAATATGGTGTCATTTGAAAAACAGCCATAATATCTTCCCGACAGTTCAAACGAATTAGTGTTGTAACCTTATGCGTAGCGGTATGTACCAGACAATTCGTTTCCGGTAATTTTTCATCATTATAGTACGGCGCATCGTATACCACCTGTTTCAGCCCATATAAATGTGTTGCTCCCGGAATCACTGTATATAGCTTGCCACCAGATTTTAAAATACGAACAAATTCCTTCTCCTGAAAAGGTGCAAACAGGTGAACCGCATAATCAAAAGAGGCATTCTCAACTGGAATGGAAGAAAGATTTGCTACAAAATAGGTAGCATTTCCTCTCTTTCCGGCAAGGCGAACCATTTCCTTGGAAATATCAAAACCATATACGGATAATGCGGGATTCTCACCCAAGGAGGCCGTATAATACCCTTCCCCGCAGCAAATATCCAGCAAACTCCCCTGCCGATTTTTAAAAATGTCCATTAATGCGTCTTTTAAAGGCGCATAATAACCCTTATTCAGAAAATCCCGTCGACTCCTGGCAGATTTCTTGCTGTCACCAATCAGATTCCCGTTTTTCTGATTGCGAAGAAGATTTACATAGCCTTCCTTCGCCACATCAAAACTGTGTTTGTTCTGGCAACGATAGGTTCTGCCCTCGGAAATCAGCGGTTGCCCACATACAGGGCAAGTCAGTACAGTATTACTCATTGATTGTAAATGTAATGGTGGTCAAAATCTGATCGCGGTAATAAACAGTCAAGGCGCCTGTGCCTGCAGCCTTTGCGGTAATGACACAAGGATAGCTGATTTCCAGATTGTCCGTAACCTTAAAGGTCAGGTCGTTCACTGTAATCGGTTCAACAAACGGAACCACTTCAATGCTTCTGCCTACTTTAATTTCCTGCTTTGCATAAACCTTATTGTTGCCGTTCATCAATATAAAGCTTTCAGGCGCTTCCACCTTACGCAGGTAATTAAACAAATTGTTGGCGATATCAATACCCAGGGCATTATACGCAGCTTGAACATAATGTACGCCGTCAGAGAACATATACATAGGATTGGCCGGGGATTCAATTTCTCCGGAGTGAATTTGATAATTGATCTCCGGGAATGCTTTATTGAATGTGTTTATATCCAGCCAGCCCTTACCGGCAAGAGATGCCATAAACATATCCTTATATGTATCGCTGGCTGCCATGTAATACACAGCGCCCTTGTCATCATGAAAAGCATCATTTGTCCAGATAGGAACCATGCCCATAGCCTGTACAGTTTCCTTTGTTCCGTCACCGTTCATGTCCATAACAAGATCCGACTTAAACCCATTCCACATGGAATTATACCAGAATTCACCATCTTTATTGGTGTAGGTAACATTCTTGTATGCGAAATTTGCGCTGCTGTGATAAATGATTGCCATATCCTTCAAGCGGTAATGCCCGGCTTCAATTTCAGCCTTCAAAACATTCTGTGCATAGCGGAAAAGTCTTACCGCATTCTCATATACGGTCCCACCTTTAGCCCATTCGTTTAAGCATGTGCCACCAACTGCCGCATTAAGAATCCAAACCTTTTCTCCGGTAAGGTTATTCCACTGCCATGCCAGCGCGCCGCCTTCGCCGATTGTTCCATCACCCATAGAAACAAACGCATCAATATTTTGAGGCTTCATGCCTGCAGAAAATCCTATTCCGGTACCGGAAGCATATTCAGGCACATTTCCGGCGCCGTGAGAGCTGTAAGCCTGTCCGTCATCACAAAGTACGGATTGGGCAGCAACACCGGTCTGACCGGCACCAATGCTGTGACCGGTAATCATAAATAGGGAAATTGGCGCAGCTGTAACTGTAACTGTATATGTTTTGTCATCTGCCTTCAGAACAGCAGTGCCTGTTCCAACCGCAATAAGTGCTTTGCGTTCCTTATGATAATACAAAACAGCATTATCTGTATCCTGGCTGCCAACAATTTTGGAGGTAGGATTTTGCTCATTGATTTCAACCTTACTGCAGCCAAGTGCGTTTAAAGTAAGCACATCATCATAGTACAACTCAATGGTATCGTTTGTAATCACTGGCATGCGTTGTTCCTCCTCGGGGGCAGTTTCTACCGGCAGAGTTTCATATGTAGTAGTTGCTTCTGTCGGTTGACTTTGCTGCGCAGAACCGCAACCGCCAACCAAAGAAAAAACAAATGCAAGAAAAACAAATACAGTAATTTTTTTAAAGGACATGATACTCCCTCCTCTTTGATTAGTATACAAAATTCATTTATCAAAATCAACAAAGAATTATTCTAAATTACAAGGTTATACTAGGAAAAAGGATCGTGATAAAATGGCTGTTAACAAAAAAGGAAAACAAAGCTTCACCTTTCAAAATCCCCCTGTTATCGCTGCATGGGCTAGCGTTGCAGGTAAAAAAGAAAAAGAAGGTCCCCTTGCCAACGAATTTGATTTAACATCACAAGACACATACTTTTCTCAGAAAACCTGGGAGCAAGGAGAAAAACGGATGCAACAGCTGGCGCTTGATATTCTGTTGCAAAAAGCATGTATGGAAAAAAGCCAGTTGGATTTGGTCTTTTCCGGTGATCTGCTGAACCAATGCATCGGTTCTTCCTTTACTCTTCGCAACACAGGAATTCCTCACCTTGGTCTGTACGGTGCCTGTTCAACAATGGCCGAAAGTCTGTTACTTTCCTCCATGGCTGTAGGCGGTGGATTTGTTAACAATGCTGTTGCTATGACATCTTCCCATTTTGCATCATCAGAACGGCAATACCGGTTTCCTCTAGGTTACGGTGGGCAAAGATCCTCTACTGCGCAATGGACCGTAACCGGCTCCGGCGCTGCATTAATTGTTCCCAAAGGAAAAGGTCCAAAGATTACTGCCTGTACCATTGGAACCGTCACCGACCTGGGTATAAAAGATGCGAACAATATGGGAGCTGCCATGGCACCGGCAGCTTTTAATACCATTCTGCAGCATTTTAAAGATATGAACACCACGGCTTCTGACTATGATCTGATTGTCACAGGTGATCTGGGACAGGTTGGCAAAGACACATTGATCGGCCTTGCAAGAATGAATGAAATCATTCTTGGAGGCAGATTAACAGATTGCGGCACAATGGTTTTTGATATACAAAAGCAAGATGTACACGCTGGTGGGTCGGGATGTGGGTGCAGCGCAATCACTTTGTGCGGATATCTTTTAAACCGTATAAACTCCGGAAAGCTTAAGAAAATTCTTTTCTGCGGTACCGGTGCGCTCCTTTCTCCAACATCAACACAGCAAGGACTTCCTATCCCCGGTGTTTGTCATGCGGTTGTAATTGAAAAAGGAGAATAATCATGGATTATATAAAAGCTTTTATATTTGGTGGATTATTATGCGTATTCGGTCAAATATTAATTGATAAGACAAAACTGACACCCGCAAGAATATTGGTCAGTTATGTAGTGATTGGTGTTTTGCTCGGTGCAATCGGTATATATAAGCCCTTTGCCGATTTTGCAGGTGCCGGTGCCACCGTTCCGCTGACCGGCTTCGGGTACAGTCTTGCGAAAGGTGTAAAAGAAGCTGTAAACGAGCAAGGCTTTCTCGGCATTTTTACCGGTGGATTAAGGTCCACCGCAGGAGGAATCACGGCTGCTATTGTTGCAGGTTTAACTGTCGGTCTCATCTTTAAAGCAAAGGATAAATCCTGAAATATAGGGCATAATATTTAAGCGGCAATGCCGTATGAAACAATTCAAATACGGAGGATTCAGTTATGAACAACAAGAACAATCAGAACAACCAGAATCAGAACCAGAACCAGAATCAGAACCAGAATCAGAACCAGAAATCCAATCAGAACAACCAGAATAACCGCTAAAAAACAGGGTTAAAAACCCTGTTTTTTAAATGCTGTAAGCCTTACCCAACCGGAAGAAATATAAAATTTTATCTTTAACGGGCAATTCGAATATTCTGGATAGCGCTTCTGCATAGGTTTCAATTTGCGGAGTATATTCCCGTATATGCAACGGAAGGGTTTCATCTGTAACATGATCTGTCTTAAAATCAATAACAGTAATACCATCGCTTTCGATTACAGCGCAGTCAACAACACCCTGCAAAAGGATCTTTTCCCCTGTCAAATCCTTGGAATAGGAATCCCCATCTACCAGAATGCTGAACTTGTATTCTCGAACTACATTGGAAGAACACATGACCTTTTTGCCCAGCTCCGATGTAAAGAAGATTGTTAATGCCACGGCATCTGCAAGCGCTGCATGCTCCGGAGATATGAACCGTTCCCTTTCCAATCGGGAAATCTCCTCCTGAACAGATTCCAAAGAGCTACATTTTGAATACGCAATGTGGCGTAAAACATTGTGCATAGCATTGCCGTATTCTTTTCCCTGGAATATTGTTCTTTTTTCAGAAGCCTTCCGCCATTGCCTTGCAAAATGCGCCTTTTGCGGTGCATCCTGTTCTGCTTCTGTATCCTTTGCTCTTCCTTTTCGCTGGGTTGCCGTCAGTTTGGAAGGCGCTATGGTGGCCGCTTCAAAGGGATACCGGAAGGAAAGCACTTCGCGAAGTTTTTCCAAAGCAATGGGCTCCGTTATTTCAGAGTCCGTATCTTCCAACTCCGGATTATCCACTTCTGCGGTCATACTTTGCTGCAAGGTGATCAGCCACGGATACTTACTGACCGTTATGTTATTGATTCTACCGGTGACATTGAATAATGCGCCGGCTTCCTTCCTTTTCAATGCAGAAAACAGGATCCACTCACCCACATCGCCAACATCTGTAGCCATCAGAGTATCCGGTGAGTAAACCATTCTGGCTGCAAGCTCATTCAGTGTTTTCAACAAATACTTGTCCGCATAAGTCATAATCAAACGGTCTTTCGCTCTGGTCATGGCAACATACAGTATTCTAAGTTCGTCAGACAGACCGTCGGAGATCTTTTGCGCAGTAATTGCATATTTACTCAAAGAAGGAAAACGCACCCGATCCTTCATATCCACACATGACAATCCAAGATAAAGATCTTTATGATTTAGTACAGAATCATTGAATTCCCGACGATTAAAACCCTTTCCCAATGCAGAAAGAAACACCACAGGAAATTCCAGACCCTTGGATTTATGAATACTCATGATGGTTACGCAACCGGTTTCTCCCTTCTCAACAGACAATCCCCGTCGATTGAAAAGCTCCAGATGCCGCAGGAATTGGTCCAGATCTTTTATGTTTACACTGCTATAACCAACTACATACTGATAAAATGCAAACAAATTATCCTTAACGGTATCACCCTGGAATACATACTCCAATAATGTTTCATGATAAATTTGTTGAATGAGCTCCGGCAAGGTGGAAAAAGCGGCATACTTGCGTAGTTTCTTCAACAGCTGGAGAAATTCCATGCATTTGGGATCCGTGCTGGCGCACAACGCATCGTAAAGACCGGAATTCCTGGATATACAACGAAGGGCGGCAAGATCATCTGCAGACAATCCGCCCACCGGACTTGCGAGGACACCTAGCAAAGGGATATCCTGCCTGGGATTGCTGATAATTTTCAATAAAGAAACAAGTACTTCTACTTCTTTACTGAGAAGAATATCTTCACTCCCGCCGGCAGAACAAGGAATACCTCTTTGCCGCAGCGCATCCAGGAAATAATAGCCGGATGTACCGGGTGAACGAAGAAGGATTTTAATATCATCCACCCTTATAGGACGAAGTGCATTATGATCACGAACATAATGTTTGCCGTCAAGCAAGGTAACGATTCGATCCGCAACAAATGCAGCCTCTTCCTCATAGGCATTTCCTTGGGTAATAATACTATGAAATTCCACTTCAGCATCAGGCAAAGGAATATGGGATACGCCCTCGTTCAGTTGTTCATCCTCTCCGTATACAAGACCGCCGACAGCATTTGACATGCAGTTGCTGAATACATGATTTACAGCTTCAATCACTCCACCGCTGGAACGGAAATTGCAGGAAAGCTGAACCTTTCTGCCCTTACCCGCCTTCGCATGCTCTGCCGATTGAAACTGATCATACTTCTCCAGGAAAATACCGGGGTCTGCCAAACGAAACTGATAAATGGATTGTTTCACATCGCCAACCATAAATAAGTTGTTTCGTTTCTGAGTCAGAACTGAATACATGGCATCCTGAACAGCATTGGTATCCTGATATTCGTCAACCATGATTTCCCGGAACCGGGATTCGACCTCACGGGCTGCAGCGGTTGGATTGGATCTGGACTTACCCAAAAGCAGTTCCAAGCCATACTGTTCCAGATCATTGAAATCCAAAACATGCCGTTTTCTTTTCAAGCGGTCGTAATGAACAACAAATTTATCAACCACATCAATAATGCCCTGAGTTGCCCGGAAGCAGCCTTGTTGGTCGGCCAAAACCTCCGCGCTGTAGCCTGTAAACCGGGATAATTTATAGACTAAGGACTCCTTACAGGACTTCCTGACCACTTTGATCGGGTCTGTAATTTCCGGAATATTCGCTTTCGCAGGAAATGACAATGTACCAAAACTAAAATCCTTCTGCGCTACAATTCCATCCCAGGATTCACAGCCACGCAGCGATTTTAATGTATTTACATTATCCAGAAGCACAGCATATCCCTTTATGAGTCCCGGTTCTGTTTCAATGGCTTTGGCACAGCTCTCCATTGCCTGGATTTGAAGATCCAGATAATCATGCAAGTCCTCAATCAGCGCCTTGCCCCAAACTGTTTGTGACGCATCGAAGGCATTGGACACATCGGCATTCCGGCGGCACATATCCAGCCAACGCTCAGGATGTAAATGACTTCGAGAACTATCGAACAGCTTCAGCACCAAATTGGGCACATCCGCATCATTGCGACCAATGCCCTGGGTGTCAATAAAAGCCTGAATATCGGGATATTTCTCAAGGTTAGCATAAATTTCATCCAACGTTAGCTCCATTGCAGCAGTTCGCAGTTGAAAAGCCTCGTTTTCATCGCAAACACGAAAATCACCCGGAATATCCAACCGGTAGGCATATTCGCGAATAATATCCTTGCAAAAGGAATGGACTGTTGAAATTTTGGTAAGAAAAAGTCTTTGCATTTGCCGCTGAATGTGACGATTGCCGGGATTTGCAGCGATATGTTCTGAAAGCTTGGACGCAATCTTCCCCCGCAATTCAGATGCCGCAGCCTCAGTAAATGTAATAATGAGAAATTCATCCAAATTCGCAGGATCTGACTCATCCAGAAGATATTTCATAAGACGGTCTACCAGAACCTTTGTCTTACCGGAACCGGCAGCAGCACTGACCAAAAGCCTTCCGCCCCGGTTATTCACCGCCATTTCTTGTTGGGGTGTTAATACTTCAGCCATGGCATTCCATCTCCTTTCCAATTTCTTCCCAGAACCGCTGAGAATTCATTGCCTTATACACCCTTCTGCTTTGCAAATGCATAGCATGACAAACAGTTTTATAAGGACACCAACTGCAGATCCCGTGATCAATTCCTCTTACATAGGGGTAAGGCTCCACATTACCGGAGGCAATTTCGTCAATCAAATTACCAAGCAAACGAAAAACATAGTCTTTCAGCATACGCAGCTGATCTTCCGTTGCCAAATCTCCCTGAAGAGAACCGTCCTTGGTAATCTTACAGGGAAGCCACCGAAATGCATCCCCTGGTTCCATGGCTGACATTACATCCAGGTCTGCCAAAAGCAGCCCTTTTCTAACCCGTTTATCTGCATGCATCTTAGCAGAAGTTTCCTCTGTTGGTTTTCCCTTGGCAGTAATCACTTCAGTACGGGCAGGAAAATACTGCACACCGGCGCTTTGAGAATCCTCACCCACAATGTGATGACCAACCTCCTCCAGTGCAAACAGGTACAATAACATTTGCAAGCCAACGCCGTTAAATACATCGCAGTAATCAAAATCCTTGCTTCCGGTCTTATAGTCAACAACACGGAAGAAGGATTTCTCCCCATCATTCCAAATGTCAATCCGGTCTACATATCCACGAAGCACAGCTTTGGCATGGTCGCCTGTGATAGAAATCGCAGGCATAGCCTTTCGGTCGCCAAATCCCAATTCAAATTCTGCAGGTTCAAACAGCGACTGACTCAATTCCTCCCACAAATCCGTGACAACGGCATCCAATTCCGTAGCATTTCTCTGGAACAAATAAGCAACTCTACTGGATTCCAGTTCACCAAATCGTTCTCTGGCATATTCTTCAGAATAGTGCTTGGCGATCTTTAAAGTATCGTCCAAAGAAACCTTGTGGAATCCTCCTCTTTCCATTACTTCTCTGGCAGAATGTTCCAAAACAGCATGTACAAATGTGCCAAACTCAGCAGGATCAACGGTAATTTCCTTGCGCTCTTTTGCATGCAGACCGTAATTGAAGAAATAAGCAAGGCGGCATTCTGCCTGTCTATCGACCTGAGATGCAGAAAGTCTAAACACATTGCCATAAAGCCGCTTAATATTGGAATCGCTGATTTTTCCCAAATGATACTGCTTTTTGGAATCAATTTCAGCATATTCCTCCATAATACCAAGCATTTTGGCACCGAAAATATCCTTTCTCTCCGCCAATGTTGCAGCAACATCTTTGACATTGGGGCTGACAAAGAATTTCCCAGGTTGTTCAAAACCTGACATGGTCAGAAGTCGTCTGTAAACATAGGACGGTTCTTTTCCGTGATAAGAAAGGGTGACAGTTTTGTTGGCAGCGCAAAACAGACCATAAATATCTGCAAATTCCGCCTGCAAGCCTTCCATTCCACCGCCCGTAAGTCCAATTCCCATGGTGCGCAGGACAAGCCGTTCCTGATCTGTCAGAACACCGTTGCTGCCGCTATATCCGGGAAATGCGCCTTCCTGGGCGCCGAGTATGATCAAATGAGATACCTGATGACAGCGCATGGTACTGATCGGACCTATAGTTACGGCGTCCAATACGGGAGGGATCGTTCCCACATCATATTGATTTAACAAAAGGCTAAACAGGCGTAAAAAGGAATCATTGTCCCAAACCGTCTCACCCAGGGTATCCTGCAGTTGATCCAGAGCACCCAACATAATCTCCCAAAGCTGATTCATGATCTGAGCGCTGCGGGGATCACCTTCTGCCTCCATGGTTTCTGCAAGGTCGCACATTCTTTCAGAAAAAGAAATATCCTCAAAAAAGGATCTCAATCCATTTACCTGATCATCCAGCTTTGTGGCACAGTTAAACGCATTACGAAGGGTAATCAAAGGCAATATGGCAAGCTTTCTGGCTTCTTCCAATACAGAAAGCAGTTTCAAAGAGTCCTCTGTCTCGTCAGCGCCCAAACCACAGGGATGATATTTCCAGGGCTCTGTCCACTTATTGCCGGAGATACCCCACATAATGGCATAGTTTTCCATTTGATCGACTATATCAGAATCCAAAGGAGACAGATTGCTCTTTAAATATCGCAGAATATCCTGTCGGTCAAACCCGCTTAAGGCAGCTTCCAGCGCAGAAAACACCGTTGAAATTACAGTGTTTTGCATAATATCCTCTGTGCCGGCCAAATAAACGGGTATGGAGCACCGGGCAAATACTGCCTCCAATGCATGGCGGTATGCACTCATATCTGTGCAGGCAATACCGATTTCACGATAGCGCTCACCGGAGCGAACCAATTCCATAACACAGGTTGCGGCATTATTGCATTCCGCATGAATGTCATCGGTATGATATAAGGACAGCACATTCCCAGCCACACTGTTTTTGCGCATATCTCCCTGAAACAGGCTGCCTCTAAATTCAGCAATCGGCCCGGGATTGGGAGATATCATGTTCACCCTATATGCCACGCCCAGGCGCTCCGCCGCCCGAATCAGCTCCGAAGCTGTATGTCCGGCTTTTTCAAAAGCCATGGCGTTTGATCCCTGCCTGTCGCAGGTGAGGCTAAGAGTGACATTCTGCGCATTGGAAATAAGATGCTCAATAACAGAAAAATGTTGTCTGGTGAAATCCGGAAAGCCGTCAATATAGAATGTATGTTTAGACGCAAAGCCATTATTCTCCAGCTGTTCCAATACCCAGTTCATCTGGTCACCCGGATCTCTTTTACCGCGCTGACACAAACTGTCGTACGCTTCCAAAAGCAAGGATAATTCTTCGAGCTTTTGGGCAAATGCGCCCTCGCTTTTCAAAGAAGCTTCTTTTAAGTCATTGGAGGTAATGCAGCATCTTTTAAACTCATCTACGGCGTCCAGCAATCCGGTCAGAAACTCAGGTTTGGTTTCCAGGGAAGCATAAGCTTTCAATTTATTATGAAGCTGTCTGGCCGCTGCAGCCATAGCCACAACGCGCCCTCCATTATCCATGCACTGTAAAGCGGCAAATCCGGCGTCCTCCGCCACACGGCTGGCAAGTCTTGTAAAAGTCAGCACTTCCGCATAACGGCTGGCGGTATCTCCGGCAAAGGAACACAGTCTGCGTTCCATGTCATGACTGATCAACTCGGGAACGATCAAAACAATGCCCGTTTTTCGATTTCGAATATCATCCGTTACTCTGCGTAAAATCTCGTCACGATTTGAAACCCAATCGGTTCCCAGCAGCAGTTCCAGCATGATAATTCACCCCCTCTGAACTTTTCATTATCATAACATATAATCTGTGAAAATAACAGGACAAATTTAATAACTGAATTAAAAACCGTCCTTACCGGGATTATAACAGTAAGGACGGTATTGCTTATAATTTCAAACAGGCTTGCCAATATATATCTGGGGATAATTCTCCCGCAGCATATTACAAATTACAGCAGCAACTTCAAAATCTGTAACAATAGCAAACACAGCAGAGCCGGTTCCGGTCATTTGATAGCCAATTGCGCCGTAGCTGTTGAAAATAGACTTAATATAATTCAATTCAAGATTTTCTTCTGTAACAAGCGGATCAAATACATTACACAGATTCTCAGCGACCTTGGGAAGGTCACCGCTAAGCATGGCAGACTCCATAAGCTGATGATTGGGGCGTCTACCAATGGAAACATTATCTATCTTCCGATAAAGTTCCGGTGTTGAGGAAGAGAATTCCGGCTTGCAAACAACGAAGAAACAATCCGGCATATCCGGTAATTTTTTAACACGCTCTCCCCTGCCTTCAACCAAGGCTGTACCGCCAATAACGCAGAAAGGAACATCACTTCCAACCTGACCGCCCAGCTCAGCCAAAGCGCCAACGGACAAGGGGCTTCCGTAATGACGATTCAACGCTCGCAAGACCGCAGCAGCATCCGCGCTTCCACCGCCCATGCCTGCTTCAGTGGGAATTCTTTTGGTTATCCGGATTTCAATGCCATCCGGATCAATCCCCACGCGATCATAGAAAGCTTTTGCTGCCTTCCATGCCAGATTTCTGTTATCCTCGGGAATCCCCTCCACAGAACATTGAAGCGCCCAGGGCTTTCCCGTCCCCACATCAATTTCCACATCATCCCGTATGGAAACGGTCTGCATAACACTTTTCAGGTCGTGATAACCGTCATCACGCTTTCCCAAGACATCCAAAGTCAGATTCAATTTTGCAAAAGCACCCTCGTAGAGTGTTGTCATTTTCTTCACCTCATAGTTAATAAAATGTAATTTTGAATAAATCAATAAATTCAGGGAAATCTACTCACGGACAAATCTTGATTTGGAGGTATGGATAATGGATACAATTGCATTGATCCTTTCTATCATCGGAAGCCTGAACTGGGGTCTGATCGGCATTTTCAAGTTTGACCTTGTTGCCTGGCTTTTGGGTGGACAGGGCTCCGTATTGAGCCGGATCATTTATACCATTGTAGGACTTGCCGGTATCTGGTGCATTACTTTACTGTTCCGGAAAGGCATGCACATTGACGGAGAATGATCACCAAAGCGGCAGCACCGACAGGTGCTCCCGCTGAGTGGTATTATTTAACATTTACAATGCAAGTATATGTATAGCCCGCATAATTGACCAGAATGTTGGTTTGACCCTTCTTTGTGCCGGTAATTGTGTTGCCGCTAATGGAGCAAATGCCATCTTTGGAAGCTGACCAATTAACAGAGATAATATCTCCATTCTCAGTTCTCAGTGTAAGCTGAAACTTTTCGCCAACCTTAATAGACACATCATTGCCAAAGGGTCGCTTGGAAACATCGACACCGTCAATGCAAAGTACATATTTGCCGGAAGTCTGAGTGGCAGTCGTGGTTTCAGTTGAAGAATCGTTCTCAGAATCCTGGGATGCAGCAGTAAACCGGCAGCGAATAATACAGGAATATTTGGTTCCGTTCAATTCGCCGTGTACATTGGTGTTACCGGGGCCAACTGCAGTGACCACACCGTTTATAATTGTGGCAACGGTTTCATCGTCAGAAGTCCAGGTAACCACATCCGCCGGAATGGAGCCTTTAAACAGATTCCAGGAATCCCCTGCCTTGGTAAAGGAGATATCGGATCTGTTCATCTTCCAATCATCAGAAACAGGTTCTGTTACTTCCGTGGTTTCGGGAACTGTGGTTTCTGTCGCTGCGGCGGGATCGGTAACAGTAACCGTGCACGCAACACTCTGTTCACCGCAGGTGACGGTAATAATGGCTTCACCGGCAGAAACAGCGGTAATACGACCCTCGGAATTGACCGTGGCAACAAAAGCATCGCTGGTAGTGAAGGATACCTCATCCGTGGTATCCGCAGGCATGACCTGGAAATTAAGGAGCCAGGAATCACCCAGATTCTCCAGGGAAACCATGGAAGAAGACAGTTCCAATCCGGTACACGGAATCACTACAGGAACCGTGGTGGTTTCCACAGTGGAGGTCTGTACGGGAACGGTATTCTCATCCTTAGAGCCGGCGGGTGCAAAATATTTAAAGAAAATAAACAGCATCACCGCCACAATGGCAAGCAGTAGCGCAATAATGGCGATCACAAGGCCCTTATTGCTGTTTTTATCAGACTGCTTTTCAGATTCATTCAGGTTTTCTTTTTGCTCTTCTCTGGCGACAACAGATGCCTTGTTTCGTTTACGAACATTTCCCTTGGAAAATCTGCCGCCCTTTACATAAGTATAAGAACCGGTGGTTTTCGCCTCAGTGCCGGACACTTCATCCGAAACAATTCTGGCATTTTCCGGCTTCGCACATCCACAGATGGGACATTGCTCAGTCGTTTCCGGGTACTTGGTGCCGCATACATCACAAATAACCTTATTCATCGATGTTCCTCCTCATTGCACAAAACTGTGCCTGCTTTCCCCTAAAGTATAACACCCTTTCCTTGTAATTACAACCTTATTTATCAAGATTCTCCTATATTATTTTTACAGCAAAAAACATGCAGAATTTTGTTGTAAAATTATTCGTATATTATAAAAGATTCTAATAAAAGTTATTGCAATTTTACGGTTTATATCTTATTATAAATAAAATACGAAAAGGAGAAGATGGATATGTCGGAACCTAAACTTATCAGTCCTATGCTGGATGGTTTTGTCATGGGCGATCCCATCAGCGAACACCACGGTATTCGTTGTTGCCCTGCCATGGTAAAGGAATCCGGTGCAAAATACATAGTTAAAATCATTTCCATTCCCGCATCTCAGGTTCAGCTGGAGGCTCTTTTGATCACAGGCGCATGCTCCAGCGAAGCAGCAGCACTCAGCTATTTTAAAGATCAGGCTCAGACTGTTGTTGAGGAAGTAGATACCCTTCGCAAACTTTCCAAGCTGGAAGGTTTTATTCCCTTTGAGGGGTGTAAGATTGTTCCCATGGAAAACGAAGTGGGCTATGATGTTTATCTGCTCAGCAGCTATAAGAGAAGTCTGGAAGGCTATATGCGCAAGCATTCCATGACCCACCTTGCCGCCGTAAATTTAGGTCTGGATATGTGCGCATCCCTGGCCGTATGCCGGCAGGCAGGCTTCCTGTATGTAAACCTAAAGCCGGAAAACATCTATATTTCCCCAGACCAGGAATACAGAATCGGTGATTTGGGTTTTATTAAGCTGGATTCCCTTAAATATGCATCCTTGCCGGATAAATACCGCAGCGCCTATACAGCCCCGGAAATCCATGATGCCTATGCGCAGATCAACACCACAGTTGATGTATATGCAGCCGGTATGATCCTGTACCAAGCCTATAACGGCGGCATCCTTCCCCAGGTTGTTTCCGGCGAGCCTCTTGTTGCACCTGCTTTTGCTGATAACGAGATGGCAGAAATCATCCTGAAAGCCTGCGCTCCTGATCCTGCTGACCGTTGGGCAGATCCTGTTGAAATGGGTCAGGCCTTGGTTGCATATATGCAAAAGAATGGGGCCAACAACGATCCCATTGTTCCTCCCGTGGTTCAAAAACCGGTTGCAGAACCCGTTTTGGAAACAGAGTCCACTCCCGACGAAGCAGAAAGCGCCAAGGCAGCTGAAGCAGAAGCATCCGAGGAAACTGCAGAGCAATTAACCATCAATGAATTTGCAGATAGTGACAAATCGGATGAAACCGATGAAGAGACCGCTATTGATTCTGGGATTACAAATCTGTTGACAGAAACAGACGAGGACGCTGTATCCGATGAATCCCTTGAAATTTCCTACGATGAAGTTTCTGAGGATATTGAAGAAATCCTTGCCCAGGCTGACAGCTTGATCGACCATGAACTCCCTGCTCCGCCGGTTGCTCCCGATCCCATTGAAGTTTCACTTCCCGAGCCGGAGATCGAGCAAACGCCTGAGCAAGAAGAAGTGCCCACCGAAACAGAAGAAATTACTGAAGAGGAAACGGAAACCATTTCCGTTGAAGAAGAATCCGAAGAATATGACGAGGAATGCGAAGACGATTATGAAGAATCTTCCGGCTCCGGAAGAAAGATCCTGACAGCTCTTCTTGTTCTCATACTTCTGGCCGGTCTTGCTTTCGGCGGATATTTCTTCTATAAAAATTTCTATCTGAAAACCATCGACACTATGACCCTGCAGGGTGATGCAGGCAGGCTTACCGTGCAAATCGAAACCGAACTCAAGGACGAACTGCTTAGCATCGTCTGCATCGACACCCACGGTACCCGCATGGAAAAACCTGTTGTGGACGGATCCACCACATTTGATGGCTTAAGTCCCAACATGCTGTATAATGTAAAGGTAGAAGTAAAAGGCCTTCGCAAGCTTACAGGCAGCTATACCGACACCTATACTACACCCAGCAAATCCACCATTTTAAATCTTGTTGCCTTCACCGGTGTAGAAGAGGGCTCTGTCATGCTCAGCTTTAATGTTGACGGAGCAGATTCTGACATGTGGATTGTTTCCTATGCTGCTGACGGTGAGAATGTTAAGACAGAAAGCTTTTCCGGCCACTTTGTCAGCATCTCCGGCTTAACCATGGGGCAGGATTATACCTTTATTTTGGAATCTGCTGATCCCCTGTTCCTTGCAGGTGAAACCCAAATCACCTACACCGTAAAAGAACCGGTTTTTGCTCAGGATCTTTTGCTTGGCGGCTTAGACGACGAATCCATTGAAATTACCTGGAACGCTCCCGAAAATTCTGCCGCAGAAAAATGGACCGTGCATTGCTTTAGCGACAACGGCTACGATCAAACCGTTACAGTTGATGAAACTACCGCCACATTCAGCGGTATTGATCCTGCCGTGGCACACACAGTAGAAGTAATTGCTGAGGGCATGAGCACAGGCACCCGGATCTATATGACAGCCAATGCCGTTTCTGTTACCGAAGCCAAGGTCCAAGTTGACGGAGCAGCAGCAATCACTGTCACATGGAACGGGCCAAAGGTAGACAGCAAGTGGATTGTCGTCTACTCTCCGGTAGGCTATGATCGGCAGGAAAGCATCCGTACCGACAAAAATGAAGCAACTCTGACTCCTGTCATCCCCGGCACCTCCTACAAGATCAACATACAGCTGGAAGACGGCACAACGGTCTTTGGCGGTTACCTCACTGCAGAAGTTCCCGAAGCCAGCCGTTTCAACGGAAAAAAGCTGGGCTTATTTGCCAAGGATGTTGACATGGATTTCTCCATGTGCCTCCGCCCGGAAAAAACGAATTGGAACCGCAAAGATGTCAAAAAGGACATGTATATGAGTACATTTGCCGTTGGTGAAAAGGCAGCATTTGTTGTATATGTTCCCAGCAAGTACAGCACCGCAAAGACATCTACTGCAATCTTGTATCTGATTCGTGATGAAGAGGGCAACATGATCGACTATTCTTCCCAGATTCGCATCTGGAGAGATATGTGGAAAAACCGCTACTGCGAATTGGATATTCCCCAAATGCCTGAAGAACCCGGCAAATACACTATGGAAATATATTTTAACGGTGGACTTGCCCATACTCAGGAATTTGAAATCACAGCAGATTAATCCTCTAACAGGCAGTCATTACCGACTGCCTGTTTTCTATTCTGTTATGAAAGATTACTGTTGTAATATTTTGTCAAACTACTTGCATTTCTTATTTTAAAGTGCTATAATCCAACTATCAAAAAGATGGAGGTCAGAAATGACTGTATTTGCTGCACAGTTTTTTTATTTTTACTATTACTTTGCCTATACAAAGTAATAGAGATTTGTGCTGCAATATTTTTTTGAAATATTTCTATTTCTCGCTGCACGATCAAACCACCGTGCAGCGTTATTTTTATAGGAGTTGATCTTATGATTGCTGTTTTAAAAAGCGGAACCACCTCTGAGCAAACAGAGCACCTTGTTCATTGGCTCAAAGTAATGAATCTGGATGTACATATTTCTCACGGTCAGGAAGTTACCATTTTGGGTCTTGTCGGTGATACCAGCCGCGTGGATATGGAGCTGTTGTCCAGCCTTGACATAGTGGAAACCGTCAAACGTGTTTCAGAGCCCTTTAAACAGGCTAACCGTAAATTCCAGCCCAATGATACCATTGTCGAAGTTGGCGATGTAAAAATCGGCGGCGGTAACTTTGTTCTTATTGCCGGACCTTGCAGTGTTGAATCTGAGGAACAGATCATTACCATTGCCCAAGATGTCAAGAATTCCGGCGCAAAAATTCTTCGAGGCGGCGCATTTAAACCCCGCACCTCCCCTTATGCATTTCAGGGCTTAAAAAATGAGGGCCTTCGTCTGCTGATGGAAGCAAAGAAAGCCACCGGTCTTCCGATCATCACCGAAATCATGAACATACGCACCCTGGATTTGTTTGAGGATGTGGATATCATTCAGGTTGGCGCCCGCAATATGCAAAACTTTGACCTTCTCCAAGAACTGGGCAAAACCAAGAAGCCTATTTTGCTGAAAAGGGGTCTTGCAAACACCTTGCAGGAGCTGCTTATGAGTGCAGAATATATTATGAGCGAAGGCAATGAAAATGTTATTCTTTGTGAACGGGGTATTCGCTCCTTTGAAACCTACACCCGCAATACCCTTGATCTTTCTGCCGTCCCTGTTTTGCACGAATTGAGCCATCTTCCGGTGATCGTGGATCCCAGCCATGCAACCGGCAAATCCAAACTGGTAGCGCCAATGGCTGCAGCCGCCACCGCTGCGGGCGCAGACGGCATCATGATCGAAGTACATAATAATCCGTCCTGCGCCCTGTGCGACGGCGCCCAGTCTTTGACCCCGGAGCAATTTGACGCAGTCAGCAGAAAGGTCTTTCAGATTCGGGAGGCACTGCTGTGAATATTGGAATCGTTGGACTTGGCTTGATTGGCGGCTCACTTGCAAGAGCCTATTCCAAGGCAGGTCATACCGTATTTGCGCATGAAAAAGATGTGAGCATGCTCACCTTTGCCCAGCTGTCCGGCGCCGTTTCTTCTGCCCTTGACAGCAGCAATATTTCCAGCTGCGAATTGATATTTCTAGCAGTTTATCCGCAGGCGTGCATTGATTGGCTGGAATGCAACGGTCCGTTTGTCAGCAAGCGCACAATGGTCATTGATTGCTGCGGAACCAAGGTTGATGTGTGCAACGGTTGTTTTCCCATTGCAAAACAATACGGTTTCACCTTTGTGGGCGGTCACCCAATGGCGGGCTCCCATCACTCCGGATTTAAGTACAGCCGCTCCAATCTTTTTCATGGGGCTCCCATGGTGCTGGTTCCCCCCAGATATGATGACATTGCCCTGTTTGCTCACATAAAAGAGCTGTTGGAGCCCTGTCATTTTGGGAGTTTTTCTGTTACCACAGCGGACGAGCATGACAAAATGATTGCATTCACATCACAAATGCCTCATATTCTCAGCAATGCCTACATCAAGTCCCCCACTGCGATGAAACACAAAGGCTTTTCTGCCGGTAGCTACAAGGATCTGACCCGGGTTGCCTGGCTGAATTCCAACATGTGGGCAGAGCTGATCCTTAATAATAAAGAAAACATTCTGTATGAATTGGACTATTATATCAATAGTTTACAGGCGTATCGGAATGCTGTATGCAATAATGATACAAAAGCTTTGGAAAACTTGTTGGAAGAAGGAAAATTACGGAAGGAGCAGGTTGACGGATGAAAATCATTCCCGTTCAAGCCACAAAAAGCTATCAGGTTCATGTAGGCAGTAACCTGCTGAGCCAAACAGGCGATCTGCTGCAGCAAATCAGCAAAGCCAATACCGTTGCCATTATTTCTGACACGCATGTATGGCCACTCTATGGAAAAACCGTCTATCAAAGCCTTGCAGAAAAAGGATTTCAGGTTCTCAAATATGTTTTTCCTGCCGGCGAAGAAAGCAAAAGCGGGCAAACATACCTCTCAATTTTGGATTTTCTGGCCATAAATCATGTTACCAGAACTGACTGTATTGTTGCTCTCGGTGGCGGAGTTGTAGGTGATATGGCAGGTTTTGTAGCCGCTACCTATCTGCGGGGCATTGACTATGTTCAAATTCCCACCACACTTCTTGCCGCTGTTGATTCCTCTGTTGGGGGAAAAACAGCCATTGATTTGCCTGCCGGAAAAAACCTTGCCGGTGCCTTTTATCAGCCATCTCTTGTTGTCTGCGACATTACAACCTTCTACACGCTGCCTGATCCTGTTTTCCGTGACGGCTGCAGTGAAGTGATCAAATACGGTGTTCTGTATGACAGAGAATTATTTGACCATCTCAAAAATCAAACAGCAGATTTTGACAGAATTAATACCATTACCAGATGTATTCAGCTAAAGCGGGATGTTGTTCAACAGGACGAGTTTGATGTAGGACAAAGACAAAAGCTGAATCTGGGGCATACCGTTGGTCACGGAATTGAAGCTGTCAGTAATTTCAAGATTTCTCACGGAATGGCTGTTGCAGCCGGCATGGCGATTATCGCAAGGGCTGCCGCTGCCGCCGGGCTGTGTGAAAAAGAAACAGCAAAAGAAATTCAGCAGGTCCTTCTTTCCTTTTCCCTGCCAATACATACTGATTTTACAGTTGAAGAAATTATTGCATCTGCATTATCCGACAAAAAACGTGCAGGTAATAACATCAATTTGATCATTCCCCGAGATATAGGTGATTGCATCATTCTCCCCACCCCCGTTGATCAGTTGAAATCCTTTATATCGGAAGGTATGTAACATGGATATTACCGTCTATCCCTCTATGCTGGAAGGTACTGTCAAGGCCATTGCTTCCAAATCCCAGGCCCACAGGCTGTTTATATGCGCAGCATTCGCTGACAAACCTACTGAACTAACGATTTCAGAAACAAATGAAGATATAGAAGCCACTGTCGGTTGTTTGTGCGCATTGGGCGCAAGGATAAAACGCACCGACACCGGATACATTGTCTTTCCGGTTGAAAAAGTACCTCACTGCGCTGCTTTGAACTGCAAAGAAAGTGGCTCCACCTTACGGTTTTTGCTTCCCGTTGTTGGCGCGCTTGGGGTAGATGCCTTGTTTCGTACTGAAGGCAGACTTGGTGAAAGACCCATTTCTCCCCTCAAAGAAGAAATGGAGCGAATGGGTTGCCGTATTACTCGACCAACTCCCTCAACGATTCATTGTCAAGGATCCTTACGTCCGGGTAATTATTCAATTGATGGAAGTGTCTCCAGTCAGTTTATTTCCGGTCTGCTGTTTGCCTGTGCCCTCATGGACGGAAAAAGCAGCATAAACATTATAGGTAAGCTGGAATCTACCCCCTATGTGAACATGACCTGGAATACATTAAATCAGTTTGGCATAACCGCAAACAACCTGGGCCTTACAAAGCCAACATCTCCCCAATATATCGATGTGGAGGGCGATTGGAGCAATGCAGCTTTCTTTCTGGCATCCGGGGCTTTGGGTAATTCCGTTACCGTTTCCAACTTAAATCCCGAGTCTGTCCAGGGAGACAGAGTGTGCCATGAAATTTTTAAGAATGGAAATACGCCTATCTGCTTAAACTGCGCTGACTGCCCTGATCTGGTACCCATTCTCAGTATTTATGCGGCTGCATCCAACGGCGGTGAGTTTACAGGTATTCGCAGACTACGGTTAAAAGAATCTGACAGAATCGCGTCTACCTGCAATATGCTTAAGGCTTTAGGGATCGAAGCGGTAGCAGATGACAGCAAAATAATCGTGAAACCCGGTCAAATTTTGGGCGGCACGGTGGATTCCTGCAATGATCACAGAATCGCTATGTCTGCCGCCATTGCCGCTACGGTTGCAAAATCCCCTGTAACCATTCTGAACGCACAGTGCGTAAAAAAATCCTATCCCCGTTTTTGGGACGATTTCAAATCTTTAGGAGGAAAATATGAGCAGTATGTACGGTGAAAGCCTGAAGCTGTCCATTTTTGGTCAATCCCATGGTCCCGCCATTGGCATGACTCTGGACGGAATTCCTGCCGGGCTGAATGTAGATTCTGACAAACTCCATAAATTTCTGGCCCGCCGCGCTCCCGGGTTGCAAGACTATGCAACACCACGCAAGGAGTCCGATGCCCCGGAATTTTTGAGTGGCCTTGTGGATAATTGCACCTGCGGCGCGCCCATTACGGCAATTATTAAAAATCAGAACACCCGATCCTCTGACTATGCAGAGCTGAAGGATTGTCCCCGTCCGGGTCATGCTGATCTGACTGCACAACTGAAATACAAGGGCCATCAGGATGCAGCCGGAGGCGGTCATTTCTCCGGCAGACTAACCGCTCCCCTATGCATTGCCGGCGGTCTGTGTGTTCAGTGGCTGGAGGAAATGGGTATTCAAATCAAAGCCCACATTTCCATGTGTGGGGGCATCATGGATTCTCCCGTTCTTATGGATTGGGCTAACCCTGATCTATCCATCATTCACGATGATTTTCCGGTCATCAACGAAGAAGCCGGCTCCGCCATGCGTAATTCCATTGCGCAAGCAAAGGCGGACGGTGACAGTGTCGGCGGCCTTATCGAATGTATTGTTACCGGTCTTCCTGCCGGCCTTGGAGAGCCTATGTTTGGCGGTATGGAAAGCAGAATTGCCCAAATCATTTACGGCATCCCCGCCGTTAAGGGTCTTGAATTCGGCACTGGTTTTTCCGGCAGCTATAAACGCGGCTCTGAGAATAATGACAGCTTCTGCATTGATAACGGTCAGATTCGTTCCCTTCATAATTATGCAGGCGGTATTCTCGGCGGAATTACCGACGGTATGCCTCTGGTATTCCAAGTGGCTATAAAGCCCACTCCGTCCATTTCCCTGCCCCAGAAAACGGTTTCCATCAGCCGTATGAAAGAGACAATTCTTTCCATAAAAGGCCGTCACGACCCCTGCATAGTTCCCAGGGCCGTTCCTGTTGTAGAAGCAGCTGCCGCCATAGCTGTTTTCGATTCCATCCTTTCTCAAACCACCAGGAGGTAATCAAATGGATTTAACTCAACTTCGCCTGGAAATCGATAAAATCGATGATCAACTGGTATCATTATTCTGCCAAAGAATGAATGTATCCACGCAAATTGCAGAATACAAAAAAGAAAAAGGATTGCCCATTTACATTCCTTCCAGAGAACGGGAAAAGCTGGCTGATGTTGCGCAAAAAGCCGATACTGACATGGCAAATTACGCGCGGGTACTCTACTCCATGATTTTTGAACTCAGCCGCAGCCATCAAAGCAAGTGTAACATCTCCCATTCAGAACTGTACCGCAAAATCTCCTCTGCAATTGAATCAACGCCTAAGCTGTTTCCTCAATCCCCCATGGTTGCATGTCAAGGCGTTGAGGGGGCTTATGCCCAGATTGCCTGCGAAAAGATTTTTAAATCTCCTATGATCATGTATTTCAAGAATTTTGAAGGAATATTCCAGGCAATTGAGCAGGGTCTCTGCCAGTACGGTATTTTACCCATCGAAAATTCCACAGCCGGTTCTGTAAATAAGGTTTACGATCTTATGATCAATCACAACTTTTCCATTGTCCGCACATTCCGTTTAAAGGTTGATCATAATCTGTTGGCTAAGAATGGCACAACCATGGATTCCATAACAGAAATCTATTCCCATGAGCAAGCTATCAGTCAATGCGCCGGTTTCCTGAAAAAATTCCCGAAAGCAAAGATTATTCCTGTGGAAAATACAGCCGTTGCTGCAAAAATTGTTTCAGAATCCGAAAGAAACGATATTGCAGCATTATCCAGCAGAGTCTGCGCGGAAATCTACGGTTTGTCCTGCCTTGCAGCATCCGTTCAGGACAAAGGAAATAATCATACCCGCTTTATATGCATTAGCAAAAATCTGGAAATCTATCCCGGTTCAGACAAAACAAGCATCATGATGGTGCTTCCCCATAAACCCGGTTCGCTTTACCGGGTTTTAGCAAGACTTTATGTGCTTGGTATCAATGTGACCAAACTGGAATCCCGTCCAATTCCAGAGCGTGATTTTGAATTTATGTTCTATTTCGATCTGGAAACCTCCATTTATTCTGAGGAATTTATTCAGCTGATGTGTGAGCTGGATGAGCTGTGTGAAGAGTTTAAATATCTGGGCAGCTTCAGCGAGGTAATATAATGGAATGCGGATTATTGGGCAGAAAACTTTCCCACAGCTATTCTCCGCAGATTCACAGTTTTTTTGGTGACTATTCCTACGCCTTATGCGAAGTAGAACCCGATGATCTGGATGATTTTTTCCATAATCTTCCCTATCAAGGAATCAATGTCACCATCCCGTATAAGAAGGCTGTCATCCCCTACTGCGATGAATTAACCCAAGTTGCAGCAAAAATGAGTGCCGTCAACACAATTGTACGGCGTTCTGATGGAAAATTGGTTGGGCACAATACTGATTACTTCGGTTTCCTGTCTACCGTAATTCGGTCCGGACTTCAGGTTACCGGCAAAAAGGTCTTAGTTCTTGGCAGCGGTGGCGCTGCTAACACCGCAATCGCTGTTATGAAAGAGTTAGGCGGTGAAGTTATAACCATTTCCCGCAGCGGTCCAAATCATTACGGCAATCTTTTTCTGCACGATGATGCTGCTGTAATTGTCAATGCCACACCGGTTGGGATGTATCCCAACAACGGACAAAGTCCGGTTGATCTTTCCCTCTTTCCTAAATTAGAGGGAGTTCTGGATATGATCTATAATCCCGCCAGAACCCAGCTGATTATGGATGCCCGGGAGAGGAATTTGGTCGCTGAAAACGGACTTTGGATGCTCATTGCTCAGGCGAAAGAAAGCGCAGAATGGTTCACCGGCAACAAAATTCCCGATGATATAATTCAAAAAATTCATACGCATCTATCCGCAGAAATGCAAAACATTGTTCTGATTGGTATGCCCGGCTGCGGAAAAACAACCATTGGCACTCTTCTTAGTAAGGCTACCGACAGAAGGTTCGTAGACACCGATGCGCTAATTGTAGAGAAAGCCGGTTGCTCCATACCGGAACTCTTTCAAAATAAAGGGGAGAACTATTTCCGCTACCTTGAAAGTCAGATTTTGAATGATGTTGGCAAGGAATCCGGTATCATCATTTCCACTGGCGGCGGCTGTGTTACCCGCAAGGAAAACTATCCTGCTTTACATCAAAACAGCACTATCATTTGGCTGAAACGGGATGTGAATCTTCTCCCCTCCAACGGTCGTCCCCTTTCCCAAAGCACCTGTTTAACAGATATGTACCGAACTCGGGAACCACTATACGCGCAATTTGCTGATATCATCGTAGAAAACAGCACTACCCCGGCGGAAACTATGCAAACAATCAGGAGGCTGCAATGAAAATACTTGTTATCAATGGCCCTAATATCAACATGCTGGGCATTCGCGAACCGGATATTTACGGTAAAAAGGACTATAAAAGTCTGCTTGACCTCTTGGAAAAAACTGCAATTGATTTGGGAATTGGTCTTGAGCACTTTCAGTCCAATCATGAAGGCGAAATTGTTGACAGAATTCAAGCTGCTCTGGGTCAGGCAGATGCCATTGTGATCAACCCTGCCGCCTATACCCACACCTCTATAGCCATACTGGATGCTTTGCAGGCCGTTGCGCTTCCTGCTGTTGAGGTGCATATCTCAGATGTTGACAAACGAGAATCTTTTCGACACATTTCCTATGCCGGTCTTGCATGCGAAAAGACAATTAAAGGGCAAGGAATTGACGGTTATCGTCAAGCAATACAGTATTTGGTTGACAAGTATCAATAAAATCAGCCACCGATGTATACACATCGGTGGCTGATCTTATTTTCTGAAAACAAGAAATTTACTGGCCAAATAATTGGAAACACCAACAATTGGACTAACAATCAGTTTGGTAATATTACCGTCAAGTTGAATACAATCAACAAAGATGAACAGCAGCGCTGTTTCAACCAATCCGGAAGCCAGCCTGCATGCCACAAAGGATATAAGCTCTCTGATAACAACGCCAAATGACCAGTTTCGACTCTCAAAAGCAATTGCCTTGTTTGTAAGAAATGCAAACAACACAGCAATTACCCATGCAATGGCATTGCTTAGCGCTGCAGTAAGATTGAAAACATTATGCAAGGGAATATATACCGCATAATTAATTGCCGTTGTCATTGCGCCAAGCAAAACATATATAATGAAACTGCGGTATTTAAAAACCAGTTCTTTCACCTTTTTCAAAAGCCAAGATCCTCTCCAACAATCACAAACTTGATTCGTCCGGCAGGGCGGCAATGTCTTGTAATCACGATTTGATTGCAAATGCAATCCGAAGATTTACAATCGCCACAAACTCCGGAAACAATACAGGGTTTATCACCGCCAAATCGCTGGGAATTAATAGGTGCAGCAACGGTACGGGCCCGATGTACAGCAGAATCCAGATTCTCAGCCACCTTGTTCATACCGGCAACAACGATCACAGAATCAGGTCCATATATAATGGCTGCAACACGGTTACCAATACCGTCAATATTCACCATCTGACCATCCATAGAAATGGCATTGGCGCCGGTGATAAATACATTTGCATCCAAACATTCCCTGGCAGCCTGCGCTTTTCCCTCGGGCGTGGAGCAAAGATCCCGGTCAATAGCTGTATAGTCACTCCTATGTATTGCATCGATCAATCCGATTTGCCGGGCGGTGGTCGCACCACCCCAACCAACCTTTGAGCCGGCGGGAATCAGGGCAAGAACCTGCTCCAATGCTTCCTGGGACGATGCGCAATAATAAGCATCAAAATGCCGGGCTTTCAAATTTTTGACCAGCTGACGACCTTTAAGATCGTAAAATTTCTTCTTGGGAGTTTCCATGGAATTCACCTCTTTTGCATATTATAACCTCAAAGTGTAAAAAAGACAATGAAAAGTTTGTTTTTTGTCTATTATATCAAAAAGAGATTTGCATTCAATTCAAATTTTATTAAGGCTACAACTTGCAATTTATTCCGAAATATAATAGAATGTTTATAAATATATTGGATAAGTATAAGCTAAGAAAGGAACCGCTTGTATGAGTGATATTTTAAATGTACCGGAAATTTTTGGCAGTGATGTTTTTAATGAAGCCACCATGCAACAATGGTTGACTCAGGAAACTTATCAAGCCTGGAAGTATTGCATCGATACGGCAACTCCCCTTTCCCTGCAAGTAGCAAACGAAATTGCTGAAGCCATGAAAAACTGGGCAACGCAAAAAGGCGCTACCCATTACACCCATTGGTTCCAGCCTATGACCGGCATTACCGCTGAAAAGCACGATTCCTTTATTGCTCCCACCGGTGACGGAAAGGTCATTATGGAGTTTTCCGGTAAGGAACTGGTTCGAGGTGAGCCCGATGCCAGCTCCTTCCCCTCCGGCGGTCTGCGTGCAACCTTTGAAGCCCGGGGCTATACAGCCTGGGACCCTACCGCTTTCGCTTTTGTTAAGGACGGAAGTCTTTACATACCCACCTGTTTCTTCTCCTATACAGGAGAAGCCTTGGATAAGAAAACACCCTTGCTCCGTTCTCTGGACGAGGTATCCAGAGCTGCATTGCGAATTCTTCGCCTATTTGGCGACAACGAATCCAAACGGATTCGTGTCAGCGTAGGCGCGGAGCAGGAATATTTTCTGATTCCCAAAAGCATCTATGCGCAAAGGGAAGACCTGCGCTTGACCGGTCGCACCTTGTTTGGCGCGCTTCCTCCCAAGGGCCAGGAGCTGGATGACCATTATTTTGGCACCATTCGCACACGGGTTTCCACCTTTATGAAGGATCTGGACGAACAGCTTTGGCGGCTGGGAATCCTTTCCAAAACAAAGCACAACGAGGGCGCGCCATGTCAGCACGAACTTGCACCCATTTTCTCCGATGCCAGTAACGCCTGTGATGCCAACCAGCTGGTTATGGAGATTATGAAAAAATGCGCCGCCAAGCACAACCTTGTTTGCCTGCTTCATGAAAAGCCCTTTGCAGGTGTAAACGGCTCCGGTAAGCATAATAACTGGTCTCTTTGCACCGATACCGGTCATAATTTGTTTAAGCCCGGCGAAACACCCCGTCAGAACGCCCAGTTCCTCGTTTTCCTGGCCGCATTTATCAAGGGTGTGGATGAATACCAGGATTGGCTGCGCTGCACAGTTGCCCACGCTGGAAACGATCATCGTCTGGGCGCCAACGAAGCGCCTCCCGCCATTATCTCCATCTTCCTTGGCGACGAGCTGACCGCAGTTGTGGATTCCATTATCAACGGCACCAACTACACCGACCCTGAAAAGAGTTTGATGCGTATTGGTGTGGATGTACTGCCCTCCATCCCCAAGGACACAACGGACCGAAACCGCACAAGTCCTCTGGCCTTCACTGGTAACAAATTTGAGTTCCGTATGCTTGGCTCCTCCCAATCTATCGCCGGCCCCAACATTGCCTTAAATACCATTATGGCAGAAGAGCTGGATCAGTTTGCTGATATTCTTGAAAACGCAGATGACTTCCATGCTGCCCTGCAGTCACTGATCAGCCGGGTGCTTAAGGAGCACAGCCGGATTATCTTCAACGGCAACGGATACTCTGACGATTGGAAAAAAGAAGCGGAAAAGCGCGGCTTAAGCAACCTCTCCACCACCGCACAGGCATTGCCCACTTACATCAGCCAGAAAAATATTGATCTGGTTACCAAGCATGGTATTTTCACCGAAAGTGAATTCCGTGCCCGTCACGAAATTCATTTGGAAGCCTATGTGAAGCTGATTCGAATTGAGGCAAAGACTACGGTGGATATGACCTTGCATCAGATTCTCCCTGCTGCCATCCGTTATTCCTCCGATCTTGCAGAAAGCGCTCTTCGCAAACAACAGTTGGGCATAGCCGCCAATGTAGAAAAGGATCTTGCCGGCCGAATTTCTGTTTGCGCCGATTCTTTGTATGAAAAATGCGAGGCTCTTGCCGCTGCCTTGAAGCATATTCCCCAAGCAAGCACAGAAGCAGTTGACTATTGCAGCAATGTATTAGTTGCCGGCATGACCGCAGTTCGCAAAGATGCCGACCTTCTGGAAAAGCTTACGGACAAATCCTACTGGCCCTACCCCATCTATTCCGATATGCTTTATTACTAATCATTCATATGCAAAGGGTGTCCTCGTAGGAGGACACCCTTTCGTTGTTTATTTACCTGTAGAACCAAAGCCACCAACGCCACGGCTTGTTTCATTCAGTTCATCTACCTCAACGAAACCGGGCGTAAATACAGGCACGATCACAAGCTGCGCAATTCTGTCGCCATGAGTGACCGATCTCTCAACATTTCCGTGATTATGAAGGGCAATCATGAATTCACCCCGATAATCGCTATCAATAACACCCACCTTATTGGCAGGTGCCAAATCCTGCTTACAGGCAAGGCCGGATCTGGCAAAAGCAAGCCCCACATATCCCACAGGCAGTTCCATGGCGACCCCTGTCGGAATAAAACAGGTTTTTCCCGGAGCAATCTGCACAGGCTCCTCCAGACAGGCATACAAATCCGCACCCGCTGCCTCAGCAGAACCGTAGGTAGGCAAAATAGCGTTAGCTTTCAGTTTTTTTACAGGAATCTTATTCATAGGTTACTCCTTAACTCTTTTTCTTGCAGCTGGGAAAAAAGCGGAAGGTCAAAGGCCAGACAGTACCTGCAACCATTACAATCAGGAAATATCGCACCGAGCGGGCAAACAGATGTCCGTTAAACACCCATTCCAAGGGAGCGCGAAGCCCTTCCTTTACGGCAAGCACAACAGCCAGACCGCCAACAACTTTCATAATCTGCGCCCACCACACAGCATTCACCTTAAATTGCAAAAATTTACTATCGATGATATACACCAGAATCATGCCAACGATACACCCCAAAAGGGTATATGCATTTTTTAGTCCGGATTGCAGGTTATGGGCATCGATATCCTCCGGGAATGGGAACAGCTCTGCAAAGGCAAGATACCCGAAAGAAACAAGCATCATCACAGCAAGGAACACATGAAACTTTTTGCCGCCAGCCATAACAACAGGCCGTAAAACCATTAAAAAGATGATAGATGTAACTGCGGCAAAAATAACATCCGCAGGGGTATGGACGCCAATATACATTCTGGAAAAGCCCACCAATACCGCCACCAGAATCAACAGCCAGCGAAGGGGCTTATTCTTTTCTGTATATGCCAGAGAGCCAAAAACGCCCACCGCAGACTGGGTATGTCCGCTGGGAAAAGAATATCCGGAAGCTGCCTCCCTTGCCTGTTCCAAAATGGTAAAATTCTCATTCAGAACCCATGGCCTTGGCACTCTGCAAAGCAGCTTCATAAATTGATTGAAAATTGTGCCTAAAAATCCAACACTTAGCACATAATAACCACGAAGCTTATCAATACACCAGAATACAATCAGTGCCACAACCAGAAAGGCAGTTTCTTCACCCAAGGTGGTAACGAAAAGCATAAACTCATTTAATCCGGGGACTCTGATTTTTTCCAGTAAATATAAAAATTTCATAACAGCCTCCTTTTTGTGTATTATAGCAACACTTGAATAAAATGTAAAGAATCCATGGAGAAAACCTTACGCCTCTTGTCAAATCTTTATTCCAAAGGTATAATATTAAAAATGAATGTGAGGCGATCTAATATGTGTATTTATAATAACAATCAATTGGCAGAAGTAATTTGCCAGTTAAGATTCCCTAAAATCCTTTCCATAGAGGCGAATATCCCAGATAAATTTCAAGATGCCATTCGGGATATTTTCCCCATCTATCAGCTTCGCAAAGAAACTGTTGGCGACACCACTATTAATAATTATCAGTTTGCATCTGCAGATGGGATTTGGCGGATCAATCTCACCGCTAATTTTCTCTCCCTTACCTGCAGCCGCTATTCCTGTTGGGAAGATTTTGCTGCCAAGCTGGATGCTCCCCTTGCCGCGTTTATTCAAATTTATAAGCCTGCATTCTATGAGCGCGTGGGGCTGCGGTATTTAAATCTGTTTTCCAAAGCCGCTCTTTCTTTGGAGGATGTTCCTTTCCGTCAGATGTTTACACCTTGTTATCTCGGTTTTCTCGGTAATGAGGAATTGTCAGAACAGCACTTTGGCATGTCCTCTGTGGACGGAGAATTTGGATTGCGTGGCGGCTGCCGGGCGAAAATCCACGCCGGTCCTGGTAAGGTGTCAAAGAACGGGCAGACTGACCCGGAAATTAAGTATATTTTAGATTTAGATTTATTTATGATTGGCAACATTCCCGTAAACACCTCCGCCGGTGCATTGCAAACCCTTCACAGCCAGGCATACGGGCTGTTCCGTGATGCCATAACCGACACCTTACATAAGGCGTTGGACCCCAACTAAACCTATTCGGAGGAACTCTATGTTTTTTGACTGGACTTATTTGGTGCTTGTTTTGCCCTTTGTTATTCTTTCCATTTGGGCAAGCAGTTCTGTAAATCGCACCTTTCAAAAATACTCTCAACAATTTAACCGGCGGGGCATCACCGGCGCCCAAGCTGCCCAAAGAGTGCTGTCTGCCAACGGTGTATCCGGTGTTCGCATTGAAAAGGTTTCGGGAAATCTGACCGACCATTTTGATCCCAAAAGCAATGTGATACGACTATCAGACAGTGTTTATGACAGCACCTCCACCGCGGCCATTGGCGTTGCCTGCCACGAGGCCGGCCATGCGGTACAGTACGCCCAAAGCTACGGCCCAATTAAACTGCGAGCAGCCATTATTCCTGTAACCAACATCGGTTCCAGATTGGCAATGCCATTGATTCTGCTGGGTGTTTTGCTGACAGCCTTTGAAAGCTTTTCCATTGTTTTGGTGTATCTGGGCATTGCCTGCTTTAGTCTTTCTTTAGTGTTTCAACTGATTACCCTGCCCGTGGAATTTAACGCCAGCCGAAGAGCTATTTCCACCATTGATTCCCACGACCTTCTTTCTGAAGACGAGCAGATAGGCGCAAAGAAAACCCTTCGCGCCGCTGCCATGACTTATGTGGCAGCCACCGCTGTTGCGCTGATGCAGCTGTTGCGATTGATTCTGATTTTTGGCGGGGGTCGTCGCAGAGATGATTAAACTACACCCCATTGACACTTGTCAATGGGGTGTTCTCTTTACTGAATATAATCCATAAGCTTCTGGGCTTCCAAATCCTTGTAGGATTCCAAAAATACTGTCAATTCCTTAGCAATCTTCTTTGCGCCGCCAACACAATTGCTTTCAATATTTAAAGGAAGCAAGGGATCATGCAAAGACAGACGAAGAAGGAACCAACCGTCACCGTGGTCATTGTCCAAATTGACACGCACACCTTCATAATTACTGGGCGCCAAAGACCAACCGGGTTGAATTTTTGCATATTCTGTCAATTCATCAATGACCTTTTGACCGTAGGTTTTGAAATCCTCCTGCAAAATGTTCATGCGGAACTCAACGCTTTCGCTGGGTTCTTCCAAATCTGCAATCATAGATTCCAGACTATAGCCCTCTTTTCTGCCCCGGGCAAGCTCAATCAGCAATTTGGTTACAAGATAAGCACCATCATCCAGGAAATAATTTTCCTTCAATGCGCCATGTCCGGAGGTTTCAATGGCTAACTGGCTGTCTACGCCGTTGGCATTCAGCCGAACGGATTCATTGATTACATTGCGATAGCCTCTCTTAAAGCGATGGTGCACGCCACCCTTGGCCTCAATAAACTTAGCAAGACCTGTGGATGTAATGGAATCCGTAACAATGGTAGTACCGGGATGCTCACGAAGAAGAATTACGCTAAGCATAGCAATGATACGGTTTCTGTTCAGCTCACTGCCGTCAGAAAGTACAGCGCCGGCACGGTCCACATCCGTATCAAAAATAATACCCAAATCCGCATTTGCAGACTTCACCGCATTGGTAATGCTCTGCATAGCAGTTTTATCTTCCGGATTGGGAATATGATTTGGGAAGCTTCCGTCAGGGACCAGATACAAGCTGCCATCCGTAATGGCACCCAGAGGCTTCAGAACCTTGTCTACATAAAAGCCGCCTGCGCCGTTGCCGGCATCCACCACAATACGGAAGCCCTCCAAAGGTCGATCTTCCCCTACAGCGCTGCGAATCTTATCTGCCAGAATTAGGGCATATGTATCCATAAATGCGCCGCTTTGGAGGCTACCGCCGCCCAAACCGGTTTCTTCAGCTCCTGCAGCAAAAGCCAAAATTTCCTTAATATCCGCAGACTCCAGACCGCCCTTAGGCGTAAAGAATTTAAAACCATTACGGTTAAAAGGCAAATGGCTGGCAGTAATCATAACAGAGCCGTCAAAGGCATAGCCCTCTGTTACCGTGGACATAAACATGGCAGGAGTACTGGCCATGCCAAAGTCCGTAACCTGTAGGCCCTGAGAAACCATGGCGTCGCAAATCCATGCAGAAAGGGTCGGTCCGGACAGGCGGGAATCTCTACCCACAGCTACACGAATCCCGTCTTTTTTACCATAGCGAGTGCAGAGCCACAAAGCAAAACCTCTGCCAATGTCACGGCAAACCTGCTCTGTGAGGTTCACGTGCTGACCTTCGATACCCTCCAGCGCAACGCCCCGAATATCGCTGCCGTTTTGAAGCTTCTTATAGTCCATAATCTAACCTCCTTTTTTATAATTTTACCACACATTCTCTAATTAATCAATGGTATAGCTGAATTGCATTTGATTTATTTAAATGTTATAATGCTTACAGGAGGCAGTTTTTATGATCATAGAAAAAGCTAACAAATCTCATTTGGAAGAAATTCTGAAGATTTATGAAAGAGCCCGCAACTACATGCGTGAAACAGGAAATCCAAATCAATGGAAATCCACACATCCCCTTCCCGAAGTGCTGATAAAGGATATTGAAAAAGGCAATTTATATGTGATTACAAACAAAAATATAATTCACGGAGTTTTCGCCCTGTTTTACGGGCAAGACCCTACCTATGGATATATTGAAGGTAACTGGCTGAATAGCGGCGAATATGTTACCATTCACCGAGTTGCTTCTGCAGGAAAGACAAAGGGCATTCTTCCCCTGGCCATTTCCTATGCGCAAGATCAATGCGATAATGTTCGCATCGATACCCACCATGACAACAAAATAATGCAGCATTTATTAAGCAAACTGAATTTCACAAAATGCGGAATTATCTATCTTGAAAACAGTGAACCGAGAATTGCATATCAATACAGCAAAGAATCCGCACTCATTTGAGTGCGGATTCTTGTTTTTATCGATACAAGGGGAATTTTTCACAAATGTCGGCAACAGTATCCAAAACTTCCTTACGAGTGCCATCAAAGTCCTTAGCAGTAAGGGCAATGCAACGGGCAATGCGTACCATTTCGTCAGCACCAAGACCTCTGGTGGTAACGGCTGCGGTACCAATCCGGACGCCGCTGGTAACAGCAGGCTTTTCGGGATCGCCGGGAATGGCATTTTTGTTCAGAGTAATATGGTTCTCATCCAAACGGCTCTGCAGTTCCTTACCGGTGATACCCATGGGACGAAGATCCGCCAGCATAAGGTGATTATCCGTACCGCCGGTAACCAGATCAAATCCCTCTTTCAACAAAGCATCCGCCATGACCTTTGCGTTGCTGACAATATTTTTTGCATAGATTTTAAATGCAGGATCCATAGCTTCCTTAAAGCAAACAGCCTTGGCCGCAATGATATGCTCCAACGGGCCGCCCTGAGTGCCGGGGAAAACGGCAGAATTCAGCTTCTTGGCAAATTCCTCCTTGCCGAGAATCAAGCCGCCACGGGGACCACGCAAGGTCTTATGAGTAGTGGTGGTAACAATGTCAGCATATTCCACAGGATTCATGTGCTGTCCACCGGCAACCAGGCCGGCAATATGAGCCATGTCCACCATGAAAACTGCGCCAACCTCATGGGCGATGTCTGCAAACACCTTAAAATCAATGGCTCTGGGATAAGCAGAAGCGCCGGCAATGATCAGCTTGGGCATATTCTTCTTGGCCAGATCACGAATCTCATCATAATCAATCAGACCCGTTTCATGGTTCACATCATAAGAAACCACATTGTAATACTTACCGGAAATATTGGCAGGGCTGCCATGGGACAGGTGTCCGCCATTTGCCAGACTCATACCCATCATGGTATCACCGGGCTGCAGCAATGCTAACTGAACAGCAGCGTTTGCCTGTGCGCCGGAGTGGGGCTGAACATTGGCAAATTCTGCGCCGAACAGGTCCTTTGCTCTCTGAATACAAAGACTTTCCAATTCATCAACAAACTGGCAACCGCCGTAGTAACGCTTTCCGGGCAGACCTTCCGCATATTTATTGGTCAGAACAGAGCCCATAGCTGCGATCACTGCAGGAGAAGCAAAATTCTCAGATGCAATCAGCTCAAGGCCATCCTTCTGACGGGTAAATTCCCTATCCATCATTGCCGCAACTTCAGGATCAAATCCGGCAACAAATCCAATAGAATCAATGGGTTTTCCGTACATCATCTTTCCTTCTTTCTAAAAAATATGCAGCCCTCATGAGGACTGCATAAAAAATCAGCATACTGATACGCATCTCTGTCCTTTTGCCTGAGAGATTCGGCTTCTGCCTTGCACCTTCGGCACACAATCAAATGTGTTCTCCAGAGAGTCCTCCTCTTTTCGGTTGAATAAATCTCTTCCGAAAAGCTTCAAGGGATATTAAATTAACACCCACAGTATACACATTTTTTAAGGAATTGTCAACCGCAGATCTGACTTTTTTTCTTGTATTTTCAAAGAAACTGCCGCCCGAAAGCGGCAGAAATCTTACAGCTTATTTTTGCGTTGTTCTTCCTCTCTCTGACGACAGATATCCACCCATTTAGGAATGGTTTCAAGCCGCTGAGAAAGCTCTTTCATGACACCGGGAATATCAATGTTCTGAGGGCATATCTTGGTGCATTTTCCGCAGGAAATACAAGCATTGGGATGTTTATCCTCGGGAAGCGCCTGAATTGCCATAACGCTGTTCACATTGGGAGAAAACCGAAGGTCGCTGCATACACGCATCATCATAGGAATATCCAAACCGGCTGGACAGCCATCGCAGCAATAGCGGCAGGCAGTACAGGGAATGGCATTTTTCATTTTCTCCGCAATATCCATAACCAATGCATACTCTTCTTCATTCAAGGTGTCTCTTTGGGCAAAGGTATGTACATTGTCCTTCATTTGATCCATATTGGACATACCGCTAAGAATCATTTTAACATTGGGAAGGCCCTGCAGGAAACGGAATCCCCAGCTGGCGGTAGACGCATTGGGCCGCAGCGCTAACATTTTTTCATCTGTGAAATTAGCCAGCTTACCGCCACGCACAGGCTCCATAACCCAAACTGGAATATTGAATCGCTCCAAAAGTTCATACTTTTCCCTGGCATTTTGCAAAGTCCAGTCTAAGTAATTCAGCTGAATCTGACAGAATTCCATGTGTTCGCCGTACTGATTGAGAAAGCGCTCCATCAATTCCAGTTGTCCATGAGTGGAAAAGCCCAAATGCTTGATGCGTCCGTTCTTTTTCTGCTCCAGAAGATAATCAAAAATACCATATTCCGGATTGAGGAATGTATCAATTGACTTCTCATATACATTATGCAGCAGATAAAAATCAAAATACGCCACACCGCAGCGCGCTAACTGTTCTTCAAAGATAGCATTAGGGTCATAGGATGATAAAATCTGATGACCGGGAAACTTATCCGCCAAATAAAAAGATTCTCTGGGATATTTGGCAAGCAGTTTACCCAAAACACGCTCAGACATACCGCCATGGTAAGGATATGCAGTATCAAAGTAATTCACTCCGTTTTGAAGTGCAAAGGAAATCATAGCATCAACTTGCTGCTCGTCGATGCTTCCATCCTCCTTTACAGGCAAACGCATAGCGCCAAAGCCTAACAAAGAAAGTTGTTTTTCTTGAAAAGAACTGTAAATCATAGCACTCTCACCTTTTAATACCCACAATCTGCGCCCAACATAATACGAATAATTTCTTTATCCGTTTCAGACATACCATCCCGGGCCAGTCTGCCAATATTGCGAATGGTATTCTCCACACCTTTGGTAATGATACCATCACCACCATAGAACTGATGTCCGGATTTCATCATTTCATAGCCCATAATGCCTGCTTCCACGGACATGGCGATCTTGGCAGCGCAGGAAGGTTTCGCGCCGTCACAAATCGTTCCGGAAAGAATCGCAACCGCATTCACAAGGGTATGGGCAATCTCATAATACCGACCGCCATGCAAATAACAAATGCCGGCAGCGCAGCCACAGCCCGCACTAATAGCACCACAGTATGCAGATAAGCATCCAATTCCCGTTTTTTGATGAATGGTAATCAAATCAGAAACAATCAAAGACCGACACAACAATTCCTTATCTGCTTGCATTTCCCTGGCATATACAACAACGGGGACAGAGGCGGTAATTCCCTGGTTTCCGCTGCCGGAAATAATACAGACCGGCATTTCACAGCCGCTCATTCTGGCATCTGATCCCGCAGCCGCATAGGCTCTCGCCCGATCCCGCAGGTCTGCCTGACCATTACGATACAGAACCTTGCCAATACATGCGCCATAATCACCCCGAAGTCCTTCTTCAGAAATGGCCATATTCATTTCAATTTGCCGGTCAAGAATTTCTTCCAGTTCCTTAAGCGGTACTTCCTCTGCAAAGGTAACAATATCCTTCACATTTAAAACGCTTCTGTCTGTTCCCGTATGCTCCCGGGATTCTGCAAGTTTTAAATATAAATCTGTAAGATTTTGTTCATTTTTGGATACTTCCGCAACATTTGTATGATTTCCTGTTATGCGAACACGGCAATGCTCGTTTTTGTATCGGCCGGTTAATTCCAGATCAAAAGGATGAATGGTTTCCATCTCTTCCAAAACAAATTCGCAGGAATTCAGAAACTGTTTAATGCGATGTTGATCCTCACAGGTCAGCGCCGAAAGAACCTCCAATTCCTTTTCGGGGGAATCCGCTATGACACCTGCCGCAATAGCAGCTTCTATTCCATGCAGGCCGCCGGTAGCAGGCACAATTACGCTTTTTACATTTTTAATAATATTACCGCTAAGTCTGGCGTGTACAGAATCAGGCTCCGCTCCCAAAACATTCCGCATAATGGCTGCTGCATAGGCGATTGCAATTGGTTCTGTGCAACCCATCGCCACCAATAATTCTTCATGGAGAATCTTAATATACTGACTGTATGTAGATTCAGGTAACATTACAAGATACCTCTTTTTCTTTTTTATTTATTATACACGATTTCTATTTTTTTGAAAAGAGTCAACATTCATTTCCAATGAAAATTTCATAAAATTTTATAAATCATCAATAGAAACATATTCAAAGATATGATATACTGTTATCAGCCCCTTAAAGGAGTATATCAATGAAAGCTAAAATCTGGATACTTATCCTTTTTCTTTTGCTGATTATTGGCGTGGTTGCCTGCTTCATTATCCAAAACAACATATACCGTTTTCCGGAAAATGCAAATCGTGACATTGAAGCCTTTGCAAAGGAAAACAAACTGACTTACGAAGATTACCCTCAAAGTCTTATAGAGCTTTTAGAGCGAAACCCGGAAACCAAAGATTTTGTGTTGCATTATCCCCTGCTTTCCAATCAGGAAGTCTCTGTAGATCTTTCAGAGTATAAGAACACCGAGGATGTTCCTTTGTTTTTGCAATGGGACAAACAGTGGGGATATATTGTCTACGGTGAGGATATTGCAGGTATCACCGCATGCGGACCCTTATGTCTTTCCATGGCTGCCTTTTATTTAACCGGTGACGAAGCCTATTCTCCGGACAATATGATTCGTTTTGCCCAAGTAAATGATTATTGTGTACCCGGAAGCGGCTCTTCCTGGACACTGATCAGTGAGGGCGGCGTCAAGCTGGGCTTTGATGTTACAGAAATTCCTTTAGACAAAGATCGCATACTGCGAAATCTGGAGGTAGACAATCCCATTATTTGCGTGATGGGACCGGGAGACTTCACCACAACAGGCCATTTCATTGTATTGTCCGGATTGGAAGACGGCATGCTTCGCGTGAATGATCCAAACAGCATTGAAAATTCCAGTAAATTATGGGATTATGAAACCATCAAGGATCAGATACGAAACATCTGGGTCATTCGTAAATAATCTTTTCTTTGACATGGGAAAACGGTTTTGTTATAATAGAAGTATAAGAACAACAAGGAGGTCATTTTATGGATAAAAAAATCATCACTATCAGCCGCGAATTTGGCAGCGGTGGCCGTTCCATCGGTCGCAAGGTAGCTGAGAAACTGGGTATTCCCTTCTACGATAAAGAGCTTGTGGATCAAATTGCCCTGGAATCCGGATTTGCACCTCATTTTGTGGAAGAACACGGTGAACACGCTCCTGGCCGCACCCTGCTTTCCTACGCCTTCGCCCCTCAGGGTGTCCCCGGTGTCATGAATGGACTTTCTACCGCAGATTTTCTTTGGAACATCCAATGCGGTGTCATTTTGCAGCTGGCAGAAAAAGGTCCCTGTGTCATCGTAGGCAGAAATGCCGATTACATTCTTAAGGACCGGGAAGATGCCCTGCATGTATACATTCACGCAGACATTCCCTTCCGTGCTGACCGCATTGTCCGTCTTTACGGCGAATCTGAAAAGAGTCCGGAAGCCCGTCTGGCAGAAAAAGACAAGCGCCGCCATATAAATTATCAGCATTATACCGGCCGTGTCTGGGGTACCGCTCAAAACTATGATATTTGCCTTAACAGTGGCACAGTTGGCGAAGATGCCTGTGTAGAAATTATTCTCGCAATGCTGAAGAACATGAAATAAGCCCAAATAATCAAGACCGGCAGTTCATACGGAACTGCCGGTCTTTTACTATGTATATAAATTACAGCTTAGCGCAGAATTCCTTGATACGGCGCATTGCCTCAACAATATCTTCCTTGGTTGCAGTATAGGCAATTCGGATATGACCCTCACCAACGCTGCCAAAGGCGCTGCCGGGGATACAAACAACACCGGCTTCATCCAGCAAACGGTCACAGAAAGTCTTGCTGTCCAGACCAAAAGCACTGACATCGGGGAACAGATAGAAAGCACCCTTGGGCTCAGTAAACTTCATGCCGGGGATCTTCTTCAATTCAGCAATGGCAACAGCACGGCGCTCACGGAAGGTCTCACGGAGGCCAACGGTCAGTTCCTTATGCTCCAGAGCATAGACAGCGGCATACTGAGCAGCAGCATTAACACCGGAGATAAAGTTCTCCTGACACTTTGCCATACGGTCAATAATAGCCTCGGGACCGGCTGCAAAGCCAACACGCCAGCCGCACATTGCATAGGACTTGGAGAAGCTGTTAACCACAATGGTCCGCTCCTTCATGCCGGGCAGAGTGGAGATGGACAGAACCTCTGCATCTTCGAAAATCAAGGTGTTATAAACTTCATCAGAGATAACCAGCAGATCCAGTTCCTTAGCCAGATCGGCAATGGCCTCCAGCTCCTCACGGGTCATAACATGACCGGTGGGGTTGTTGGGGGTATTGATCATCAAAGCCTTGGTCTTACCGGGAACATAGCACTTACGGATGGACTCAGCGCGCAGAGCAAAGTCAGCCTCGGGATCAGCAGGTACAGGATCAGCAACACCGCCGTAGTACTCAATCTGAGACTTGTAGTTCAGCCACTGGGGATCCTGAATCATCACATGATCGCCGGGCTCCAGCAGGATATTCATCAGCAGAGACAGTGCGTTCATGGCGCCATTGGTGATCATGATTTCGTTGGGGGTGTACAGGCCGGGCTGGGGCAGGCCGTACTTGGAGACAGCCTCTCTCAGCATAGGCAGACCTGCATTGGGGGGATAGTGAGTAAAGCCCTTCTTCAGGCCTTCTGCACATGCATCAATAATGGGTGCGGGAGTCTCTAAGTCGGGCTCACCGATACCCATGCTGATTACATTTTCCATACTTCTTGCCTTGTCAAACATAGCGCGGATTGCACCCTGTTTCAGGGCCTTCGCTTTTTGATTCAGTCTATTTTCGCCGTTCATTCTGGTTCCTCCTGAATGTAAAATGATAATTATCGGTCTTTGCGGTTATATAACAGTATTAGATTATAAGACATAGTAGTCTGTTTTTCAAGTATCAAAACAAAAATTGATAAATTTTACATTTATACAATGACTTCCACAAAATCTTTTTTGTGAATACAAATAGGAACGCCGTTAACCTCCACATCCTCATCTGCGGGAATCAAAATATATTTCACCCCGCCAATGACTCTGGTTTCAATCAGATCACTGCGATCCGGAGCAACGCGGATGGCAACATCCGGTGTATGGATCTCAAACTTCTTGTTATCAATGATATTCTTGGGATGTAAATCAGCCTCAAGACCAAAGGTCTCGTCAAAATCCACGCTGAATTTTGCGACCTTAGCCGAGGACACGCCACTGGATTCCAGAGAATACTTAATTTCCTCCTTGGAAATCATTAAGGTTTCCGGATCCTTGCTTTCCTTGTGCAGCTCAATCCGCTGACATATGGTATCATGTACCGCCTGCATAACCTCCAGACTGCACTCATCCTTCAAAGAAGAACACAGCAAGCCCTCAAAGGATTTTTTCTGCTCCTTAGCAGGCTTAGGCGCTTTCAAACGGAACAGCTTATCCAGAAATTCTTCGTGACCTGCACCGGTATCCCGTGTATAGAAAAGGGTGTTATAGATGTTGGCAGCGCGGTCATCAAATGCGGGAAACAGAAAGCCAAGTGCAGGACTCATAGCAACCTGGGTAATGCCACCATCATGGAATTCCTTTTCTTCAGGCTTATACAGAAGATTTCCCTTTGCCTGTTTCACAGGACAAACAGCACACAAAATATATGTATAGCTATCCTCGGAAGCATTCCACTGACCGTCCTTCCCCTTAAAGGGCACATCGTAGGTTTCGCATCCCAGCAAAATCAAATATCCGTCCTCCATGGATACGGAGTCAATGATCTTTTGAATCAGCTGATTGCGAAGCTCGTCATTCTGTAATGCGCAATTCTTTAAGTCCATCAGCAGCTTATGCTCCGAACTATCAGCAACCTGTGCCGTTGTAAAAGAAAGATTTAGAAGGTTCTTACCCAAGGTACCGGATAAGGCTTTCTTCATAAGAGAAAAATACTTCTCTCCTTCATTTTCCGACATCATGGCAGTACTGCTGCGATATTGAGAAATAATCTGCTTTTGATCATTCACATAGCAACCATAGATTGCAGTCATATTGCTGCGATCACGACGAATTCTTCGACGAATTTCACCAATTTCCTTTTCATTCATGAATATCACTCCGTTTGAACGCCGGTGGCTTGACCACCGGCGAAAATTTGTTAAACCCAAAGACATTTCCAGTTCTTAATAAAATATTCCAATCCGGAAATAACCGTTGTCAGAACAATAACAGCCACAACAATGTAATTCACCTCAGGCAACTGGGGAAACACCATCATAACACAAAGGCCAATCATTGTGCTGGCAGTTTTAATCTTTCCGCTCCATGCGGCAGCAATCACATTTCCCTTGCCAACTGCAATCAGACGCAAGCCGGTAACTGCAAATTCCCGGGCAAGAACAATCATAAGCGCCCATGCCGCAAACATTTCCCACTGGCAGAAAATAACCATAGCCGCAATAGTTAGCAGCTTATCTGCCAAAGGGTCCAGAAACTTGCCAAAATTACTAACCTGATTGTATTTGCGGGCAATCTGCCCATCTACAAAATCGGTAACGCTGGCAAGAACAAATATGCCCAAAGCCAGGTACATATAAAGACCCCACTCAGGTCCGCTCAAATACATGAACACCATGTAAACAGGAATCAACGCAATGCGTAAAATCGTTATTTTGCTGGCAGTTGTCATATCAGTCCTCCACGATATAACCGGAAAGATCACCGTCAATTACAGAATCGATCACAACATCATAAAACAAGCCTTCAACCAAAGGCTCTTGCGTAGCAATCCAAACTCTGCCGTCAATGTCCGGGGAATCTGCATAAGTACGGCCGTAAAACTGTTGTATTTCCTCATCAAATCCATCCACAAGAACTTCCATAGTCTTACCCACAAGAGACTCGTTATAGTTATCCATGATCTGTTCCTGAATCTGGGAAATCAATTCCGCACGGCGCTGGGCTGTTTGAAAATCCGTATGCTCCATAGCCGCTGCTTCCGTACCCTCCTGGGGAGAAAACGCAAATGCGCCGGTACGGACAAGCCGCTGTTCCTTTAGGAACTCGCAAAGCTCTGCAAACTCTTCTTCCCCTTCTCCGGGCAATCCGGTTATTACGCTGGTGCGAATTACCAATCCGGGGATTTTGCTCTTCAGCTTGGTAAAAAGTTGCCGCAAAAATTCACCGTCACCCCTGCGATTCATCAATTTCAGAATCTTACTGTTGCAGTGTTGAATGGGAATATCCAAATATTTCACAATCTTCGGCTCATTAGCAATGGTATCAATCAGCTCATCATCGATTTCATCGGGATAAACATAGTGCAAACGAATCCAATGAAGCTTCTCAATCTGACAAAGTTCGCGAAGCAGCTGACTAAGTAAACGGCGATGCTCAGGCAAATCTGTGCCATAACGGCTGGTATCCTGCGCAACAACAATTAATTCCTTAACGCCATTTTCGGCAAGAATGCGGGCTTCATACAAAACATCATCCATTTGGCGGCTACGGAATTTACCCCGTAGGGAAGGAATCACGCAATATGCGCATTTGTTATCGCAGCCCTCAGCAATCTTAATGAAGGCATAATGCTCCGGAGTGGTTAAAATTCTTCCGGATTCCTGTTCAGGGGCATCAATGGAGCCAAACAATTCCACAGGATTATTCTGCAACAAATTATCAACTGCGTTGACAATTTCATGGTAGCTTCCGGTTCCCAGAACGCCGTCTACCTCCGGTAATTCCTGCAGGATTTCGTCCCGATAGCGCTGAGAAAGGCAGCCCGTGACCAGTATTTTACCAACAAGCCCCTGCTGTTTCAGCTGACCCATATTCAAAATATGGTCAATCGCCTCTGACTTGGCAGAATCTATAAATCCGCAGGTGTTAATTACCACCACATCCGTATCTACCACATCTGCGCAAATTTCATATCCCGCTTCCTGCAAACGAAACATCATTCGCTCACAATCCACTTGATTTTTTGCGCAGCCAAGGGAAATAAACCCAATTTTAGCCATTAATAATCCTCCCGGAGAAAATCCGAATCCTCTAACAAATGAGAGAAGGCAACCCGGATTTTCCCGTAACTATGTCCTCTGCGAAGAAGCGCATCCACAGCCCGTTTCACATCTGCAGGCTCCGGATTGTCTCCCAATCTGTTTTGCAAAAAGGCAACCATTTTTTCCGTTTGATCCGGATAATTCTCCAACACGCCTTCCCAAAACTCCTTGGGAATTTTCTTTTCATACAACAGTTGCTTTGCTCTGGCCTTTCCATAGCCCTTTGCTATGCAGCGCTGAACTAACATCGCTGCTGTTTTTTCGTCATCCACAAGCTGAAGAGAATCCATCCATTCCACAGCCTGTTTGGCATCGGTGGCAGACTCGCCTTTTTGCACCAGTCTTTGCTGCAAATCCGCCTTAGACACATTTGCAGCTGCAACAATGCGCACGGCGCGCATTTTGGCAGACATCTTACCGGCAGCAGCACACAACGCCTGATGTAATTGCGTAGTTAGTTCCATGCCGGAATATAGGGCAAAATCTTCCACTGTCTGAGGATATAGGCGCAAAACTGTACCGTCGGAAAATTTCACTGTATGCCGCCCAGCCCGGTCTGGACGGGCGGCAATTGCATCAATCTTCATCATCGAAGTCGTCTGCAGAAACCGCTACAGGCCGCTCAGCAGCCTTAGGTGCTAACTTTCTGTCCGCAGCGCTCTGCTTCATCAGATTCTCCCGAACCTTAGCTTCAACCTGCTCTGCAATTTCAGGATTTTCCATCAGATATGTCTTAACGCTATCCTTACCCTGACCGATGCGTTCCTCACCCATGGAGAACCAGCTGCCACTCTTCTGTACAACATCCATTTGCACAGCCAGATCTACCAGCTCACCCCACTTACTGATGCCCTGACCGTACATAATATCAAAATAAGCTTCGCGGAAAGGAGGTGCAACCTTATTCTTAACAACCTTAACACGGGTCTTATTGCCAACTACATTGCCGCCCTCTTTCAGGCTTTCAACGCGACGGACATCCAAACGGACGGAGGAGTAGAATTTCAGCGCATTACCGCCAGTGGTGGTCTCGGGATTGCCGTACATCACACCGATCTTCATACGCAGCTGATTGATGAAGATAACCACGCAGTTGGTCTTGGCAATGGTACCTGCCAGCTTACGCAGAGCCTGTGACATCAGTCTGGCCTGCAGGCCCACAAAGGTATCACCCATTTCACCCTCAATTTCAGCCCGGGGAGTTAAAGCAGCCACAGAGTCCACAACAACAGCATCCACAGCGCCGCTGCGAACCAATGCGTCAGTAATCTCCAAAGCTTGTTCACCGGTATCCGGCTGAGAAACCAGCATATTATCAATGTCGACACCCAATGCAGCGGCATATACAGGATCCAGTGCATGCTCCGCATCCACAAAGGCCACTTCTCCGCCCTGCTTCTGCGCTTCAGCCAAAATATGCAGTGCGAGGGTGGTCTTACCGGAGGACTCCGGACCGTAGATTTCAATAATGCGGCCCTTGGGAACGCCGCCGATACCCAGCGCAGCATCCAATGCCAAAGAACCGGTGGGAATGGCCTCCACATTCATGTCAGGCCGGTCACCCAAACGCATGACAGCGCCTTTGCCAAAGCTTTTCTCAAGCTGAGACAATGCGGTCTGAAGCGCTCTTTTCTTGTCAGTTGCAGGATTCAATCCATCTGCTTTCTTTGTAGCCATAGTCAGTCTTCTTCCTTCCTGTTATATCGGGCGAGTACTGCCCTTTCTATTTGATTATAATCTCTGGATCGTTCCAGAATGGTATATCCGTTCATTTCCAGAATCTGACACACGGCATCCCCCTGCCCCATGCCAAACTCAAAGCACACATATCCCCCCGGCTTTAACACAGTTTTGAAATTAGCTGCAATGAATCTGTAAAAATCCAAGCCATCTTCGCCACCTACTAAGGCCATATGGGGTTCATATTCTTTTACGCTGATTGGGAGTTGCTCCATCTCTGCCAAGGTGATATAGGGAGGATTGGAAACAATCATATCAAACTTCCCTAAAAAAGTGGCGGGTTGCTCAAGGGCATTGACCTGCACACAGGAAGCCCGGGCGCTGAGTTTTTGCTTTTTTACATTGCTTTTTGCCACAGCAAGCGCCTTGGGAGACCAATCTGCCAAAGTAAGTCTGGCATCTTTTACACGGTGGGCAATGGCGAGGCCGATGCAGCCGCTGCCTGTACATAAGTCCAGAATCCGGGGACTTTTGCCCAGGAAAAGTGCTTGTTTAATAGCCAAAGCGGTAACTGCGCAGGTATCATCTCTGGGAATCAGCACATCCTTGGTAATATCCAAAGTCATACCGTAAAAATCCCATTGCCCCAGAATATAGGCAAGCGGCTCACCCATATTCAGCCGATATACAGCCTGATCTACCTGAGCGCAAACAGAATCAGATACAGTCATATCACGATCAGACAGAAATTGCTCCGGTGACTTTCCGGAAAAGTGACAAACGAGGTTTCTGGCCATAAATCCGGCAGTATCTGCATCCTCCCGAAGCATCAACAGCTTTCGGATATCCAAGTAAAGCTGGGATAACGATTTTACCACCGGTCCGCTCCCTCCTCCTGAGGAAGAACGGCCTCCAGGGCAGCAATTCCCACTTCGATCATGCTGTCATCCGGTTCATTGGTGGTAAAGTTTTGGAACCAAATGCCCGGGGCTGTCAGGATTCTTGTAAAGAAATTGTCATGACGACCAACCAGGCGATTGATTTCATAACTGATAGAAACCACAACCGGCAAAAGCAGCAGCTTAAAACCAATCATAATCAGCTTGTACCAAATGCTGCCGCGCATCAATTCCAGACCGGGAGCAAATTCCAGCAGCAAACTTGATGCAACGGAAAATACCAGAATGGACAGAATCATCACCACAAGCAAAAAGCTTGTACCGCACCTGGGGTGTTTTCTGGATTGCATGCGAATATTTTCCACAGTCAGGGGCAGCCCTGCTTCGTAGCAATAGATTGTCTTATGCTCCGCGCCATGATAGGAAAATACCCGTTTCATATCCTTCATACGGGACACAAGAAGCATGTATGCCATGAAAATGACCATACGAACCAGGCCTTCCGCCAGATTCAAAACCACAGTATTGGTAATCCAGCGGTCCAAGAAGCTGCTGACCAGCATGGGAAGCAGAAAAAACAGCAAAATTGACATGCCCAAGCCCATAACAACGCCAATGCCGACTATAAGCTTTTGGAATCTGTCGTTACCCAGCTTCTTTTCCAGCCATTGATCCAGCTTAGAAGTCTCCTCTTGATTCATCTCACCGGACAAGTCCGCCGATTTCATTAATGCTTTCACACCGGCAACCTGAGCATCAAAAAAAGTACATGCTCCCCGGATCAGCGGCCAGGTCAAGGGCGAATGTTTTGACCTTTTTTTACGGTCATGTACATCAATCTGCAACTGGTCATTCTTGCGAACAACGATGGCATCCTTTTCCGGGCCACGCATCATAATGCCCTCGATCAGCGCCTGTCCACCGATTATGGTCTTAAATTTTTCACAACATTTTTTCTCTGGGGACATAATTTATCCTTTCTTATTGGCCAGCCGGAAGTATTACCGTAACCAGAGTTCCGCCGCCCTCAGCATTTTCAAGTATTAGTTCACCGTCGTGCATCTGAATAATTTCGTCGCACATTGCAAGACCAATACCTGTTCCACGAGCTTTGGAGCTGCCTTTATAAAACTTTTTCTTAACAAGGGGAAGTTCATCCTCCGGAATACCGGAGCCAAAATCCCGAATCCGAACCACCACGGCACCGTTTTCATAGTGCATGGATGCTTCGATTCGCTTGCCATCACCGCCATGCTTTGCGGCATTATCTAAAATATTTAAAAACACCTGGCGTAACCGCTTGGGATCACAGGAAATCTCCGGAATGATTTCATCGTTATACAGATAATCCAGAAGGATGCCGTCCTGCTGTAAACGACTGCCGTACATGAACACAGTATCTTCAAATTCTGTTTGAATATCTGTCAGCTCCACATTTAATGTCATGCGACCGTCCTGAATACGGGTGAAATCCAGCAGCTCTACAACCATTTCCGTCAGCCGTTTGGCTTCCCGCAAAATAATACCCATTCCCCTGCGTGTTTGTACATTCATGGTTTCATCATCAATCAATGTTTCGCTCCAGCCGGTAATCGCGGTAAGGGGTGTGCGAAGCTCATGGGAAAGAGAGGAAATAAACTCTGCCTGCATTTTCTCATTTTGATTAATCTTCACAGACATTTCGTTGATAGTATCTACCAACTCACCGATCTCATCATCGTACTTGGTGCTGATCTGAACGCCATAGGTACCACCGGCAATTTTTTTAGCCTTTTCCGTAATCTCGGCAACAGGAATCAGGATGGAACGGATATAGTAGTTACTGCTGATCAAAACCACTGCAACAACCGCCAAAAGAGCCAGCAGAGCAATGGCAGCAATCATCAGAATCTGATTATCCATCAATCGGGTAGAAGTTACATACCGCAAAACACCGATGACTTCCCCATTGCTGTAAATCATGGGGCTGGAAATAGCCATGATCCGCTCACCCGTAGCCGGATCTCTGCCAATATAGGTCTGAATCTGCTTGGTATAAATGGCATCGTATATTTCATTTGTCGTAGGTGCGCGACCTGCCCATCTGCCATAGGAGGAAGCCACAATATTACCGTTTATATTGATAAACTGCAATTCAATATTGTTTCTGTCCTCAAAGGTCTGGGCATAGGTAATGCAGGATTGATAGAACTGATTATAGTCTAGATTCAGATATTCTGCAAAAAATTCCGTTGTGGATTTGGCGCGGTTGCGCATATCGGATTCCATGTTGGAATAATAAGAACCGGCAAACACCGCCGTAACCACCAGCGCACACACAAGGCCCAGCAGGCACACGACGCCGGCAGTATTCAAAATCCAGCGTCTCCGAAGCCCGCTAAGCTTTTTCATGGTTTATGCTCCCCACTTATATCCAAGACCCCAAACCGTTGTAATGTAGGTGGGATTGGATGTATCGTCTTCAATCTTAATACGCAGACGGCGAATATTAACATCCACAATCTTCAATTCACCCTCATAATCCCGTCCCCAAACAGCAGAAAGAATGTCCTCTCTGGAAAGGGCTCTGCCGGGATTCTGCATGAACAGCTTCATAATGGAGTATTCCACCTGAGTAAGACGGATTCTTGCGCCCGCCTTTTCCAAAGTGTGATTTCTGGTGTTCATCACAAAGGGGCCCTGGGAAAGAAGCTCACTGTCTGCCAGGCTGTCACCGCCGATACGGCGATACAGCGCATCAATGCGGGCGGTAAGCTCCGCAGGAGAGAACGGCTTGGTAACATAATCGTCCGCGCCGGTCATCAACCCCGTAACCTTATCCATCTCCTGGGTCCTGGCCGTCAGCATCACAATGCCGATTTTTTTGCTGGTAGCGCGAATTCTGCGGCACACTTCAAACCCATCAATATCGGGAAGCATGATATCTAAAATAGCAACGCCGATATCAGGATTCTCCTGCAGCCGGTCAAGAGCATCCTGCCCGGTACCCGCTTCGATCACATCGTAGCCTGCTCTTTTAAGGTTGATCACAACAAAGCTGCGAATATTCACTTCATCTTCCAAAATAAGCACTTTCTTCATCCTGCACACCCTCTTACATTTCTCCTGTTTTCCAATCCTGATGGATCAGATTGAAACAGGGTATCAAAACGTCTTCCGTCAAGCCATATTCTTCCGCCATTTCCTCCAACTGAGCCACATACACCGTGGAGTCACTGCGGTACAAAACAAACCGATTTTCTTCCAATATATTTCTGTCATTTCCCGTAAGGGCATAAACAGTAAATAGTTTTCTGGGTTTCGTATATTGCTTGTTCCAAAGATAGAACACAAAGGAATTTCCTTCCTGCACTACGCTGATTCGGGACGCATACTTGGCATCCAGCTGCATGTACCATCCACCCACAAAATTGTGATAGGTATACATCTTATCAACTTCACGGCCATCCGTCCCCATTGCGTACCAACGAATCAAATATTGCTGATCCATGGATTTTCCCTGATCAATGGGTGTCATGGAGATCAAATAGGGCAGCTCCACCTCAGTATCTGAATCAATATCGTCGGCATACACATAATAGTTTCGCAAGGTTTTTACACTGGTTCCGGAATCATTGGACAAGGAAACATTCTGAAATCTTCCATCAGAAACGGTATACACATCTGTGATAATGGTATTCTCCTCCATGGTACTTCCCACAAAAACAGCCGGATGACCGCCGTAAAGATTTCCCATAAGCACCCGTTTCAGCTTATCCACAGAACAGGACATAGGCGCTTCGCTGTATCGTTCCATAACCTGTTGTTCAATGGAGTAAAGCTCAGCCACACCATTATCCATATCCGTCTGCCCGGGTCGCAGTATCATCAGTTCCTGCAGGCCATCCGCATCCAGATCGCAGCAGAAGAACTTGCTGTAATTTACCGATAAGATTTGTTTTGCCGAACCATCAGAGAAAGTATAAACAGAAAGACTGCGAACCACCTGTTCACTTACCTGCCGCCCTATCACAAGTTCTAAACCGGGTTTATCATCCATCTGAGCATATTCCACCAGTTCAAAGGATGCGCCTGTGCTTTCAATTACATTGGAAAGGAAATATCCTTCATCCTTCTCATCAAAAATCAGCACCTGCAGAGGCATATCTCCATTGCTTTTCGTAAACAGGAGATATTCCTGGATGCCGTCACCGTCCAGGTCCGCCATTTGCACCGTTTGTTGATTCTCCCCCGCCCGGGGTGCGCAATATTCCCGTCCCGCCATGGCAGCATCCATGGTGGTCTGTAGATTGTTATAGGATTCCGGCCGCTTTGGCAGGCAATACATTTGATCCACCGTACGCATACTGCATCCTGCAAGAAAAAGCGCCGCCAAAGCTAGCAGAATACATATTATTCTTTTGGTCATAGACAGCACTCCTCTCTCAGAATATCGCATTTAGGTAATACAACAGTTATTTCAATACAACATTTTCCTGCCCAAGAACATTTTTCAGCTCTGACAGCATGTCCGCATCCAAGGCGCACCGGGTTCCTCTCCTCTGCTTTGTATCCGCAAAGTATACAACCACCCGGTTTTCTCCGGGGAACATATTCAGAATCACTTTTATCTTGGAGAAAAGATCCCCCTGCTCTGAAGGAAGTCGTAAATACAGGGTTGTGTCGGACTTCCGGGGCTGTGTTTCCCTTTCAGGCTCCTTATTGGAATTTTCCTGGGCAAAATCCGTAATCGGTCTTGCGCGGTTTATCACAATTTGCGGATCCTTATCATCCCGCAAGGACAACCGTCCGGTAATCACCACCGGAGAATTTTCCCGCAGATAGCCACCGTACTGATTGATTACATTGGAGAACGCCAGCATCTCAATGAATGCGGTATCATCCTCCACCGTCACATAGGCCATCATGGAGTTGTTCCGGGTGGTTTTCATTTTGACACTCTGGACAATACCGGCCACACTAACAATCTGCTCATCCTTATACTTGCTTTCCTCACCCATCAGTTCCTGCATAGGCACCACATGGGTATTGCGAAGCAGCTGGCGGTAATCGTCCATGGGATGACCGGAAATATAAATGCCGGTGGTCTCCTTTTCCATGAGCATCATCCGGGCTCTGTCAAGCTCAGGAAGTTTAGGAATCGGAATGGCAGCAGCATGATCATCCTCCAACATGGAAAACATACCAATTTGCCCATCCAGATTCTTTTTACGGGAGCTGGAAACACTGTCCATCATGCTGTCATACACAGCAAGCAGCTCACTACGATGTTGTCCGAAACAATCCATAGCGCCGCATTTAATAAAGTTTTCAACTGCCCGCTTATTCAGTTCCCCATCTTCCATGCGCTGCAGAAAATCTTCCAGACTGCGGAAAGGGCCGCCCTCCCGACGCTTGGAAACCATGCTGCGAATCAAGCCTCTGCCCACATTTTTCACAGCGCCCAAACCGAATCGAATAGAATCGCCCTCCACAGCAAAATGATCCAGAGAATGATTCAAATCCGGAGGAAGCACCGGTATTCCCAGTTCCTTGCACTCTGCAATGTAACCGGAAACCTTTGTGGCAGAATCCAGCACAGAGGTCATTAAAGCAGCCATATACTGCCTGGGATAGTGGCACTTCAAATATGCTGTCTGATAAGAAACAACAGCATAACAAACCGCATGGGCCTTATTAAAGGCATAGTTCGCAAAGGCAACAATCTCATCATAAATCGACTGCGCCACCTGTTCACTAACACCTTTGGCAACAGCGCCGCTAATTCCCTGCTCCGGGTCACCGTAGACAAAGACCTTGCGGTTTTCTTCAATGATCTTCATCTTCTTTTTGGAAATAGCCCGGCGGATGTTATCAGCCTGTCCCATGGTATAGCCGCCCAAGCTGCGGAAAATCTCAATCACCTGCTCCTGATACACGATACACCCGTAGGTGACCTTGAGAATCGGCTCCAGCATGGGGGTCTTATAAGTAACCTTTTTATGGTTCAGCTTGTTCTCAATAAATGTGGGAATGGAGTCCATAGGACCGGGTCTGTACAAAGCAACAATTGCGGTAATATCCTCAATGCTGCCTGCTTTCATGCCCACGCAAACCCCGGTCATACCGGTGGATTCCAGCTGAAAAACGCCCTGGGTCTTGCCCTCTGCAAGCATAGCAAAGGTTTCCGGATCATCGTCAGGAATCTTATCAATATCAAAATCCGGATTCAGCTGACGAATCTGTTCCTGGGCATCCTTAATCACCGTCAGGTTACGAAGTCCCAGGAAATCCATCTTCAACAGACCCAGTTCCTCAATGGTAGTCATGGTATACTGGGTAACAACGGTATCGTCATTTCTGGAAAGGGGTACATAGCTGCAAACCGGATCAGCGGTAATCACAACACCGGCAGCATGGGTGGAGGTGTTCCTGGGCATACCCTCCAGACTCATAGCGGTATCAATCAGCAGACGAACCCGCTCGTCCCCATCGTACATTTCCTTCAGCTTGGGAGAAACCTGCAAAGCTTCTTTTAATGTGATATGCAACGGCATCGTAGGCACAAGCTTGGCAACCACATCCGTTTCCGCATAGGAAAAATTCAGTGCACGGCCCACATCACGGATAGCGCCTCTGGCAGCCATGGTACCGAAGGTGGCAATCTGCGCCACATGGTCAGCGCCATATTTCCGTGTGACATATTCAATCACTTCTCCTCTGCGCTCCTGGCAGAAGTCCGTATCGAAGTCGGGCATGCTGACGCGTTCGGGGTTCAAAAACCGTTCAAAAATCAGGGCATACTTCATGGGATCAACTTCCGTAATATGCATGCAGTAAGCCACAATGGAGGCTGCGCCGGAGCCACGGCCCGGACCTACGGGAATACCGGATTCCTTGGCATATCGGATAAAATCCCAAACAATCAAATAGTAGTTTACATAGCCCATACGGCTGATAACGCCGATTTCATATTCCAAACGGTCTTTATATTCCTGGGGTGCATCGGGATAACGCTCTGCGAAGCCATCCTGACAAATCTTGCGGAAATATTCTTCATTTGTGTAACCCTGGGGGACCGGGAAAGAAGGCAAATGGTATTCATTAAAAACAAATTCCACATTGCACCGGTCGGCAATTTTAATAGTGTTTTCAAAGGCTTCATCGCAGTTTGGGAAAAGCTGACGCAGCTCTTCTTCGCTTTTCAGATAGAATTCCTCTGTCTGGAATTTCATACGGTTGGTATCATCCACGGTTTTGCCCGTTTGGATGCACAGCAACACATCCTGCATATTGGCATCTTCTCTGCGCAAATAATGGGCATCATTGGTTACAACCAGGGGCAAACCGGTTTCGCGGGCCAAGCGCAGAACACCCTGGTTGACAGCCCGCTGTTCCGGAATGCCGTGATCCTGCAATTCCAGGTAAAAATGGTCTTCACCGAAAATCTCCGCCATGGAAAGAGCATACGCCTTGGCCTCATCGAATTGTTCGTTAAGCAAATACTGTTGTACACCGCCAGCCAAACAAGCAGAGGTTGCAATCAAGCCTTCACGATGCTTTTTCAGCAATTCTAAATCCACTCTGGGTTTTCCGTAAAAGCCGTTCATAAAGGCTTCAGAAACCAGCAAGCAAAGGTTTTCGTAACCCTTTCTATTTTCACAAAGCAAAACCAAGTGGTAGGGATCGTTATCAATGCCATGTACGCGGTCGCTCATCAAACGCCGCGCCACATATACCTCACAGCCGATAATGGGCTTGACACCGGCAGCCTTAGCTGCCTTATAAAAATCAATACAGCCATACATAACGCCGTGATCGGTAATGGCAATGGCATCCTGCCCCAGTTCCTTCACCCGATCCATCATGGAGCCAATACGGCATGCACCGTCAAGAAGGCTATATTCCGTATGAACATGTAAATGAACAAAGCTCATATTAATCCTCCTTGGATGCTAAAATCAATTTCTTCAATCTGTGATTCATGGCAGGCTTGGTAATGGGCGGTTCCATCATTGCCGCCAATTCTGTAAGAGATGCTTCCGGGTTTTCCTCCCGGGCAACCGCCGCCTGTTGCAGCTTTTGGGGAAGATGCTCCAGCTTTCCCCGCTCCCTTAAAATGCGAATAGCATTCAAATGTTCCTGTGATGCTTCCACCACCTTGGAGGTATTGGCTTCATCACAATTACATCTGCGATTCACCTTGTTACTCAATTCTTTTTCCAGGCGAGCTTCCATAATACCCATTGCAGCCACAGGAGCGCCTAAAAAGGTAAGCAAATCGGAAATCTGTTCACTCTGCTTTAAGTACAGAATATGTGTACCGCCTCTGGCGGCTGACTTAGGAGGAAAGCCCACAACCTCCTGAAACAATGTAAATATCTCTCTGGCAACACTGGAATGGGTGGTTGCAAACTCTAAATGATAGTCCTTACCGGGATCGGTGACGGACCCACCGGCCAGGAACGCGCCCTTCAGAAAAGCAGACCTGCAGCAATCGTCTTCCACAGCCGCGTAATTGACATGCAGGGATACCGTATCCAACGGATCAAAGCCAAAAGCATTCATAATCCGACAAATCTTATCCTGCTCCGTAATCTGAAAGGAAAGCTTTCCCGGCGCTTCTATGGACGGATACACATCAAAGGCAACACCGAATGCCTTATGAAACAGTCTGGGAAGAATCTGGGCGAACTCACGGCTTTCCGTAATAATTCGAATATTTTCTCCGGAAAAGCTGTTACAAAACAGCAACACACCAAAAGCCTGCGCCAAAGCACAGCAATGCTTTTGTGGATTGCTTTTGCAGATTTCGGCCTTTGCGGCACCGGCAAAAGATAACGCCATTTTGCAACCTCCTTTTTGTTTATTACCAGATTCGAACCTCCGGTTCTAAACGAATGCCGGAGCGTTCAAAAACAATGTCTGACACTTTTTCAAACAACTCTTTCACATCCTGTGCACTTGCCCCACCCAGGTTAACAACAAACCCGGCATGTTTCTCAGAAACACCGGCGCCGCCTACGCGGAACCCCTTCAGCCCCGCCTCATCGATCAATGCTGCTGCATAACCGCCCACAGGGCGCTTAAACGCAGAGCCGGCAGATGGCATATCCAATGGTTGGGATTTACTTCTCTTATCCATTAACTGTCGCATACGACCACGGATTTCTTCTTTATCTGCTTTCTGCAGCTGAAAATCAGCATACAATACAATCCCGGGCTCATCTTCCAGGCGACTTTTACGATAAGAAAATTGCATATCCTCATTGGAATAAACATGAGTATTCCCATCAAAATCCATAACCGCAACCTGTGTGCAAACCTGACAGATTTCTCCACCGTATGCACCGGCATTCATATAAACGCCACCGCCTACTGTGCCGGGAATTCCGTGAGCAAATTCCAGGCCGGACAGCCCAAGATTAGCTGCAAACACTGCTGCTCGGGTCATGGTAACGCCACTCATAACGCGAACGGTATCATCTCCCAGCTGCTCCATACCATCAAGAGCATCCTTCAGACAAATCACCAGTCCGACAACTCCGCTATCAGGTGCTAAAACATTGGTTCCTGCTCCTAAAATATAAGGTTTGCAGTCCAATAAAGCGGACGCTTTCAGAATTTCAGATAGTTCAACAGCGTTTTTGGGGAAAGCCATCATCTCAGCAGGACCTCCGATTCGAAAGGAGGTATGGGCGCTGAGATGCTCATTAAATCGAAGTTCTACATTGGAAATCAGCGCAGAAATTTTCTGCTGAAAAACAGTTAATTCAGTCATAAACGCCTCCGGGTGTATGATCTATTTTAGTATATCATATTCATAGGAGAAATGCAATTATTAACAACACAAAATATAGAAAAGAGCAGTCCAATCGACTGCTCTTTTATGTAGATTGAATTTACTTTTCCACGATCTCCAACAATTCCATGGGGCAAACCTTTGCGCAAATACCACAAGAAATGCACTTGGATGCAGGATTCTCCGGTTTCATAACCATAACCTTCATGGGGCAGGCTTCTACGCACTTGCCACAGCTGACACACAGCTTCTTGTTGATCATGTATACACCGGTCTTGGGATTCTGGGAAATGGCGCCGTGCTCACAAGTACGCATGCACTTACCGCACTGGATGCAGGTCATGGGCTTTGCGACGGTGCCTTTTGCAACAATCTGAATGCAACTCAGGTCAGGATGAAATTCCTTGTAAAAAGCGGTGGAGCATGCGCGGACGCACTCCAAACATGCCATACACGCAATATCTTTCTTTACAGCAAGCTTCTTCATAGGAAAGAATACCTCTTTTCATTATATTCGTTAATCATTATACATGAACTTTTTTAAAATAGCAATGATAAAATCAAAATTAAACGTAATTTTTACATGTCTAAAGACGCAGAAACGGGAAATACTAGCTTTGGAATCAAAATTAAGGAGGATATTATGAAAAAAATTACCATCATTGGGTGCGTGCTAGCCCTTACCCTTGGATTGTTTACAGGCTGCGGCTGTAGTGCCAGCGTTACCGACATGACCACAAACACCACCAATGCAACGACAATGCCCCCAAGCACAACAAAACCTGCCACAACACCATCCACGCAGGCTACCACAGAAGTGACCATGCCCGGAATGGATGATATGATCCCCGGTTCTGAGGATACCATCGATCCCTCCAACGGCGCAAATCAAACTGACGCACGCACCAGATACTAATCCCGCGGGGCTTGGCCCCGATTACTTAATAAAAGAATCCCATTCCAGACGCACAAGCTCGTCATCGGTTACAATGCAGGGAATCCCAATGGCACCATTTTCAATTGCCGATGCAAATACACTTTCTCTTTCCCGTAATACAAGAAACTCTTTCAAATAAATTAATGAATCGGCAAAATCTAGAAATTCATACTCTAAACCCGCCGCGTCAAAATCATTGCAGCATTGAACGCAATCCTTGCAAAGCATAGAGCCGTAAATTTTAATCATAGTAGCCTCACAAAACTGTAATATATCTAGTTATATTTTTCTTCATTCGTTGGGCAGATTCAAGGGCTTGCTGTGCATAATCCTCCCCGTCCGTCTCAGCTTCCCGCCATGCGGCGGTAATGGATGTACCGGCGCAAAGCGCCGCGCCATGCCCAAAAGGATCGAAGGCATAGCTACAATTTTTGGCATTGGAATTGGGATAATCATAACCATCCAGCAACAAGAACAATTCCTTATACTTAGCTCGCAGATTTCGCAAGCTGTCAGCAGAAGATGCCGCTGCCACAGCGCCAATGCCGAAGTACCCACTCTTCCCTGTTACGGCTTGGGCATACCGGTTCACCACATCGGCAACCGCAGTATGAACCAGTCTGGCACCGGTGAGCAGATCCTGAATCTCTGTTGCCGATTTGTTGGCGGTTCTTACAACACAGAATAAGGACTTTCCCTCCTTGCAAAGAGGTAAAAAAGGGCGAATTATGTCGCTGCCATAATAGGAGGACATTATAAATCCATCACAGTCAAAGCGATCATTCCGGGCAAAAATGCCCGCAATATTCTCCGCTGCAAGCTGGCTGTACATCTCCGGCAAATCCAGCAGCACATAAAAGCCTAGCTTTTTGGCATATTGCATTAACTGACACAGCGTCAAAACGCCTGCATCTCCCAACATAGAAAAGCCGGAAAAGCTAAAACGAATCCCGGGGACTATTTCTTTCAAAGCATCCATCAAATTCTGAGAAAAAGTTGTATAAGCTTGACAGGGATCACCGGTAACACACCGCGGAACATCCTGCATCCGGGCATCCAACAGTACAAATGACGGATTTTTCAGCTTGCGGATTTTATCCTGCAACACATCAATAGACATATCTTCCCCTCCTTTTAAAATAATTATATCACAAAATTTTTTATGTGCAACGGGTGAAACCATTGCCAGAAAATAATTTTACGAATTGGGTATACTATTGTCGAAGGGAGGGATTTAAATGGAAATGAAAGGATGGGCGATTACCCTTGGATTGGGCGCTGCTGCAGGCGCTGTTGCCGTAATGATGATGCCAAAAAACAACCCCGCCAGAAAACTGGCTGAAAAAGCAGCCACAAAGGTAGAAGATGCTGCCTGGAAGGTTTCTGATAAGATTTCAGACAAAATAGATATGTAAAAAACGGGAGACAATGTCTCCCGTTTTTTATTCACAACCAACGGAAATCTCTCCGTCTTTGCAGTCCACCATTACATGGGTAATGGGATTTTCAAAAGAATCAATAATCATCTGGCTAATGGGATCTTCCAGCTCTTTTTGAATGGTACGCCGGAGATTTCTTGCACCATAAGTTACGGAGTATGCCTTGGTTACTAAGGCTCTACGAACGGCGTCATTCCATGCCAAATCAAGACCACGGGTGGCAAGGCTCTGCTTCAGTTCATCAAGCATAATATCAGCAATACTAAGGAAGTTTTCCTCCGTCAAATGATGGAAGGTGATAATCTCATCCACCCGGTTGATAAACTCAGGCCGCAGGAATTCCCGCAGAGCCTTCATCGTCTTATCCTTAACCATATCCTGACCGGAAAGACCGAAACCAAGACCGCCCACTCTTCCCTCCGAACCTGCGTTAGAGGTCATGACAATAATGGAATTTTCAAAATTCACCAACCGGCCCTGGGCATCGGTAATGCGACCGTCATCCAGAACCTGCAGTAAGATATTCAGAACATCGGGGTGCGCTTTCTCGATTTCGTCAAAGAGAACAACAGAATAAGGCTTTCTTCGAATCTTCTCTGTCAGCTGCCCCGCTTCATCATATCCCACATATCCGGGAGGAGAACCAATCAGTTTAGACACTGTATGTTTCTCCATATATTCGGACATATCCAGACGAATCAAAGAATCCACACTGTCAAACAAATCATTGGCAAGGCATTTTACCAGCTCCGTTTTACCCACACCGGTAGGACCGACAAAAATAAAGGAAACCGGTCTTCTCTTAGGGCTGATTCCCACGCGGTTACGGCGAATGGCTTTCGCCACCGCATCCACCGCTTCATCCTGGCCTACAATATGTTCTCTCAGCCGGTCTGCCAGACCCTGTAACTGCTGATATTCCTGCGCTTTAATCTTGGAAGCGGGAATCTTTGTCCAAAGCTCAATAATGCGTGCCAAATTTTCCATTGTGACCGCAGGTGGCGGTATCTGCTCCAGCTTTTCTATCTGCTCTGCCAGCTGGCACAGCTTGCTGCGAATAATGGCCAGCCTTTCAAAATGCTCGTTTTCCGTATCTTCCGTAAGCATACGCAGTTCCAGTTCGTAGTCATCCCGCTCTTTTCTGAGCTGAGCCAACTCCGAGATTTCCTTGCAGCGCAGATTGACATCGGAGCAAGCCTCGTCCAAAAGATCGATAGCTTTATCCGGCAGAAAACGGTCAGTAATATAGCGCTCAGAAAGGATTACGCATTGTCTGGCAATCTCACCGGAAATGGTTACACCGTGAAACTCTGCATAGTTTTTGGCAATGCCCTGCATTATCAGACAAGCTTCCTCAATGGTGGGCTCTGCCACGGAAACAGGCTGAAAACGGCGTTCCAGCGCAGCATCCTTTTCAATATGCTTGCGATATTCATTGAAGGTTGTTGCACCGATGACTTGAATCTCACCACGAGAAAGAGCAGGCTTCAGAATATTGGCTGCATTCATGGAGCCCTCCGCATCGCCGGCGCCCACCAAATTATGAACCTCATCAATTACCAGAATGATGTTACCACATTCCTTGATTTCAGAGATAAGACTCTTCATACGGCTTTCAAACTGGCCTCTAAACTGCGTACCTGCTACCAAAGCCGTCAAATCCAGCAGAAAAACTTCCTTATCCCGCAGCTTATAGGGCACATCTCCCGCAGCGATGCGTTGGGCAAGACCTTCTGCAATGGCAGTTTTACCCACACCGGGTTCACCGATCAGGCAGGGATTGTTCTTCTGGCGACGATTCAAAATCTGAATCACCCGTTCTGTTTCCACATCACGGCCAATCACCTTATCCAATTTACTTTCCCTGGCTCTGCCGGTCAAATCCATACAGTAACTGTCCAGAAATTTATGCTTTTTATTCTTTTTCTTTTTCTTGGGTTCTTCCTCTTCCTCTGCTTCCTGGGGCTTTTGCGGTGCAGAGGGATTGCTGCCAAACAGCTGATTCAGCAAAGGAAATGTAGCCGTTCTGCTTTCTGCTTCATCATCAGAATCCTCACTCTGGCCAAACATGCTGCTCATTTCTTCTGTAAGGCTGTCCAAATCCTCCTCAGACATGCCCATCTGTTTAACAGCTGCATCAATCTGAGGAATTCCCAGACTGCGGGCGCAACGCAGGCAATATCCCTCATTCAGGGTTGCGCCGTTTTCAATTTTGGTAATAAATACAACCGCAATATTCTTTTTACACTTAGCGCACATTTTCGGTTGCATAATCATCACTCCTTTTGGGGCTTTTGGGTGCAGTATAACATATATGCAGCCCAAAAAAGAAAACAATTTTTAAATATTGACACAAATATTTTCACCGGGGCACTGAAAGGAATCTACCCCGTCATCATACCACAAATGGGACATGTACAGTCCTCCAGGAGGCACTGTAGGGCCGGCCGCAGTACGATTTCCCGATTCTAAAATCTGTCCAATCTGTTCCGGTGCTATTTTACCTTCTGCGGCATATACAACCGTCCCTGCCATAGCCCTTGCCATATTGTACAGAAAACCGTTGGCGCACACACGAAGGTAGATCAAATCACCCTTTCGCTCCACATCGTAATAATATACGGTACGAACGGTAGATTTTACATCTGTGCCAACACTGCGAACTGCTGCAAAATCATGGGTTCCCACAAATTGCGCAGCTGCCTGCTGCATAATCTTTTCGTCCAGGTGCTTGGGGTAAAACCAGGCTCTATTCACATAAAAAGGATCCCGAACCCGGGAATTGTAGATCAAATAGGTATATTCCTTGCGCTGACAGGAGCCAATGGCATTGAAGTCCTCCCCGACCTCAAAAGCCTTTGTGACAACAATATCCTCGGGCAGGTGTGTATTCAGCGCATAAGGAAGCCTCTCTACGGGAATGGTTGATTCCGTACGGAAATTAGCTACATAGCACTTGGCATGTACTCCGGCATCCGTTCTTCCACATCCCGTAACATGCACGCTGTGCCCTATAACTGCTGCCACTGCCTTTTCCAGCGTTTCCTGAACTGTGGAAAGGTTTTTTTGAATCTGCCAGCCATGGTAGGAAGTACCTTCGTAAGTTAAAAACAATGCAATATTACGCATGATATACCTCATAAACCAAACTGAACGGTAACAATCACACCGGCAAGCAGCAACACCGCAGTCAGCCATGCAAAAATATCCCCACGGCGGTAGCGAAGAAGTTTCATCTTGGTGCGTCCTTCCCCGCCCTGATAACAGCGGCATTCCATGGCGGTAGCCAGTTCATCTGCCCGGCGGAAAGCGCTGATAAACAATGGCACCAAAATAGGCACCAGTGCCCTAACCCGCTTCATCAATCCACCGGTTTCAAAATCCGCGCCTCTTGCCTTCTGGGCAGACATAATCTTGTCCGTTTCCTCAATCAATGTGGGAATAAAACGAAGGGCAATGCTCATCATCATGCTCAGTTCATGAACCGGAACACGAATTTTCTTCAAGGGGCCGAGTAAGGATTCCAGACCGTCGGTAAGAGAAATAGGAGATGTTGTATAGGTTAGAAGGAAGGTGGCACTAATCAGCATCAGGATTCTGAAAACCATATATACGGCTCGAATCACACCTTCCAGTGTTATGGTTATTCCAAATTTACTAAAAAGCTCTGTTTCTCCATCTGTGAAAAACAGATTCAAAACACCTGTAAAGATAAGAATCACCAGAAGCGGCTTCATACCACGCAAAAGCGTTTTAACAGGGATGTGAGAAATAATAATGCAAAAGCTGAGAAAAAGAAAGCATAACCCATAGGATACCCAACTTTTTGCTGTAAAAAGCGCAACAATATAAGCCACCAAAATTAACAGCTTGGTTCTGGGATCCAAACGGTGAACGATGGATTTTCCCGGGAAATACTGACCTAACGTAATATCCTTAAGCATGGTCAGCACCTCCTTTGACCCTGCAAAGGGCTGCTATTGCCTGCTCCATGGTATATATATTTTCCACATTTGCGCCCAATGCACGCAACTGCAAAAACAGTCTGGTTACCACCGGAATATCCAGACCCATTTCCAACAATTCTTCTGCATGCAAAAACACCTCACCGGGTGTTCCGTTCATGGCAAGGCGCGCATCATTCATAACCAGCAGCCTGTCAGCCATTCTGGCAACATCATTCATGGAATGGCTTACCATCATAATGGTTGCATTTTTCGCCTCTTTATAAGCGCGGATATTAGCTAGAATTTCTTCCCTTCCGACCGGATCCAAACCCGCTGAAGGTTCGTCCAAAATCAAGATTTCAGGCTCCATGGCGATCACGCCCGCAATGGCAACACGACGTTTTTGTCCACCGGAAAGGTCAAAAGGAGAAACCTCAAGCTGCTGCTCAGTTATACCAACAAAACCGGCAGCCTCCAAAACGCGGCGATGAATTTCCTCTTGGGAAAGACCCATATTTTTAGGTCCAAAAGCAATATCCTTGTACACCGTTTCTTCAAACAACTGGTACTCAGGGTACTGAAAAACCAGGCCAACACGAAAACGGCTTTGCCGCATAGTGGCCTTGTTCTTCCATATACTTTCTCCGTCCAGCAAAATGCTGCCGGAAGTGGGTTTTAATAAGCCGTTAAGGTGCTGCATCAAAGTAGACTTTCCCGAACCTGTATGTCCAATTACGCCAATGAATTCACCCCGCTCTGCTGTAAAAGAAACATCAGAAAGCGCAGTATGCTCAAAGGGCGTTCCAGCACTATATATATGACTTAAATTTTGTACCTGTAAAAAAGGTGCCAATTTCCATTCCTCCTGTGGGTCAGACCTTTAACGAATCATAAAGTATCTGCGCACAATCTTCTATACTAAGTTTATTCAAGGGCAATTGAAAACCCTGTTTATTCAATTCATAACACAGCTCCACAGTTTCCGGCGCAGCCAAGCCAATATCATGCAGTAATTCTACCTGAGAGAACACCTCTTCAGGCAAACCGTCCAGCGCAACATTCCCCTTGTGTAACACCACAACACGGTCTGCAAGGGCAGCTTCTTCCATGTGGTGCGTAATTAACACAACCGTAATCTTCTTTTCTTCATTCAACCGAAGAACCGTATCCATGACTTCTCTTCTTCCCTTAGGGTCCAACATGGCTGTGGGTTCGTCCAGAACAATGCATTTCGGTTCCATGGCAATCACACCGGCAATGGCTACCCGTTGCTTCTGTCCACCGGACAGAAGGTGGGGCGCATGCTCCCGGTATTCGTACATACCAACCTGCTTCAATGCCTTATCCACTCTGTGGCGGATCTCAGGGGTGGAAACACCCAGATTTTCCGGGCCAAACGCCACATCCTCCTCCACAACATTGGCAACAATCTGATTATCAGGATTCTGAAACACCATGCCAACATTACGTCGAATATACTGAATCCTGTCCTCATTTGCGGTATCAATTCCACACACAGAAACACGGCCGCCACAAGGAAGCAATATGGAATTAAAATGCTTGGCAAGGGTGGATTTTCCACAACCGTTACCGCCCAATACCGCAACAAAGCTACCCTCTTCTATGCAAAGATTCAGGTCCTCAAATACGGCAACGCCGGGCGTGTCATCCACGCCCGGATAAGTATATGCCAGATTTTTAACACAAATTGCTTCTTTCAAAGCCATTCCTCCCTCTCAGGGATGTTCAGGGGGTCCAGCGACCCGTACTGCCGCAGGGCAAAACCAGACCGCTGGAGGTTACCGGAAGACCTAACTCTCCAACAGCAGTACTGCCGCTGCCATGGGCACCGGAAAACACCACATCGGAAGCATAGCCAACTGCCGACGGCGCAAGACCGGTGGTATAAGAATTGATAACAACAAACAAAGGATTATCGGTCAACAGCTTTGCCACTTCCAACAGAAAGGGATAAAAGCTGGTTTCCATTTTCCAGATCTCACCACTGGGACCCCGTCCATAGCTTGGAGGGTCCATAATGATGCCGTCATAGCGGCGGCCTCTGCGGATTTCTCTTTGAATAAACTTACCGCAATCGTCCACAATCCAATGAATGGGACGGTCTGCCAAACCGGACGCCTGGGCATTTTCCTTCGCCCAGGCAACCATGCCCTTGGAGGCATCCACATGATATACTTCTGCCCCACCGGCAGCAGCGGCTAATGTCGCACCACCGGAATAAGCAAACAAATTCAACACCCGCACCGGTCTGTCAGCAGAAGTCACCTTCTCCCGAATAAAATCCCAGTTGGCAGCCTGCTCCGGAAACACGCCGGTATGCTTAAAATTCATGGGTTTTACATTAAAAGTGAGATAATCCTTATATCGGATCTGCCAGCGTTCCGGCAGGTGATGCTCCGACCAATGCCCACCGCCTGTGGAGGAACGGACATAACGTGCATCGTACTTTTTCCATTGAGGAATATCGTGGGGTGTATTCCAGATCACCTGGGGGTCCGGGCGAACCAGGATATACTTTCCCCACCGCTCCAGACGTTCACCGTTGGAGGTATCAAGGACTTCATAATCCTTCCATGCATCAGATATCCAGATCATGCGCCCTCCTTATTCCTGACCTGCAGGAATACCGTTTGCAATCAGATATTCATTCCAGGTTTTCTCGTTATGCAGCGGGCAAATCAAATAAGGAGAGTTGATACCGGGATTCTTGTCGCCATTGAATCCATGATATTCCCCATCCTTCTTATCCTTGGTAATCAGATAGACCATATCCTCCCGAAGATGGACTTCGTTCAGACCGGTAGTACCTGCCTTAACAATGGCTTCCACCTCTTCATAGGTCAGTTTAACCAGGGATTTTTTCTCAACGGGCTTTCCGGTTACCTCTGCGAATTTGGCGCAGTACTCCGTAGCCACACCGCAACCTTCGGTGCAATAATCCACCACAACATGGGCATCGCAATTACCCTTAGGAATATCTTCCTTGTAAACTCTGGCCTGATCTGTGCGCGAAATTCCACGAACATCCAAATTACAAGCATCTGTTGCAAGCTTGCCGGAATCCAAACAGACCGTAACCGTATTCAGCACACTGGTATTCACCAAAGATTCTGCTTTCAGCCCCTTATGCACAGGAGTCATAACCTTGGAAAACAGCTGGGCTGCAGGGTTGCCGGTAACATTGATAACCGCAGGTTGATCAAATCCGCACCACACGGCAGCAGTATAATACTTAGTGTATCCGCAGAACCAGCGGTCACGCTTACTGGAGGTAGTACCGGTCTTGCCGCAAACGATCTGGCCAGAAATCTGAGCAGCCTTACCGGTACCTTCCGTAACTGCCTGGGCCAGACAGTCATTCATATAGTTAACAGTCTTGGCAGAAACCACCTGTCTGGTCTCCTGCAGATTTTCCAAAACAAGGTTGCCGTCGCTGTCATAGACCTTTGTATAGGTTCTGCCTTCACGGTACACGCCGTCATTGGCAAAGCAGCCAAAAGCACTTGCCATATCCCGCACAGTAATACCTATCGTCTGAGCGCCCATGGCGAGAGGCGCATAATCAATATCCGACATGGTAATTCCGGTGGAAGAACCAACATACTTTTCAACCAAACCGGAAAGTCCGAATTTTTCCTTGGCAAACTTATAGGAATAGCCTGTGCCGATAGCTTTCAAGGTGTTGGCTGCCACACCATTAATGGAGTCAACAATAGCGCCACGAATGGTCAGAGAATAATTGTATACCTTGTTCTCGTTTTTGGGCCAGCCGGAATCATCCACATATTTCAAAGGAAGGTCCTTGACAACCGTTGCGGGATTAATGGCGCCCGCCTCAAAGCCGGGACCGTAAATGGTCAAGGGTTTAATGGAAGAACCGGTCTGCAAATCAGAATCCACTGCACGGTTCCAGCCGTCATGCTCCTTCTCTGTGCCCACACCGCCGCACAGCGCCACAATGTCACCGGTCTTATTATCCAGCACCACAATGGCAGACTGCAGCTGCTGGCCGCCTCTTACCTTGGGGATCTGGCTCAGGTCCTGATAAATCTTATCTACCTGCTTTTGAACCTCCATATCCAGAGTGGTATAAATATGGTAGCCTCCGCTTTGAATAATCTCCTTGTAGATCTCCTGGGTTTCGTCACTCCACTCCACGCCGTCTTTTTCTGCCAAATCTTTGGCCACATCTTCAATAACGGTATCCACAAAATAGGAATAGACTGTTTGGGACGCATCCAGATCAACATCAGTTTCTGTTTCACATCTGGGGCAATAATACTTTTCGTCTTTTTGGGTATAGGTAGCAACTGTACCCCGGTATTCGCAGCCTTCCTTGCTGCAAGAAACAATTCTGTCCTGCTCATCAATACCATTCTTAAATACAATTTCCTGATCAACCGCCTCATCAAACTGTTCCTGTGAAATCATGCCCTGCTCCAGCATCTGCTCTAAGGTGTTAGTCATACGGACACGGTTACGGTCGGCACCATTTAAGCCGCCGTTATCCAGGTTGGTACGGTAGGGATTGTAAAGAGAAGGGTTGTTTGTAATACTGATCAAGCTAGCACATTCTGCCAAGGTCAGTTGTTCCAACTCTTTACCGAAATAATATTCGGCTGCCATCTTAACACCGTTTCTACGGTTACCCATATAAATGGTATTTAAATAATACTCCAGAATCAGCTTCTTGTCATAGCGCTTTTCAAACTCCGTAGCGCGGAAAATCTCCAACACCTTACGCTGAACAGTAACACTGTCTTCCTTGGTCCAGTTCTTGATAAATTGCTGGGTAATGGTAGAACCGCCCTTGGAGCCATCGCCAAAGAACATTCTTGCACAGGCCTTAATGGTAGTGACCCAGTCAACGCCTTGATGCTCAAAGAAACGCTTATCCTCAATAGCTACCGTGGCATTAATTAAATTTTGAGGAATATCTTCATAATCTACCCATTCACGGTTATTGTTCGCGTGCAATCTTTGAAGCAGTTTAATGTCTCCGTTAGAATCCACATGATACACAAAGGAATTCAAATCCGCATCAAAATTGCTCAAATCCATGCCGGCATCGGGAATAATATCATTCTCCAAATAGTCACCCAACACATTTACAAACACAAAGCCGCAAATTACGCATATAATGGCAACAGTAGCCAGGGCAATGCCAACGACCTTCAAAGCAGCCAATACAACAGCCATCACTTTTTTCAGGCTGTTCCAGGTTTTCAAAAGGCCATCCGGCACTTTCCATTCTCTCTTTCTGTTTTTATCGTTTGCCATAATATAACCTCCATTACATCGGTGTCAAAACCGGTACGGGAAACATTTCTATTCGTCAGTGGTATAATTGCCCACTTTTGTTCATATGATTATAGCATACCCGGAAGAAAAACGAAAGACCTATTTTCATAAATAATTTGTAAATTAATTTTTGTTTCAATAAATATATCTTCCTTAAGTAAAAAAGGGCTGTCAGCACTTGATTTTGACAAAACCATCCTGTAAAATATTCTTAGAAATAACAGTTAAGGAGAAAAAATCCTATGAGTGATACATTTGGTTCTGATTTTATGACCATTGTGGATGAAGACGGCGAAGAGTTTGAGCTGGAGATTCTTTCCACCACAGAGTATAACGGCTGTACTTACCTTGCAGTAATTCCTGCCGGAACTGACGAAAGCGATTCTCCCGAGGTAAGTATTCTGAAATCCGTTGAAGAAGACGGAGAAGATGTTCTCTGCGCCATTGAAGACGAATCTGAATTAGAAACTGTATACAACTTGATTATGGACCAGCTTTACGAGGAATCTGAGAAAGATTGATCCACAGCCTGCTTGGTACGTGCATGTGTCCGTTTGGACCCACATCTTATATTTGGGATGCTTGGCTTCTTTGCCCGATTGCAGACCTCCCGCCTGCGCTTTGACGACAGGTGGATGTTGGGAGCAGCTAAAGCAAAGAGCGGCGACCCACCTGCCGATTCGTGCAGGTCATACTCGGATGCACACGGCCAAAGCGGGTTTTCACACGGGAAGTTTCGACTTCCCGTGCTTTTTTTATAACTAATTCAAAAATTATTTACTTATTAGTATGTAATTTATACTTGCAAAGTTTAGAAACATCCGTTATACTGTTTAAGTCTGTGCGCCGAAATGTCGGCTTTGATAACCCACTGTATAATGAGAGGAATTGATTACATGAGCGCTTCCAGCAAGAAAAAGCTCCGTAAGGAGCAGAATGCCGCTCAGCTGACCCAAAAGCAGCTGGCTGAGCAGAAAGAGGCTAAAAAGCTGAAACTCTTCACAACCATCTTTATGTCCGCGATTGCGCTGATTTTGGTTGCAGCTATTTCCGTTTTCAGTCTGACAGCTTTTAATAACAGCGGCATTCGCCAGAAAAACAATAACGCAATCGTCATCGGAGAACACACTTTGACCGCAGCCGAATTGAACTACTACTATGTGGATGTGATCAGAGAAGCCTACTCCAACTGGTACGGGCAGTATGGTGAATACACCGATATGTATGTTTCCTGGATCTTTGGTCTGGATGTGAACTCCCCTCTGGATCAGCAGGCATTTGATGAGAATCAGTCCTTCAGTGAGTACTTTGCTGAGCTGGCTGTGGAAGATGCCAAGACCATATATGCCATGTACGATGAGGCAATTCGCAACGGCCATGTGCTCACAGAGGAAGACAAGGCTGAAGTAGATGCTACCATTGATGTCTATGCGGAAATTGCAAAGGCCAACAATATTTCCTTCAGAAAATACCTGAAGACTGCATACGGCAATGGCGCCCGCAAGGATACCTTCCGCAACTATTTGGAAGTTCTGGCGGTGGTTAGCTCCTACCAGGCAGAATATTATGACGGCCTGACCTATACCCCCGAAGAACTGAAGGCATACAACGACGAGAATTTTGACAAATTCTCTTCCTTCAGCTATACAACCTTCCTTGTAGAATCCGCAGATTTCCTTACCGGTGGTACCAAGACCGACAGCGGCACAACCTATTCCGACAAGGAACAGGCTGATGCCCTGGCTGCTGCAGAAGAAGTTGCAAAGGCTCTGGTTGCCAGCGGTGCAGATACCAACCTGGCTCTGGATACTGCCATCAGTAAGCAGGAAGCCTACAAGGATGATTCCACCGCCAAGAGCACCGAAACCAAGGATTCTCTTTATAGCAGCATTAATGAGAATCTTGCCCAATGGCTTGCTGCCGAAGACCGTGAGGTTGGCGATCTGGGTTATGTGGAGCATATTTCCGTTACCACTGACGCAGAAGGCAATGAGACCGAAACTGTTGACGGCTATTATGTCGTGCTGATGCAGGGCAGAAATGACAACGAAATGAAACTGGTCAATGTTCGCCACATTCTGATCAAGCCCACCGGCAGCACAACAGATGAAAGCGGAAACACTGTCATCTCCGACGAAGATAAGGCTGCCGCAAAGACCAAGCTGGAAGCCATCCGTGATGAGTGGTTGGCCGGCGAGAAGACCTCCGAAAGTTTTGGCGAGCTGGCATCTGAAAAGACTGAGGATACCGGCTCCAAATCCAATGGCGGTCTGTACGAGGATGTGCATCCCGGCGAGATGGTTGAAGAGTTTGACAATTGGATCTTTGATGCCACCCGTATAGAGGGTGACTATGAAATTGTGGAAACCGAACACGGCTTCCATCTGATCTACTTCGTGGGCACCAGTGACGAGACCTACCGTGACCACATGCTGGAATCCACAAAGCGCGAAGAAGACTACAACAATTGGTTTGACGGTCTGGTAGAAGCTGCTCAAGTTGAGCTGCTGGACGATTCCCTGATCGACCACGACTTCATTATCGCTGAGAGATTGAGCTAATTGCATAAAACACGCCTCCTGTGGAGAAAATTCCCACAGGAGGCGTTTTATTGAAATATAAATCTATAGTCGGCTGCGCAGCTGCCGGGTTAGCAGCCGGAGCAGTAACGGGCCTTTTCGGCGCCGGTGGCGGTATGGTCCTGGTCCCCTTGCTTAGATTGTTCACAGATCTGGAGGAAGACACCATATTCCCCTCATCCGTATGTGTGATCCTGCCTGTTTGCACAGTATCCCTCATAAGCGTATGGGTCACAAAAGGTCTTCCCTTCAGAACATCATTTCCCTATCTCATAGGCAGCTTTGTTGGCGGAATATTGTCCCTGCCCGTGAGCAGGAAAATCCCCACCAAATGGCTTCACAGACTCCTTGGCACATTGATCCTTTGGGGAGGTGTCCGTTATCTATGTTAAACAGCTTTCCCTTTGCCGTATTTACGGGAACTGTTTTGGGTATTCTGGCAGGCTTGGGTGTTGGAGGCGGAAGCCTTTTGATCCTATGGCTTTCCCTAGTATTGAATATGTCTCAGCAAACCTGCCGGGGGATCAATCTGCTGTTTTTTATCCCTGCAGCAGTAATCAGCTGTATATTACAATATAAAAAAGGCAAACTGTCACCTGAAAAGCTTTTGCCGGCAATCCTTGCAGGCACGGCTGCCGCCGCAGTTTTTTCCTTTGCTGGAAGCCGCATCGATACGGAAGCATTAAAAAAGCCCTTCGGGTTTCTTTTGCTATTTACCGGACTGCGTGAAATTCTTTACCGGGAACGGAAGCCTAAATAACCCTCAAGTATCAAAGACGCTGCCACAGCATCCACCGTGTTTTTTCGTTTCTTGCCATGGTAATTGTGATCAGAAAGAATCTGATGTGCTTCCACGGTTGTGCGTCTTTCGTCCCACATATTTACCGTCAAGCCGGTTTCATCTTGCAGCTTTTTGGCAAATGCACGGCAAGCCTCAGCTCTGGGGCCTTCTGAGCCGTCCATGTTTTTGGGCAACCCAACCACCAGTTCTCCCACATCCGATGCTTTGATCATCTCCTGAATTTGGGAAATGGTTTTATCATCATTGCGACTGTGAATAACCGAAGTCGTTCCAACAATGGAGCAAAGCAGATCAGAGATGGCAATACCGGTGCGTGCATCACCGTAATCCACCGCCATAATTCGTTTCATAGACTAAAAATCCTTTCATTCTGATTTCTGAAATCATTATAGTGCAAAAATAACAAAAAATAAAGAAAATTTTTGTTGACTTAGCAGCCCCCCTGTGATAGAATGATTCTACCTGTGAAAAAGGGCTTTTATTTTTGCGCCTTTTTCAGCCCAGGAGCGGATATTGTAGTTGCCCGCTCTTACTAAATTTTTCTAGACTGGGTGATACAGGGAGGCAATATAAGGAGGTGCCGTTATGCGCGTTAAAGTCACTTTGAGATGCTCCGAGTGCAAGCAGAGAAACTACAACACCATGAAGAACAAAAAGAACGACCCCGACCGTCTCGAAATGAAGAAGTACTGCAGATTCTGTAGAAAGCACACAACTCACAACGAGACCAAGTAAGGAGGCCCTGACATCATGGCAGACGTCAAGAAGGAAAACTGGTTCAAAAGAACCTGGGGCGGTATCCGCAGATACTTCCGCGAGCTTCGCAGCGAGCTGAAGAAGGTCGTTTGGTCCACCCCCAAGCAGGTTGCCAAGAACACCCTGATCGTTATCGCTTGCGTGATCGTTATCGGCATGTTTATCTGGGTATTTGACATTGTTTCCCAGCGTGGCATTGCTGCACTGATCAACCTCGTTAAGTAAGGGGTTGCGATATGGCAGAATCTGCAAAGTGGTATGTTGTCCATACCTACTCCGGTTATGAGAACACTGTAAAAGCCACCATTGAAAAGACCATTGAAAAACATAATCTGCAGGATCGTATTTTGGCCATTTCCATCCCTATGGAAACTGTCACCGAGATTACCGAGTCCGGCGCCAGCAAGACCTATGATCGTAAGGTCTTCCCCGGTTATGTGCTGGTTAAAATGGTTTACAGTGATGATACATGGCATGTAGTCCGGAATGTTCGCGGAGTGACCGGCTTCGTGGGCACATCCAGCAACGACCCCACTCCCCTCACCGATGAGGAAGTTTATCAGATGGGTGTTGAGAAGCGCGAGATTATCGTCAACTACACCGTGGGCGACAGTGTGCGTATCCTCGACGGTCCTCTGAGCTCTTTCACCGGTACTGTGGAGAGCATCGAGGTCGAAAACAATTCGGTCAACGTTATCGTATCTATGTTTGGCCGAGAGACCTCTGTCGAGTTTGAACTCGATCAGATTGAGGTCATTTCCCAGTAAACGCATCGGGTCGGATTTCCGGCCGGAACGTGGGAGGGGTTATAACCCCGCAAAAAATGCGCAATGCGCATAGTACCACAATATATTCAGGAGGTGCTTATAATGGCACAGAAAGTCACTGGTATTATCAAACTTCAGATCAACGCCGCAAAGGCTACCGCTTCCCCCCCTGTGGGTCCCGCTCTGGGCCAGCACGGTGTTAACATCGCCGCATTTATCAAGGAATTCAACGCTCGTACCCAGGCAATGGAAGGTTACAAGATCCCTGTTGTCATCACTGTTTACGCTGACCGCAGCTTCACCTTCATTACCAAGACTCCCCCTACCCCCCTGCTGATCACCAAGGCCATCGGCCTGAGCAAGGGTTCCGGTGTTCCCAAGAAGCAGAAGGTTGGCACCATCACTAAGGCTCAGATCACTGAGATCGCTAAGAGCAAGATGCCCGACC
>JAZRBJ010000053.1:0-16906 GCA_045635065.1 Faecousia sp. | reverse complement strand
TACTTCTCCTTGAAAATCTCTTACAAAGCGGAAGCAATCCCCAACCAGATCCAAAATATCCCGGGAGGCATGGTCACCTGCCAGCAGCAGGTAAAAGCCGGTGCGGCAGCCCATAGGGCCAAAATACAGCACCCGGTCTTTCCATTGGGAGTCATTTCGCAGATAAGTAGCCGCCAGATGCTCAATGGTGTGCATTTCGGCAGTATTCATAACCGGCTCTTCATTGGGGCTGGTAAAGCGCAAATCAAAGGTCGTAACAGTTTCCTCTCCCACTCGGTCTTTACGGGAAACATACAGCCCCGGCTGCAGGCGGATATGGTCGATGGTAAAGCTTGTGATTTTTTCCATAGCAATACCTCCTTTTTGCTCATTATAGCCCAATCCTCGCCATAAGGCAAGAAAAACCTCCGCCACAGCGGTTCAACGGTCAGTTGATTGGCGCTCAACCTGCCGTTGAGAATGCGATTTTTAAAAATTAACGAATATTTGATAGCTTTTTCCCGGAAATTATGGCATGATAATATCAGAATCTCACAGGAGGTACATACCTATGGAAGACAGCATTGGCAAACGCATAGTGCACCACAGAAAGAATCTGGGACTGACCCAGGATCAGCTGGCGGAGAAACTGGGGGTTACTGCCCAGGCAGTCAGCAAATGGGAAAACGATCAATCCTGCCCGGATATTTCCATGCTGGTCACCTTATCAGAAATATTTGGCATCACCACTGACGCCTTATTAGGAAAAGAACCCCCCATTCATCAGGCAGAAATCGTTACCGAGGACGATTTCGGCGATCATGATGATAACGACCATATCCATGGATCCTCCAACTGGAACCTGCAGATCGAAAGCGGCAGGCACTGGGCATTGTGCTTTGCCCTGTGGGTATTGGGAGTAGGTGTTCAGATGCTTCTGAGCAATCTGCAGAATTGGGAGCTTTCCCTATGGAGCACCCTCTGGACTACAGGTCTTGCCATCTACGGTCTGTTTGGGCTGCTTCGTAAATTCTCCTTCTTTTCCGTTGGATGCTTTTTGTTCGGCAGCTACTTCATGCTGGACAATCTGAGCCTGCTTCCCTTCTCACTCAGCCGTTCCATGATTCTGCCTGTTGTACTGATCCTCTTCGGCCTAAGCCTGACGGTGGACGCCCTGAAAAAGCCGAAAAAAAGCAAGTTCCGGGTTACGAAAAACGGCAAAAATATAAAGAAGGTAGACTACAATGCGGACGGTGACCACATAACCTACAACGCAGAGTTTGCCGACCTTACCCAGGAGATCTGCATGGATAAGCTGCGCAGCGGCACCATCACCGGCAAATTCGGCGATTTTGAACTGGATTTCACTCATGTAAAGGAAGTGGCAGAAAATTGTCACCTGGATGTCAACTGCAGCTTCGGTGACATGACCTTAATCATACCCCGGCGGTTTGAGGTAAAGCCTACTACCAGCACCTCCTTTGGAGAAATCTCCCTTGAAGGTCATCCCGATGCCAACCCCCAAGGCGTGATCCACCTGGAAGCCAAAGCCAATTTCAGCGACATCACCATCGAATACGCATAAAATATGGAAGCCGGGCAGTTCTGCCCGGCTTTTTTCTTGCATTTTGGTGATTAATGTTGTATAATGTTTATAACTATATTCAATTGAAAGGCAGGGCTACCCATGGAGAATAAACAAAATGCTCCCAAGCGCCGCCCCAACCCCCGTCGCAGACGGAGAAGCAAGATTAAAAAATTTATGGATACCTACGCACCGTTGATGGTGATTGTCGCAGTGATTATCCTGTTTGTTGTATTTATTTCCGGTTCCATAAAGCGCAGCAACGCCCGCCGCGAACAGGAAAAGCAGGAAAGCATTGCAGCCGAACAATCCCAGGCGCAAGCGCTGTTGGAACAGGAAGCCGAGGCCAACCGTATTCTGGCCCAGGCAGAAGCCCTGGCCGCCGGCTGCGATTATGAGGGTGCCATTGCCCTGCTGGATTCCTTCCAGGGGGATTTCTATTCCTTCGACAATCTGATTGCTCTGCGGGATGCCTGTGTTATGGCAAAAGACAGTCTGGTTGCCTGGTCCGACCCCTCCCAAATCGTAAATCTTTCCATCCACCAGCTGGTTGTGGATGCGCAAAAGGCATTCTCTGACGACCGCTACGGCAGTTCCTATCCCTATCATTATATTACCACCGCAGAGTTCTCCCGGATTTTACAGGAGCTTTATGACAATAACTACATTCTGGTGGACTTCGACGATTTTGTAGAAACAACAGAAAATGCCGACGGCTCAGTGTCCCTGGCTCTCGGCACTCTATACCTTCCCGAGGGCAAGAAGCCCTTAATGATCACCCAGACCCAGGCTAACTACTACGCCTACATGGTGGACAGCGACGGTGACGGCGTAGCAGACAAAGGCGGCGACGGCTTTGCCAGCAAGCTCATTGTTGACGGCACCGGCAAGCTGACCAATGAATATGTGGATAACAATGGCACAACTGTTACCGGCAGCTACGATATCGTTCCCATGCTGGAAGATTTCATTGCCCGCAACCCCGGCTTCTCCTACCGGGGCGCCAGAGCGATCATCTCCGTTTCCGGTTATGACGGACTGTTCGGCTACCGGGCAGGCTACGAAAAGGGCGTGCCTGTGGACGAAACAGAACGGCAAGCGCTGACCAATGTGATTCAGGCCTTAAAGGACAAGGGCTACCGCCTGGCTTGCTACACCTACGGTAACAAGGCCTACGGTAAGCTGTCCGCTGCTGACATTCAGGCTGATCTGGCAAAGTGGCAGCAGGAAGCCGCTCCGCTCATGGGTGCCATTGATACCTTTGTATTTGCCAAGAACAGCGACATTCTAGACGGCAGCGGCACCTACTCCGGTGATAAGTTCAACATCCTCAGCAGCGCCGGTTTCCGCTATTTTGTTGGCTTCGGCACCGGATACTGCGATGTATCCCGAAACCAGGTGCGCATTGGCCGTGTGATGGTCACCGGCGACAATTTGGAAAACAACAAGAATTTGTTTAACAGCATCTTCACAGCCGAGGATGTTTTGGATTCCGTTCGCTGATATGGATACAGTTAAGGTGCGTCGTAGTTTCGACGCACCTTTCTTTAAAAAAGGAGTTATACCCATGGAAATTAAGCCCGGAAAATACCGCCATTTTAAAGGTAAGGAATATGAAGTTCTGGGTGTTGCGCAACATTCTGAAACGATGGAACCCATGGTGGTCTACCGCGCACTGTACGGAGAAAAAGGGCTTTGGGTTCGACCCGCCGCTATGTGGACGGAAACTGTGATGCGGGATGAATATTCCGGTCCCCGCTTTGTTTGGATTGGAAAATAAGTGGGAATATTTTCTCTGTATTCACACAGAGTTCATACATTCTTTTTAAGATAAAACCAAATCTCAGGAAAAGGGGCAATACCATGCTGAAATTATTTGATATTGTCAAGCATTACGATGCCGGTGCCAACACGGTTCAAGCGCTGAAGGGTGTTAGCATTGCTTTCCGACCATCGGAATTCGTGGCAATACTGGGACCCTCCGGCTGTGGAAAAACCACGTTACTGAACATCATCGGCGGTTTGGACCGCTACACCTCCGGTGATCTATGTATTCGGGGCCGTTCCACCAAGGAATACAAAAGCCGGGATTGGGACACCTACCGCAATCACTCCGTTGGCTTTGTGTTCCAAAGCTACAACCTCATCCCCCACCAAAGTGTTCTTGCCAATGTGGAGCTGGCATTGACCCTTTCCGGTATCAAGCGTAGCGAGCGCCGCCGCCGGGCTGCAGAGGCTTTGGAAAAAGTGGGTCTGGGTGACCAACTGCATAAGAAGCCTAATCAGCTTTCTGGCGGTCAAATGCAGAGAGTTGCCATTGCCCGGGCTTTGGTCAACGATCCCGAAATCTTACTGGCAGACGAACCCACCGGCGCATTGGATTCGGAAACCTCCGTGCAGGTTATGGAGCTTTTAAAGGAAATCGCCAATGACCGTCTGGTAATCATGGTCACCCACAATCCGGAGCTTGCGGAAACCTACGCCACCCGCACAGTCAAGCTGCTGGACGGATTGATCGTTTCCGACTCCAATCCCTACGACGGCAAGGGAGAAGTCTCCGCCAGATCTGCCACCGAAAAAGGCAGCCGTGCCTCCATGTCCCTGTTCACCGCCTTTATGCTTTCCATGAGCAACCTCATGACCAAAAAGGGCCGTACCATCATGACCGCCTTTGCCGGTTCCATCGGCATTGTAGGCATTGCCTTGATCCTAAGTATTTCCACCGGTATCAATCTCTACATTGACGAGGTGGAAAAAGACACCCTCTCCAACTATCCTGTGACGCTGCAATCCAGCGCCATGGACATGGCAAGTATGATCACCGCCATGGAAGAGGGCATGACGGAAACGGAGTATGACGAAAACACCATTTACTCTGCCAATGTGATGTCCGGCATGATGGATATGATGTTCTCCAGCGCCAGCAACAACAATCTGACCGCATTCAAGGAATTTATCGAATCCGGTAACAGCGGATTGGAAGAGCTGAGCACCGAAATTCGCTATGAGTATTCCACGCCCCTGAACATTTACAAGGCAGACACCTCCAACGGCATCTATCAGGTCAATCCCAGCGGGGTCTTCTCTGCAATGGGCATGCCGGAAAGTCCGCTGATGTCCACCGATGTGTTTGTTCGCCTCACCGGAAACGATGAACTGCTGAAAACCCAGTACCAAGTGCTTTCCGGCAAGCTGCCCACCGCCTGGAATGAGCTTGTTCTGGTTGTAGATGAATACAACCGCGTCACCGACTACACCCTGTATGCCTTGGGTATTCTGGATATTACCGTACTCCAGGAAGCCATGCAAAATAAGATAAACGGCAAGGATGCCGAAATCGATACCACCGTGCGGGAATTCTCTTTTGACGATTTCATCGGCATGGATTTTAAGGTCGTTCCTGTAACAGACGGCTATGTCTTCAACGAGGGTATCTGGGAAGACCGTTCCCAGGATCCCCTGCACATGACTGCAACCATCCAGTCCGCTGAGGCAGTCACCATCGTTGGCGTGGTTCGCGCCAAGGAAGGGGCTGTTTCCGGCGTTTCCGCCGGCGTAATCGGATACACCAGCGCATTGATGGAAAAGGTTATGGACATGGTTGCTGACTCCCAAATCGTGAAAGAGCAAAAGGAAGCCCCCCACACCGATGTATTCACCGGCCTGCCCTTTACCGACCCCAATGCTGAACCCGTTGTGTACACCATGGCTGAGATTCAGCAAATGCTCCCCACGCTGCCCCAGGAGCAGCAAGCCCAGCTGCAATCAGGCATTGCGCAAATGCAGCAGGCGGGAATGTCTGAGGAACAAATTGCCGCAACGGTTTCCAAATCCTTTGCAAACAATTATTCTCAGGCCACCTATGACGGCAACCTGACACTTCTGGGCGTTTCCGATCCCACCAAGCCCGCAGCAATCAACATTTACCCCGTGGACTTTGAGGCGAAAGACGACATTGCCCAGATCATTGCAAGCTACAATGCCACCAAAGAGGAAGCGGACCAAATCACATACACCGATTATGTGGGCTTGATGATGTCCTCCATCACCACCATTATCAATGCCATCAGCTATATTCTGATTGCCTTTGTTGCAATTTCCCTTGTGGTTTCCTCCATCATGATTGGCATCATCACCAACATCTCCGTTTTGGAGCGCACCAAGGAGATCGGTATTCTCCGGGCTGTGGGCGCTTCCAAGAAGGACATCAGCCGTGTCTTCAATGCAGAGACCATGATTGAGGGTCTGGCAGCCGGTCTGGTGGGCATTGCTCTGACAGAAGTTTTAATTATTCCCATAAATATACTGATTAAAAATCTGGCAGGGCTCAATGCTGAAGCCTATCTGCCGCCCCTTGCCGCTGTGATCTTGATTACCATTTCCATTTTGCTTACAGCTGCTGCGGGCTTGATTCCTGCCCACAGCGCAGCCAACAAGGATCCGGTGGTTGCTTTGCGTACAGAATAAGTTTTATGCCGCGATGCGCCTTGCATCGCGGCATATTTTCTGTTATACTGACCGGGAAAGGCAGGTGTTGGGATATGGTCGACTGTCATATGCACATGGTTTTGGATGGCTGTTGGTGGAAGTCCGCCATAGCCCGCCACGCAGAAAAAGTGGATGAAAAGTGGGTGCGCAAAACTCTCAACACCTACAGCTTGGCAGGCTTTACCTACCTGCGGGACGGCGGTGACCGCTGGGGCGCAGGAAAACGGGCCCGAGAACTGGCTCCCGAATATGGCATTACCTACCGCACCCCCTATTCTCCCCTGTGTAAGGAGGGACATTACGGCAGCTTTATCGGCACCGTTTACCACGATCTCAAAGAATATACCGCCCTTGTGAAAGCTTTTCGGGACAGCGGCGCTGATTTTATCAAAATTATGATCTCCGGTCTGATGGATTTCGACCACTACGGTGTATTAACGGAAGACGGCTTATCCCCGGATGAAATTCATCAACTGATTCACATCGCTCACAGCGAAGGTATGGCCGTCATGGCCCATGCCAACGGCAGCGCCAATGTGCTTGCCGCTGCAACCGCCGGGGTGGACTCTGTGGAACATGGGGCTTACCTGAACAGCGAAGCCCTTTATGCCATCAAGGAAGCCGGCGCAGTTTGGGTGCCCACCCTAAGCACCGTGGGAAATCTCCGGGGCAAGGGCCGTTTTCATGAAAATGCGGTTTGCGCTATTCTGGAAAGCGCTCTGGAAAATGTTTCCGCCTTTACCGCCATGGGCGGTTTCCTTGCTCCCGGCACCGATGCCGGCGCATGGGAAGTCCCCCACGGCTGCTATTCTGAATTCGAACTACTAAAGCTGGCTTTGGGAGATAAAACGGATGCCATTCTCTCCCCCGGGATTCAGAAAATCATCGAAAAATTTTAACCGGGAAGGTTTACCTTCCCGGTTTTCTTAATTCATAGCTTTCTTTCGAAAGGGTTTTATACTCAAAACGCAAAGAGCGCACGCCAAAACCGCAATGCCCACCCACAACCACAAGGTAAACTGCCAGCCAAAGCCTTCAGAAATCACAGCAATGCCATAGGTGGAAACGGCGCTGCCCACATAGGTGCAGGCATTCAGCACGCCGGAGGCGGTAGATACGGCATTATATTTCTTAAAACAAGGGGGAATGGTGGAAATCAACATAAGATTCACACCATGCATACTGCCGGTAAGCAGCGCAAACAGCACCACGGAAACCGCCGCATTGCTGCTGTTAAGCAGCACCAGCAACAGCGCGCATAAGCTGCTCACACCAAACACGGAAGCGGCGCAAGCCACAGGATTGGTAAAGAATCTGCGGAACACCCGGGAGGCAACCTCCACACTCAACACGCTGAATATGGGCATCACCACACCGGTGAGAATGGCAATCAAATTGCCCACAGAATAGGTTTCAGAGATATAGCTGGGCATCCAGGTGGAAACGCCGTCCTTCAGCATGCCATGCAATGCGATAGCAAGCATAATGCTCAGCATCATGGGGCAAAACAGAAGCTTCATGCCCGCGCGATCCTTTTGCTCCTTCGCAACTGTCTTTACCACCGGTTTGCTTTCCGGGCAAAGCAGCCACCAAACCAGCGCCACAATTGCGCCAAAACCGGCGCAGCAGAAGAAAACACCCTGCCAGCCACCCCAGGAAATCACCACAGGCGACAGCAGATATATGACCACAGTCGCCAAACTGCAGCCGTAGGAAGCGCGAACCACGCCTCTTTGATATTCCTTTTCCGGCAGGCACACCGTCATCAGCTTCACCAGGGGCGGCCACATAAAGGCCTGGGCAAATCCGTTCACAGACCAAACTCCCAGCATGGCATAGGCGTTGCCGCACAGTGGCAGCAGGCAGTTCATCAAAGAACTGAACAGCAAGCCCGTGAGAAGAAGCTTCTTGGGAGAAATTCGGTCACCCATAATACCGCTGACCACCTGACCAATGCCGTAGGTAAAAAAGCTGCCGGTAAGCGCCATGGACAGCATGGCCTTGGACATACCGGTATCCCGCACCATTTCTGAAATAACAGCACTGTAATTTACCCGGGTCAGGTAGCTGGCAAAATAGGCTACCGCAAACAAAAATGAAAGAGCGTTTGAATTCAGGCTCTTTTTCTGTAAAACCACTTGGCTCACTTCCTTTTATCAACCCGGCTATTCTAGCACAGTACCTCTCGGTTTGCAAGCCCGAATTGACAGCATGAAAGCTTTATATTATAATGCAAGAAAAATATAAACAGGAGTTTCATATGCAACTTATTGAGATCACGGATTTTCTGGCCCCGGAGCTGGATATTTACGCAAGGCTGACAGAAGCCCAGCTATTAAACCGTTTTGACCCCGCCAATGCCATGTTCATTGCGGAAAGTCCCAAGGTGATTATGCGAGCCCTGGATGGAGGCTGTCAGCCGGTTTCCCTTTTGGTGGAGCGCAACCACATAAATGAAGAAGCCGCAGAGGCCATTGCCAGGTGTAGGGATGTGCCTGTATTCACAGCGCCTCTGGAAGTGCTGACACAACTCACCGGCTTTCAGTTAACCCGGGGAATGCTCTGTGCCATGCATCGACCCACCCTCCGGAGCATGGAAGAGGTTCTGAAAAACGCCAACCGCATTGCGGTTTTGGAGGAAATTCAAAACCCCACCAATGTGGGCGCCATTTTCCGCTCTGCTGCCGCTCTGAGCATGGATGCGGTGCTGCTTACCCCGGGCTGCAGCGACCCGCTGTATCGCAGAAGCGCCCGAGTGAGCATGGGAACTGTGTTTCAAATTCCCTGGACCTATGTAGCTGCCGACTGGCATACACAGTTAAAGGAGCTTGGTTTTCAAACCGCCGCCATGGCTTTGACCGATGATTCCATTTCCATTGATGACCCGGCCCTCTCTGCCGCTGCCAAGCTGGCGGTTGTTCTGGGGAGCGAGGGAGACGGACTCTCTCAAACCACCATTACCGCCTGTGACTACACGGTAAAAATCCCCATGTACCATGGCGTGGATTCTCTGAATGTAGCTGCCGCCAGCGCCGTTGCCTTCTGGCAATTAAGGAACAAATAAAAACACATCCGCCATTGTCCGTTTAGGCATGGCGGATGTGTTTCTTATAAACCGTTGCCACGAAGCTCAATGATTTGGTCGCGAAGCACGGCGGCATATTCGTATTCCATCATTCTGGCTGCTTCCTTCATCTGCTTTTCCAGACGGGCAATTTCCTTTTCCTTTTCTGCCTTGGTCATCTTCACGCCGCTGCGACCCTTTCGTTCCGCAGAGGGAGAAGAGATTTCAATCAAATCTCTCACAGACTTGATTACGGTTTTGGGAACAATACCGTTGGCGCGGTTATATTCGTCCTGAATCTTTCGGCGGCGGGCGGTCTCGTCAATGGCAATTCTCATGGAATCCGTGATCACATCGGCATACATAATCACCTTGCCTTCGGCATTTCTTGCGGCGCGGCCAATGGTCTGAATCAAGCTGGTCTGGCTGCGCAGGAAGCCCTCCTTATCCGCATCCAGAATTGCCACCAAACTGACCTCCGGCAAATCCAAGCCCTCACGGAGCAAATTAATGCCCACAAGAACGTCGAATTTACCCATTCGCAAATCCCGAATAATCTCCATGCGCTCCATTGCGCCAATATCTGCGTGCATATACCGAACCCGGATTCCCGTCTTTTGCAGATACATGGTCAAATCCTCTGCCATTTTCTTGGTCAGGGTAGTCACCAGTACCCGTTCGTTGCGTTTGGCTCTTTCGTTAATCTCCCCTATGAGATCATCTATCTGCCCATCTATAGGTCTTACCTCCACTTCCGGGTCTAAAAGACCTGTGGGGCGAATCACTTGCTCCACCGTCTGAGCGGAGCGGGTAAGCTCATATTCCGCAGGCGTAGCGGAAACATACACCGTTTGATTGCGTTTACTGTTAAATTCCTCAAAGTTCAGCGGTCGGTTATCATAGGCAGAGGGCAGGCGGAAGCCGTAATTCACAAGGGCATCCTTCCGGCTGCGGTCGCCGGCATACATGGCCCGGCACTGGGGCAGAGTCACATGGCTTTCATCCACAAACAGCAAAAAGTCATCCGGAAAATAATCCAGCAAGCTGGTGGGCGGCGTGCCCGGCGCTCTTCCCTGGATCACCCGGGAATAGTTTTCAATCCCGTTGCAGAAGCCAATTTCCGTAAGCATTTCCAAATCAAAGGCGGTTCGCTGCGCTATGCGCTGGGCCTCCAGAAGCTTATCGCGGGCCCGGAACCATGCCACCTGCTCATCACATTCCCGGCGAATTTCCGCCATGGCCCGCTCCAGCTTTTCCCGGGAGGCTACATAGTGGCTGGCGGGATAAATGGCAACATGGTCCACATACCGCTCCACCATACCGGAAACGGCATTGATCTCGCTGATCCGGTCTACCTCATCCCCAAAAAACTCTACCCGAATGGCTCTTCCCGACCAATAAGCGGGGTAAATTTCAAGGGTATCTCCCCGCAGCCGGAATTTATTTCGGGAAAAATCCAAATCATTTCGCTCATAGCGAATTTCCGTCAGCTTGCGCAGTATCTCATCCAAGGGTCGTTCCTGACCCACCCGCAGGGAAATGACCATGCTTTTATAATCAATGGGATCACCCAGACCGTACAGACAGCTGACAGAGGACACCACGATCACATCCCGCCGCTCAAACAAGGCGGAGGTTGCGCTGTGACGCAGGCGGTCAATCTCCTCATTAACGGAGGCATCCTTTTCAATATAGGTATCCGTATGGGCAATATAGGCCTCCGGCTGATAGTAATCGTAATAGGAGATAAAGTATTCCACCGCATTGTTGGGAAAAAACTCCCGGAATTCGGAGCAAAGCTGGGCAGCCAGAGTCTTGTTGTGGGCAAGCACCAGCGTGGGGCGATTTAATTTTTCAATAATGGAAGCCATGGTAAAGGTTTTACCGGAGCCGGTAACACCCAACAACACCTGCTCCGGCAGGCCGTTTTCCAATCCCCAAGCCAGTTTTTCTATGGCCTGGGGCTGATCACCGGTGGCTTTGAATTCCGATACCAATTGAAATCGATCCACCACTATCATCTCCTTTCTCAGGGATTTTCCACGCTTTCCCCGGTGGCATAGTCAATGGTCACACCGGGCTGATTGTTATACACATACACATGGAAGCAAATCTCATCATCCTCCACGGATTTCGCCTCCATTTGCACGCCCCGGGCAACCAGCTCATCACTGCTGTAAATGGGCGTAACACGGTAAATCACATGATTGCCGGTTTCCTGAATATAGTCCGCCACCATATTTTCAAAGGGCAGCATACCTTCTGTATTCATATAACGGGTGCCGGTAATCAAATTCCGCTCATTGGCATTTTCCCCGGAAAGCTGAAATCCAATCAAATGACAGCGATTATACAATGCTTCACCATCTACAAAATCATAAAAGGCCTGTACCCATCCACTGGGCTTAATATTGGAAATGCTTTCCCGATCCTCTTTGGGCATGGTTTCCGGTCCAAGGCACGCCATGGCATAGCCGCAACGCTCCAGAGAATCCAAGGGAGAATAGAATTCATAGCTTTCATCGGTCATATCCTCGGGCTCAAATTGGGGCTGATTATCCTGCAAAATCACATAAGCAATCCCGGAAAACGCCGGAATATCTTCCACAGACACGGCATGTCTGGGCGCATACAGCCACCCATTCACCAGTTGCCAGATAACCACCGCCAGGATTACAATCACTGTAGAGCCGATGGACAAGGGTTTTTTCATATTTCTTTTTGCCACAGAACACACCTTCTTAATCTTAAGAAAATAGGCCTATTGTCCTTCAATCCAAAAACAGCTTGCAATCGTTAGGCCTGTAAAATCCGGACTGAACCAGAGAAACATAATCTCCATCAGAAACCACAATATGATCCGCTAAAATAATACCCAGGCTGTACAGTGCCGCACCTACCTGCCGTGTGACCGCCACATCCTCATTGGAGGGAAAGGCAAAACCGCCGGGATGGTTGTGTGCCAGAATCACCGAAGTGGCATTGGCCGCCATGGCCAGCTCCGCCACCTTTCGCACAGAAAGGGAAATAGCATTCACGCCGCCCTCTGATACCAGCATACAACCCCGCACCTTTTGCTTGGCATCCAGGCATAGCAGGTACACAGTTTCATTGCGCCGTCCATTAAAAAACTCCACCAGATAATCACCGCAGGCATTAATATCTTTCAAAATCTTAATATTCTTCTGGCTGTTAATGCGCTGATACCTTCCTGCTTCATTAATCAGCATCAAATAGGTGGCTACACCGGGACCAATTCCTTTTACTTGAACCAATTCCTCATAAGGCGCCTCCATCACATTGGAAAAGGAACCGAATCGGTTCAGCAACTCCCGGGCAAGAGGCTTGGTATCCTTCTGGGGAATGGCATAGAAAAGCAACAGTTCCAAGGCATGTATCTCTGAAAAATTTTCCAGGGTTTCATCCCGAAATCTTTTTCTTACCCGTTCCCGGTGTTCCTTGTATGTAAACATATTTTTCACCTCTTTGGGGATTTTTCTTGCTATTTATGAAAAAATTCGTTAGAATGGTTATATCAGTCGAAATTTGTCGAATCTTCACGCTGTATCGCTCGAAAGATTCCCTTAATTCTGCGCATGCTATGCCAGAGGAGGAACATCATGAGTCAATTTACCAATCTGGCTTCCAACTTGGATCAATATCTGTATCCCGCCTTTACTGTAAAGGACGGCTTGATCCTGGAAGTCAATCACGCTGCCCAATATATCGGTCTGCAATCGGGAGAGCCGGTTGCTCCCCTCATGGACGATTGCGAAACATATCAGGCGCTGAAGGATGGCTGCCTGTATGTTTCCCTGTCCTGCAATCAAATCGATTACAGCGCTGCGATCATCCGTGAAAACGGAACGGATCTCTTTGTTTTGGATCACGATCTGCAAGAGCAGCAGCTTTGGACTCTGGCGCTGGCATCCCAGGAAATTCGCGGGCCTGCCGCAGAAATGATGCTGGGTATAGAAATGCTCATGGCTCAGCTTCCGGAGGAAAAACATACCGGCAATATCCGAAAAAGCATGAACCGGCTGCACCGGGCACTGTGCAACATGTCCGATGCCGCCCGCTATAGCTGCGAAACGCCCCTCCATCAACAAACCCGGAATATGGCAGCCATTATCAACGAGGTGCTGGAAAAGGCCGCCGCCCTCGCGGAAACCATAGGGGTGAAGCTGGCATATCAGCCCATTACCGCAACTGTGGACAGCCTTACCGACAGCGAAAAGCTGGAGCGGGCCATTTTAAATCTGATATCCAACGCTTTGAAGGTTACCCCCACCGGAGGAACCATTTATATTAAGCATACCCTCAAGCATGACCGCCTGCTTCTGACGGTGCAGGATCAAGGCCCGGGAATCCCTCGGGAATTGCGTGCGCATGTGTTTTCCCGGTATCTGCGCAAGCCCACCCTGGGTGCGACCGGCCTGGGGCTTGGCATGGTCATCGTCCGCGCTGCAGCCGCCGCCCACAAAGGAACGGTGCTGCTGGAGCAGCCTAAGGAGGGCGGCACACGGGTAACCGTCAGCTTTGCCATTCGTACCAGCATGGAACCCACCCTCAACGAGCCCCTTCCCCCGGTTGATTATGCCGGTGGTCGGGATCATGCCCTGCTGGAGCTTTCCGATGCTCTGCCCGCTTCTGTATACGAATAACTTCCCCACCGGGCGTCCCAACAGGGACGCCCGATTTTCATTACAAATACCGCTTCAAATACTGACCGGTGAAGCTTTCCTCCACCTGGGCTACCTGCTCCGGTGTGCCGGCTGCCACCACATAACCGCCCCGGTCACCGCCCTCCGGCCCAAGGTCGATCACATGGTCTGCCGTCTTGATCACATCCAGATTGTGTTCAATCACCAGCACCGTATTGCCTGCATCCACCAGCTGCTGCAGTACATCGATCAGCTTATGCACATCCGCTGCGTGCAAGCCCGTGGTAGGCTCATCCAAAACATAAATGGTTCTTCCCGTGGAAACCCGGGAAAGCTCCGTGGCAAGCTTTACTCTTTGCGCCTCGCCGCCGGACAGGGTAGTACTGGCCTGTCCCAGCTTAATATAGCCCAGGCCCACATCCACCAGACTTTTTGCCTTGCGGTAAATCTTGGGCAGATTTTCAAAGAACTCCACCGCCTCGTCTGCGGTCATATCCAGCACCTGGGAGATATTCTTACCCTTGTACTGCACCTCCAGGGTTTCCCGGTTGTACCGCTGCCCACGGCAGACCTCGCAGGGAACATACACATCTGCCAAAAAGTGCATTTCAATTTTCACCAGACCGTCACCGCTGCAAGCCTCACAGCGACCGCCCTTTACATTGAAGGAAAACCGCCCCGGGCCATAGCCGCGGATTTTGGCATCGTTGGTAGAGGCAAACAAATCCCGAATATCGTTAAAAAGGCCTGTATAGGTAGCCGGATTGGAACGAGGTGTGCGACCAATGGGGCTCTGATCAATATCAATCACCTTGTCCAAATGCTCCATACCCTCTACGCAATGGCAAAGGCCGGGGCGAACACGGGCATGGTTCAACCGCGCCAGCAAGGTTTTATTCAGCACCTCACCCACCAAACTGGATTTGCCGGAGCCGGAAACGCCGGTAACGCAGGTCATGGTGCCAAGAGGAATCTCCGCATCAATATTTTTCAGATTATTCTCCGCTGCCCCACGGACGGTGAGCATTTTGCCATTGCCCTGACGGCGGCGGGAGGGTACGGGAATTTTCTTTACACCGGACAGGTACTGTCCTGTTACGGAACGGGGATTTTTAATTACCTGCTCCAATGTGCCGGCTTCAATGATCTCGCCGCCGTGGATACCGGCACCGGGACCCACATCCACGATAAAATCCGCAGCACGCATGGTATCTTCATCATGCTCCACCACGATCAGCGTGTTGCCCAGATCCCGCAGTTGCTTCAAAGTTGCCAGCAGCATATCATTATCCCGCTGATGCAGGCCGATAGAGGGTTCGTCCAGAATATACAAAACCCCCATCAATGAAGAACCAATCTGGGTGGCAAGACGAATCCGCTGACTTTCACCGCCGGACAGAGTGCCGGCAGACCGGGACAGGGTCAAATACTCCAGTCCCACATTGGTGAGAAACTGCAGACGGGACTTGATTTCCCGCACAATTTGCTCCGCCACCACAGCCATATTTCCTTCCAGCTGCAGCTGCTCCATGAATTCCAACCCTTGTCGGATGCTCATTTTACAGAAGTCCATAATGCCAATGCCGCCCACGGTTACCGCTCTGGCGATCTCGGAAAGGCGGTCTCCACGGCAGTGAGGACAGGGTGCCATGGCCATACACTCCTCCAGCTCCTTACGGGCTGCATCGGACTGGGTTTCCCGAAAACGGCGGCTGATATTGTTCAGGATCCCCTCAAAGGGCTGCTCCAAAACACCCATGCCATTTCCCCGGTTGTAGGTCATGCGAAGCTTTTCTCCCTTGGTGCCGTAAAGAATAACATCCATAACCTCCGGTGGCAACTCGCTGACAGGGGTAGTGAGAGAAAACCGGTATTTCTGGGCCAGCGCTTCAAAATACATGCGGAAAATGGAATCCGTACGGGCGCTGTTCCAGCCGCTGGCCTGAATGGCGCCCTCAAAAATAGACTTGGTTTTATCGGGAATCACCAGATCCACATCCGCCTCCAGCTGGAAGCCCAGGCCGGAGCAATGGGGGCATGCACCCGCAGGGTTGTTAAAGGAAAACATCCGGGGCTCCAACTCGCTCAGGCTGATGCCGCAATCCTCACAGGCATAGTTCTGAGAAAAGTTCAGCTCCTCCTTCTTATCCGGAAGATCGATTACCACCAAGCCACCGGAATGAGCGCAGGCCGTTTCAATGGAGTCGGTCACACGGCGGCGCTGACCTTCTTTCAACACCAGCCGGTCCACCACCAGTTCAATGGTGTGCTTCATATTTTTTTCGCAGGATATCTGCTCGGTCAGGTCATAAAGGATTCCGTCCACCCGCACACGGGAGAAGCCGCCCTTTCTGGCATCCTCAAACACCTTGGCATGCTCGCCTTTTTTACCGCGGACAACAGGAGAAAGCACCACAAACCGCGTTCCCTCTCCCAGCATCTCCACCCGGTCAACAATCTGGTCAATGGTCTGACGGCTGATTTCCTTGCCGCATTTGGGGCAATGGGGAATACCCACTCTTGCCCACAAAAGGCGCAGATAATCGTAGATCTCTGTAACCGTTCCAACAGTGGAACGGGGATTTTTGGAGGTGGTTTTCTGGTCTATGGAAATTGCGGGAGACAGACCGTCAATGCTGTCCACATCCGGCTTTTCCATCTGCCCTAAAAACTGCCGGGCATAGGAACTTAAGCTTTCCACATACCGGCGCTGACCCTCTGCATAAATGGTATCAAAAGCCAGACTGGATTTGCCCGAACCGGACAGGCCGGTGAACACCACAAGCTTATCCCTGGGAATGGTCACATTCACATTTTTTAAGTTGTTTTCTCTTGCGCCCTGAATGATGATTTTGTCGTTCATAGTCGCTTCCGTCCTCTTTTTGTGTTACAGTATATTGTACCACAACATCTTACATTTCACAAGCACAATTTCAAACATAATTTCGTTTATGCCCTTCTCGTCGGTTTGATGGAAACACCCATGGGAAATCTCTGTTTTTTAGGTGATTTTTTCTTATGTTTGCTGTTGCTTTTTTCCAACAGTTGGTGCTATAATAGGTGCAGAATTGCCTGGGCATGGCTAAGGGCAGAATATAGAATATAGAGTGAGGTATTTTCCATGAT
>JAZRBJ010000052.1:0-8944 GCA_045635065.1 Faecousia sp. | reverse complement strand
TCCTGCTTCTTCTCATCCCGGCTAAAAATTCGAATCTCGCCAATGTCGGTTTTCAAGAAACGATTCAACACCGCATTACCAAAGCTACCGGTACCACCGGTGATCATCAAGGTCTTGTTTTTAAACATCCCTGTTATCTCCTTTATCTCAATGGCCTTTTTTCAGTCTTGCAGGCAACAGCTCAATAACGCAGTTGTCTTTCCAAACCAAAAGCGCGCCAAAATATACAATTACGCCAACGACAACCAAACAGGCAATAACCAACGTATTTTGCGCCACACTTAAAGCATCCGGCATCAACCAATCTACCATAAATGTAATTACTCCCATAAGCAATGCTGCCACAAGGTATTTTTTCATTGCCTTCAGTAGTTGTCGGGTTACACCTTTTTGGAACGCACACATAAACACAAGAATTACAATTTCAGAAATGACAGTGGCAAAGCACGCTCCCAGGGCATGCAGCCGAGGAATCAGCAACAGGTTGCAGATCACATTGGTCACAGCACCGGCTATTATGGCAATATTGCTCTTTCCCTGTTTTCCCGCAGGAATCAAAAACACATTTGCTACAAAGTTGCTCAATCCGGTGATGAGTATCATGGGGCTTAAAAGCCGGAGCAAAATGACCACCTGATCATATCCACTGCCGAAAAACACCGGCACAAAACGCTCCGCGATCACTGCCAAACCCACTACCATGGGGAATCCCAGCATCAGCACAAAAGGTATGGCCTGACTGATATGGGCTTCAATTTTTTCTTTATCCCCGTGCCGGAACAAATTGGACATACGGGAGTACATGACGCCGTTATAGGAGGTCAACACTGTGAGCAAAATGGTGATGATCTTATACGCCTGGTCATAATATCCGTTCTCGTAATTATCACGTATGATCCACTGCAGCATCAGCTTGTCCACCGTGTGGTAGATTTGAACAGAAACCGCGGGAATAAAAAACACCAAAATCGGCCTCAAATGACGAATTACCCGCAGCTGTCTCAGCGGGACTCTATCCACCTGCTGCAAGGCATTTTTCCAAAGCAGCAGATTACCGATCAAGCCGGGCAGCACAGCACACAGGACATAGGCAGGCAGATCTTTCTCAGACCGCACCATCAGGAAAACCATAGCAACTCCCAGAATCTTAACGCCCATGTTTCGCAGGCTCAGTTGCTTGAACATTTCCGTGCCCTGTAAAAACCAACTCAAATCCGTTGCCGATATTAAGAACTGAATAGAAAGAATCAAAAGAATAGTTTTGTTCTCTACCTTCTTAAGATTTAAGAAAAAGTAGAAAAGCAGACAGGCTAAAGTTGCAGCTATGAACTTAAAAAGCACAATCTCCCAGAATATAACGCTTCTATCCCATTTATTTTCCCGCACACGGGCAGTCTCGCGGTCCGCATAACTTAGAGCGCCCAAGGTTGCCAGCATTAGAAAAAAACCGGTAAGGGAGTCGGAATAGCTGTAAATGCCGATATTGCCGGCACCCAAAACTCTGGAAATGTATGGTGTCGTAATAAGGGGCAACAAGATCGCCATAACGCGAAATGCCAGGTTATATATATAGTTAGCACTAACACTTTTATCGTTCATTGACCCTTGCCCCCTTTCATTGAAATGACTCTGTCTTTTGCCGGTATTGCTTCTATTCGCTTTCCCATTCTCCTGTGGTAAGGTTGAAGTGTTTGATCACTTTGGCTGGGCAGCCGGCCAGCATGCTGTATGCCGGAGCGGAGCGGGTTACGATCGCACCGGCAGCCACGATGGAATGATCTCCAAGGGTCACACCGGGCAAAATAACTGCCTTATCCCCGATCCAAACATTTTCTCCAATGGTAACGGGTTTTGTCTGCAAAGGATTTTCCCGGAATACATTTCGCGGATCTGTTCCATGATTTTCATCCATAATCAGCACATCACTGCCAATCATGGTTGAATCACCAATGGTAACGGAATTTGCGCAGTAAATTGTAAGCCTTCTTGTTACCGTTACCCCGTTTCCAATAACACAATGAGGTTCATAGGCCACGCCGGCATAACTGTCAAAACATTGAATCGTAGAATCCTTTCCAATAAAAACACCGTTTCCAAAACGAATATATTTCGGATATCGGAAAGAAACTTCATTGTCAATAACCACACCTGCGCCCATGCTTTCAAAGGAAAGAGTGCGATAATGCCGCTGCCAAAAGCGCCGGCGAAGCTTTGCAACTGTTTTAAACCAAAAATCAGCCATGGCCATATCCTTTCAGCGCTTACAGTGCGCCAATTTTCTCCTTAAACTGAGCAAAAGTCATTTGCGCCGCATCACGGGCGGAAATAATTCGCTCCGTTGCTTCCGGCCAAGCTACCGCCAACTCCGGATCATCCCAACGCACACCGGAATCAGATTCCTTATCGTATCTGCCGCAGCACTGATACATCACCACAGCCTCCTCATCGCCCAACACCTGAAAACCATGGGCAAAGCCACGGGGAACGCAAAATACATGATGATTTTCCTCTGTCAGTTCCTCTGCATGCCATTTACCAAAGGTGGGACTATTCTTTCGAAGATCCACCACCACATCAAAAATTCGGCCCTTCAGCACACTAACAAATTTGGCCTGGGGGTTATGGTACTGAAAATGGATACCCCGAAGCACGCCGGGACGGGAGGTGGACACAAAAATCTCGTTGGTTTCATTTGGCAGCTCCAGAGAATTAAAAATATCCTTTTCAAACAGCTTGGTAAAACCGCCTCTCATATCCGACGCATGAAAGGGCATCAATACATACAAACCCTCAATCGTGGTTGTTGTCTTTTCCCACATGTCAATTTCCTCCCTTTTTCATTTCTGCCCGAATTCCCTCTTCAAAGGTATATTGGAAATGGAAGCCCAACTCCTCTACCAGACGGCTATTATCAAACCATTCCTTATCATACCGCAGTCCGTCATCCGGTCTGGCTCCAATATTCACCGGGCTATTATAAATCTCGCTCAGTTCGAGAATGTAATCCTTCAGCTTTTTATTTTCACAGCGGCCTATAAAATATTCCCCTTCTACATTCTCCACCGCTCCCAATGTGTACAATGCAGCACATACATCATCAATATGTACAAAGTCGTACCAATCCTCGCAGGGACCAAAAGCAGGAACTGCACCCCTGCCAAAATTTCCAATTGTATAGGAGATCAAATTACCGCTATCATCGTCTCCTCCGTAAATATTAGACAACTGCGCCCACACCAATGGCACATTTTTTACAGCGCTGAGTACATTCAAAAGTTTGTGGGTATAGCTCTTGGTTAAGCCGTACATGAGATTTTGGGCAGTGCTTTTAACCGCCAATGCCTTATCAGCCAACCGCTCCGTAATCGTACCCACCATTACCATGCGGTCACACCCCAGCTCGGCGCATACCTGCAACGCATCACAGGCGATTTTTGCGTTTTCTGTCTGCAAGTTATAATCTGCTCTGCCTGCGCCCTTAGCGCCCTGCCACAACATATGGTAGAACACATTTGCCCTCTTACCTGCCAACATAGCAGGAAGCTGCAGCAACTGCGCACCTTCGCAATATACCGGCTCCACCATGGAATTTCCTGCAAATCCCGAATATTCGCGATTGCGAAGTACCGCATACACAAAAACGCCTTGTTCGGTTAGCTTTTTCACAAGATTTCTTCCCACAAAACCATTGGCACCGGTAACCACCGCAGTTTTCATACCATCATCCTCATTTCCACGGCAACCATTATGCTACCGGTTATTTTTTCACCTTAAATGCTACCGGTCGCAAGCGCCAGTAAGACCGCTGAATAAAATCCATTGCACGGTATTTAAGGGTTTTACTAATAGCAGAATCCGGCCTTTCAGAATCCAACGTGACCCCCTGCCTGTCTGCCTGCAAAAATACGTGCCAAACAGATTTAAATTGCAAACAGGCGGCCAATCGGCAATACAAAAGTCGAGATACTCCTCGTACATCCTTATAAATTGTTTCTTGCAGCTGACCATAGAAATATATAAACTGATCCATAACCTCTTTTTTCAAAGAAGCATTCGCTAAGCATCGATAGTAATTTAACTTTCCATGACAAATATAGCACTGATATCCATTATTGATCAGCTTAATCGGATAAAGGACATCTCCAGACGGATAGGTAGCTGCGTCAAATCCGCCCAACGCAACAGCTGCAGAACGCTGAACCAGGGTTCCGCATGTGGTTGCAAAGAAGGGGCTTACTCCCAGAACCTTCACATCCCGCAGCTTCACCTCGCGAAAGCACAATACATCTGCTTGCTTACCCTGCGTTTGCTCATATTTCTCTTCCGAAACAATACGGCCATTAAAATTAATATAGGCTGTTTTTTCTCCCACTGCAGACAAAATTGCCGGCGCCATTTCAAAAAACAGTGGCTCAAACATATCATCGTCGTGCATAATGGAAACCCATTTCCCTTCCGACAAACGAATTCCCTGGTTCCAGTTCTGAAACATGCCCACATTTTCCACATTCTCATAAACCCGGACATTCTGAATTCCCTTAGCCTTGATATGCTCCAGAATTCCCTGGGCCTCATTCCGGGCATTAAAAATTATCAGAATCTCATAGTCCGGATGGTTGTAAGCAGGCTGACAGCTATTAACCGTTTCCTGCAGCAACGTACTTCTTTTATATGTAGGAATAACAATGGAGATTTTTACCTTGTGGGGATCATATTTTCCCTGATATAACAGGATGCTGCTATCCTCTCCCAGTTGCTCAATGCAACTACATTTTCCCACCAAATCAAGCATGGTCTTCCTCCAACATACTAATGTACAATTTCTGCAACTTTTGTGCATTGGCGGCAGTATCATAGCCCGCCCGTATAACAGCCTCCAGGCTATCCTGACGCGCAGTATTCGCATTTTCTGCAATTCTCTGCGCCCATTGCAGGGGGGTATGTGTCAAGGGTATAAATTCCAGAAAATCGGTAATCTTTACCGCCTCCGGTACTACATCTTTTGATGTAAAAGCTGGCATACCGGCAGCCTGCGCCTCAACCAAAACAATACCCAAGCCCTCAAACCGTGAGGGCAGCAAAAACACATCCGCGGCCTGCAGCAATCGGGAAACATCGCCCCGGGTACCCAGCATGGCAACTCCGGACTGCAGCCCATTTTCGACAATAAAGGTCTCCATTTGGGGGCGAAGAATACCGTCGCCCACCACTAGCAGTTTTGCATCCTCCCAAAAGGTCAGCAATTCCTTGAATATCTCCAAAAGAAAAATGGGGTTTTTCTGCGGGTCCAACCGACCCACAAATATCACCACCGGCTCTTTCCCCAAACCCATCTCTGCCCGGAGCTCATTTCGGGTTTGCTCACAAAAGCGATATACCCGGGCATCAATGGCGTTATTGATCACTGTTGCCTGTGCGTTAAACATCCATTTTGCCGCCAGCTCTGAGCAGGCAAAATAGTGTGTTGCGCACCGTTTCACCGTTCGCTTGTTTAAAAAGATAAGCAGTTTCTGCAGCTTGCCGGGTTCCTTGCCGTAACCGGCATTGTGCGCATGGGCAATCCGCACCGGTATTGCATATTTCTTTGCATACTTCAGCAAATCCACATTCACAAGAGATTGCAGATTGCAATGGATTGCATGAAATTTTCCGGAATGTTCCCGAAAGAAATGATCCAAATTCCGGTAATACTGCTTCAGACCCTTGTGTCGCTGCATATTTAAGTGATATATTTTCCCGCCCAGTTCTTCGATTTCCTGCTCACAGGCAATGGGCTGAGAGAACACATTCAGAAAATCGAATTGTATCTTGGTTCTGTCCAGTTTTCTATACTGGTTCATCAAAAAGGCTTCTGTTCCTCCATAATACGGGGACATGCCCACCTGAAGGATTCTATACGGTGTAGCGCCTTTCATAACCGTTGCCTCCTAAAGCATTGATCGGTACAAGTCAATATACGCCTGGGTCATAATACGCCTGTCGTACCACCGGACAGCCTGCATGACAATCTCCGGAGATTTGCCCTGTTTCAGCATGGTTTCGACTGCTCCATACAACGCCTCCCCATCACCATAGGGAACAAATGCGCTGTATTCCGATATGGAAATCCGCTCCGGAGCGCCAGCCTCAAAACCTACCACAGGCGTTCCGCAACACAGGCTCTCGGCGCAGATCATAGAAAAGGTTTCCCGTTTGCTGGCAAGAACCGTTACATCCGCCACGGAATAATACTGCGCCAACAAGGCTTGATCCGCAACACGCCCCAACATAATCATATTTGGGGGCAATACCAAATCCTTTGGATAAGGCCCTGCCACAATAATTTTTGCATTGCTTCCCTCATCCAGCAGTTTCCGGGCCAAGGCAATTATATGATACCCGCCCTTGATATGGGCCGGATCTGAGGAAAATGCCGGCGTTGCATGAAACAGTATCTTTTCATTCTGTATGCCATGGTTTTGACGCAAATCGGTGGTATCATAAGGATGAAACACATCACAATTCAAGCCATTGAATATGGTGCTATGGTCCATAGCGGAAAGAATCGGAGATTTAGCCGCCCGATCCTGTAACCAGGGAGAAACAGACACGACTTTTAAATGATCCTCAAAGCCCTCAAACGCCTTCTTCATTCTTTTGTGCATAGCGGCAGTCCGATCAAAAAACAGCGAACCGGTTTCCCTTTTCCAGCGGGGGCAGTTTCCGCAGCCGGTAAGCCAACGGTCACATTCTAACGCATAACCGCAACCGCCGGTGTGCATAAATTCTGCATGCAATGTAAGAACAGTCTTAATTTTATGCCGTTTCAACCACCGAAGCAGCTTGTAAATGTTTACAAAATACCCGTTAATACACTGCAAATGTACAATATCCGGCTTTTCCCTGCGAATCGTTTGAATTAAATAAGCAGTAGGAAGTATCTCTCCGCCATACATAATTCCGGTAAGTTTTGTAAGGGCATGGCTCAGCTTGGAATTCCACTCCGGGCAAGTCTTATAAACCCCGGTCTCCCGTATTTTTTCGCCTCTACCATAGCAAACCACCGACTCTATGCCGGCCTCCTGCAAGCCTTTGTGCAGGTCATATGTGATTTTTCCTGTGCTGCCTTTTTGATAAACACAGTTGACCTGCAAAATCTTCATGGTCAAACCTCACCCAATACTATTTTTTGAAATTTCTCCCGATTGATCTCCATATTATGGTTCGCCTCAGCCAACTTCCTGCCGGCAGAAGAAATGGCATTGCATCGAGCTTCATCCTCAAGCATAGCCGCTACAGCAGTATTTAGATCTGCCTGTTGACAGATCAACAATGCTGCATTTTTGTCCGCCAAATACTGACTCACAGCCATGTTCTCCGGTGCATAAACCACAAGGCAACTACCGGAAGCCAAAGAATCCGCAATTTTGGTGGATACTGCATACTTAAGATCTTCTTTGTAAAAGTCATCGAAGCTTTCAACGTGCACCAAATAGCGGCTTTCCCGTAAAATCTGCTGCAGTTGCTCATAGGGGATAAACCCATGCAGGCGAATAAACGGGCAAGACTCCAGCTCCTGCTGAACTTCAGCATTGGGTGCCTTTCCGTACACATCCACCCATAAATCGGGATCTGCTTTTCCTACAGCACAAGCTAATTCAATCAAGCTGCGATGCCGATTCAAGGAAAGATTTCCCGCATAAACCATTTGCTTTTTCTTATTGGGGTATACAGGCTCGTTGGTAAAATCTGAATTAGACATTATTACCTGTGCCCCGGGGCCATACACCGCCTCGTAATCATCCCGAAGCATTTGACAATTATAGATCTGTGCTGACGATGCCCTCACAAGGCGATCATAATCCTTTCGAAACCGTCTTGCCACCAATGGATAGAAAAGCCTTGTAAGGCCGGTTTCCGGAAGATAGCTGACCTTCTTAAAATAATAGCCCTCCGTGTTATACACGATAATGGGAATCTTATAGCGCTTGGCATACCGAAGAGCCATACGGAACAGAAAACCTGCATCACCCGCCTGCACCAAAATACATTCCGGAGCAAACGCCGCCACCCATTTATCTAATTGGCTGTGATCCCAGAAGGGACTTTTCCATGCCATATCCCGGACAAGGAACACGGCAGAATTTTTTCTCCTGCTGACCTTGATTTTCTTTTCTGCGGATGGCTTGTCCGCCCCCTGACACTCCACAGCTTTTGCAGGGCGTCTTTTTAAAATAGAGCGCAAAATCACCGTATCCGGCAGGCAGAAATAGTTTTCACACATTCCCCTGTCCGGCTGCTCCGGATGCATATAAAACTGCGCCAGCTTTTCCTTGGGCCACCCACGGAGATAATTTGCCAGGGTGCGGCCGTTAGAACCGGTTTTAGACAAGCAGTTATGGCTGAAGATCAGCAATCTCTTATGCTCCATATTCTGCCTCCATCTGTTTTGTCTGCCAAGCAAAGCTGTTCTGATACAGCAATATCGGCATAGCCACTACAGACGCTGTTGCTGTCATGGCGATCATCTCACTGTCGAAGAGCATTACAGCTTCCGACAAGCAGTAAATGCAGTATACCAGAACAGAAATCAGGCAAAGGTTTCCTTCCTTAGCGTTTCTCTTTCGCAGGCGGAAGCTGTAACGCAGTGCCAGTCCCACGCACCACAAAAGGTAACCCAACCGAATTAAACCACCGGAAGTATACGCTGCCAGATAGGTGTTATGGAAATAAGTGTTTCCTGTGTAATAATAGGCAATAGCCCCCACATTGGCATCTCCGTAGCCAAGCAGCACATGGATCCCCCGAATATTGGGCAACAGATTATTAATGTACTCATTCCGCGTATCCAGAGAACGGGTATCTCCAAACATTGTGTTTTCCAAGAAGTTACGCAACTGAGGGAATAGGATCGTTGCTGCCAAAACAGCCACAGCCAACACCGCGACAGAGATGAGCTTTTTCC
>JAZRBJ010000051.1:0-22694 GCA_045635065.1 Faecousia sp. | reverse complement strand
ACTGGGTGTTGACGTCGTGCTGGAGTGCACCGGCTTCTACACTTCTAAGGCTAAGGCTCAGGCTCACGTTGATGCCGGTGCTAAGAAGGTCGTTATCTCTGCTCCCGCAGGCAACGATCTGCCCACCATCGTTTACAACGTTAACCACACCACTCTGACCAAGGAAGACACCATTATCTCCGCTGCTTCCTGCACCACCAACTGCCTGGCTCCCATGGCTAAGGCTCTGAACGACCTGGCTGCTATCGAGTCCGGCATTATGTGCACCATACACGCTTACACCGGCGACCAGATGATTCTGGACGGTCCCCAGAGAAAGGGCGACCTGCGCCGCGCTCGCGCCGGTGCTGTGAACATCGTTCCCAACTCCACCGGTGCTGCTAAGGCTATCGGCCTGGTTATCCCCGAGCTGAACGGCAAGCTGATCGGCGCTGCTCAGAGAATCCCCACTCCCACCGGTTCCACCACCATCCTGAACGCTGTTTGCTCTAAGGCTGTTACCGTGGCTGAGATCAACGCTGCCATGAAGGCTGCTGCTACCGAGTCCTACGGCTACAACGAGGACGAGATCGTTTCCTCCGATATCATCGGCATGCGTTACGGCTCCCTGTTCGATGCTACCCAGACCATGGTCTGCAACCTGCCCGACGGCAAGGTTCAGGTTCAGGTTGTTTCCTGGTACGACAACGAGAACTCCTACGTTTCTCAGATGGTTCGCACCATCAAGTACCTGGCTGAGCTGGGTTAATCCAACAACTGAAAAAGCCGCCTTCTTCGGGAGGCGGGTTTCTTTTATATAATATGCCCCGGTACTGTTCTGTACCGGGGCAGTTGATTTTATTTGAATTCTACGGCAGGGCTTTGGGTGGGGCGAATGGCGACATAGGTCTTGCCGATGCCCAGAGTAATGGGTGTGCCGTCTTCTAAGGTAAATACAAAGGGAGAAGTGGTATCCTTGCGGCTCCACTTGATGGCTACATATTCACCGTCGCATGCAAACTGGCCGGTGCCTTCGCCAACCAACTCAGAGAACATGCGGTAGCCGTCGGTGGTGGTTTTGGCATCCAAAATCAGCACATTGCGGAAGAGAACATCTTTTTTGAGGTTGGCATCTGCGATGGCGGTGGTTTTGTTGCTCCACTTCTGGGTGCCGTGGTACATGCCCTCTTTTTCGTTGTAGGTCATGATGGTGCGCTTGCCGCTCTTGCTGTAAAAACGGATGGAGATTTCCTTTGCGGTTTTGCCGTTTAGCTTTACATCGTCAGAGAATTGGAGACCGAAGTCCGTACCTCCCTCGTTGACCATGTCAAAGCCCTTGTCGGCAAGGCCCTGGAGCAGCTTGTCGCCGTTGGCAAAGAGGGTGTGCTCACTGGAGTAGCCGGCGGCCTTGCGGTCGGAATCCCGGAAGAAATACTTGCCGTTGTAAATCTCGTCCAAATGGTTCCAGTTGGTCTTGGAGAAATCCTCGTAAGCAAATTCGCTGCCGCCGCAGTGTACCAGAGGCGCATCAAAGGACCGGGCAAGATTGATCATATAGGTGCGGGCGCTGCGAATAGAGCCCACCTTGCCGGCGTTGCCCAAGTCAGTGAAGATGGCAAGCATACGGGTAATGCTGCCGCCGCCTTCTGCCACATGTTCAAAGAGAATATCGGCAGCGCCAATGCCGTGAAGGGGCTGAGCAGCGCTGATGTTGTTGATGATGACAGCGGTGGGCCGGGTGGTCAAAGGTGTTTCCAGCGGCTCGCCGGTAAGAGGATGAGAATAGGCCATTGTCGGGGTCTGTGTTACTGTTGTTGTTTCTGTTGGTTCCGTGGTGGCTGCGGAGGAGTCCACAGGGTCAGTAGGGTTAGCATTTTTGTTCTTGCAGCCAACCAAAAGCAGGCACAGGCAAAGAAAAATGGGAAGTAACCGTTTCATATAATTCATCCTTTCTGTCTACGATAAAATTATTATAACAAAGTGGTAGACATAATGCAATGGAAATCTGCGGAATCAAGGAAAAACCCGCAGACAAAAATCTGCGGGTTTAGGTTTATTCGTTGGGGATCAAACAGTCTTCCATGGTCTTGCCCACGGAGTAGTAGAACACATTATCCCGGGAGGGGGTCAGACCGGTAAGCAAACCGCGGGTTGCGTGAATACTGTAGCTGCGGAACAGCACGGGACACAGCCGCCCGTCATCCATAACCATTTTATGAAGAGTCAGATAATTGCCCCGGTTTGCCAGGGCTTCCAGACACATGGCGTGAATGGCTGCATCGGACAATCCACCATAACGCAGAGCGCCCCGGGGATTAAAGAAGGGGGAAAGATCCATGGTTGCGGAAAGCTTGGTTTGCCCTAAATACAAATCATATTCCCGGGCGTTCAAAATCCGGGTGTATTCCTTGCCGCTTTGTTCGATCAGCTCCACGGCAAAGCCGTTCTGCTTCAGCATTTCAGAGATTTTTCTGGCAACACGAAGGCGCAGGGTATCATTTTTGTTGACTAACAGCCGCAAAGGCATACCCGTAAGACCGGCGGCGCTGACGGCCTGGGTGAACTGATCGGGATCGTAGGCATACTGGGAGGCCAGATGATCACTGTAATAGGGAGAGTTGGGAGATGCGGGGAGGGATGCACTGTGGGCGAAGTTACGGTAAAACTCAGCCACCAGAGAATCCCGGTCAATAGCATGGGTCAAGGCAGAACGCACCTCGGGAACGGAGAAGATAGGGCTGTCCATGTTGCAGGCAAGATACAGGAAAATGCCGCTTTCACAGTCCCATAGCTCATAGTCGCTGCGGAAGTCTGCATAGTCGTCAGAGCCGGGATCGGCGCACACCAGACCCACATCGGAGAATTCAAAGGCGTCCCGAATGGCGGTAACGGAATCGGCGGGCGTCAAGGGAATGGCTGCGCTGCCAATAAGCAGGCTGCCCTGGCACCACCAGTTGGTTCTGCGGCGCAGGCGAAGACCGGCGCTTCCCTGCTCCAGGAAGTAAGGGCCGGTACCCAGAGGATATTCTGCCTCGGTTTCCGCTGCTTTGACAATGGGAATATCCAGCAAAATGGGGAAATTCTCGTAAGCGGTGGACAGGCTAAACACAATACCGCCGTCTTCGGAAAGGGTGATGCTGTTAATATGAGAGAAGCGCCCTTTGAAATAATCGCAGGCTTTTGCTGCCTCGTAGCTGGCCAGCACATCTGCGGTTGTCAACACTGCGCCGTCGGAGAAAGTGGCATTTTCAATGTAGACGGTGTAGGTGCGCATATCCTCGGATACGGCATAACGGCTGCACAGCATGGGTGTAACTTTGTAGTCGGAATTTACAGCAAACAGGCCCTGGTACATCAAAGAAAACAGGGTGCGGTTGGTGTAATCGTTGCACAAATAGGGATTCATGGATTCATCGGGATAATATACCAGAACCAGATCCTGCGCCACAGTAGCAACGGTGGCATTGGGAGTTACGGGATCATTCTCCCCTGCCAACGCATCGCCTGTGGGTACATAGGCGTCGTCATTATTGCAGCCAGCCAGACAGCCGCCCAAAAGGCAAAAGCATAAAAGAAAAAGAATTGCCTTCTTCATAGGATTTTCTCCTTACATAGGATAACAGCGCCCTGAGAACCTCGCAGGTTTCCGGTTTGCCGGTGGGACCAGAAGAGGTCTTGCCGGCAGGAGGTGCAGAGGGAGCTAACGGAAATGTTGACCACTCCGGCTTGGGAAAGCCAGAGCTTGTTCATTTCTTTTAGGTTTACATAATATTTGCTACCGACTTGCCGAATATGCGGCAAAGCCCTATCACCCAGGGCAGAAACCATGGCATCCGGCACATCGGCGTCAGTTTCAAAGCAGCATGGGCCGATGTTGGGGCCAATGGCGGCGCAAATATTTTCGGGGTTGCAGCCGTAGTGGGAAACCATGGCGGCAACGGTTTTTGCGACGATGCCGGCGGCGGTTCCCCGCCAGCCTGCGTGAACGGCGCCGACGGCACCGGTAACCGGATCGTGAAGCAAAATCGGGGTGCAATCAGCAGTAAATACACCCAAAACGACCCCGGGGGTGTTGGTAATTACCCCGTCACATTCTGGATAAGCATCGTGATCCAGTCCTTTTCCGGCATCTTCTCCGGTAACGGAACGAACAATATCGGAATGGGTTTGCCGGGTGAGCACCAGTTGCTCAGGCGCAAAGCCCAGGGCGTCACCCAGAATACGGAAGTTTTCCGTTACATGGGCGGGGTCATCTCCTCTGTGAGCGCCGATGTTCATAGATGCCAGATGCCCTTGGCTGACGCCACCCAGACGGGTGGTGAAGCAATGGGGTGTGGCAATGTTTTGGGTTATGAGATAGGTCAGATTGCCTTGTTTAACGGGAACAAAAGACATGTTTTTCTCCCTGTCAGTTGGCTGCTTTGTCCTTTTGCATGCAGCACTTTTTATATTTCTTACCGCTGCCGCAAGGACAAGGGTCGTTAGGACCGGCCTTTTTTTCCTTGCGTACAGGTTGTGCTTTTACAGTGCCGTCGGGGGTGCCGGTGGCGGATACTTCCTTTGCTACCTTCTGCCGTTTAACCTCCTGGGTAGGCTTCAGCTGTACCAGGAACAGCCGACGGATAGTTTCTTCCCGAATGGCGGTAATCATGGCCTGGAACATTTCATAGCCCTCTTCTTTGTAGGCAATGACCGGGTCGTGCTGGCCATAGGCACGCAGACCGATACCTTGACGCAGATCGTCCATGGCATCAATATTGTCCATCCAGTATTCATCTACCACCCGCAGCATGACCACCCGTTCCAGCTCACGTATGAGATTGGGTGTGTAGGCGGCTTCCTTAGCTTCGTAGGTTTTCAGCGCCAAAGCATACAGCTCTTCAATCAAATCCTCTGCAGGAATTTCGTCCTTACGGGTGTATGCTCCCTTGGGGAAATATACGCCCTCAAACAGGGAAAGGACTTCGGGAATGGATTCACTATCGGCAATACCGCCATGATTGCTCAATGCGGTGGTCACATTGCCTTCTACTACACCCCGGAGCATACTCAGCATGTTCTGACGAAGATCCTCGCCGTCCAGCACTTTTTTGCGCTGGGCATAAATCACTTCACGTTGGGTGTTCATTACATCGTCGTATTCCAGAACATTTTTACGCATACGGAAGTTGCGGCTTTCTACACTTCTCTGAGCGTTTTCTACGCCGTTGCTGAGTATTTTCTGGTCGATGGGGGTATCTTCATCCAGACCCAGACGATCCATAAGCACCATGATCCGGTCAGAGGAGAACAGACGCATAAGGTCGTCCTCCAGGCTGAGATAAAAACGGCTTTCACCGGGGTCGCCTTGACGGCCGCTTCGACCACGGAGCTGATTGTCAATACGCCGGGATTCGTGGCGTTCTGTACCGATGATGAACAGACCGCCGGCGTCCCGTACCTGCTGGGCTTCCCGGGCGTTTTCTTCCTTAAATTTCTTAAGCAGCGCTTCATACTGACTGCGAACGGAAAGAATTTCGGGGTCGGTGGTTTCGGAGTAGGCGTTAGCCTCCTGCAGCAGCTCCTCGGGAATGTCCTGCTTTCGCAGCTGGCTCATGGCCATGTATTCGGCGTTACCGCCCAGCACAATATCCGTACCACGGCCTGCCATGTTGGTGGCAATGGTTACAGCGCCGAATTTGCCTGCCTGGGCAACGATCTGCGCTTCCTGCTCGTGATATTTGGCGTTCAAAACATTGTGGGGGATGCCTGCCTGCTTCAAAAGTTTGCTCAGCACCTCACTCTTTTCAATGGACACCGTACCCACCAGAACGGGCTGACCCTTGGCGTGGCAGGCGGCAACCTGCTTGACAATGGCACGGAACTTGCCGGCTACGGTTTTGTACACCACATCGGTGTGATCCAATCGGGCAACGGGGCGATTGGTGGGGATTTCTACCACATCCAGCCGATAAATGGCGGCAAATTCCTCTTCTTCTGTCAAGGCGGTACCGGTCATGCCGGAAAGCTTGCCGTACAGACGGAAGAAATTCTGGAATGTAATGGTGGCCAGGGTTTTGCTCTCCCCTGCTACGGTCACATTTTCCTTGGCTTCAATGGCCTGGTGCAGACCCTCGTTGTAGCGGCGGCCGTACATCAGTCGTCCGGTGAACTCGTCAACAATAATGATCTGGCCGTCTTTGACCACATAATCAATATCTTTCTTCATCAAACCACGGGCTTTCATGGCCTGGTTCAGATGGTGGGAAAGGGTGGCGTTTTCCGGGTCAGCCAGATTTTCCACACCGAAATACTTTTCTGCCTTGGCAATGCCGCTGGCGGTGAGGGAAACGGTGCGGGATTTTTCGTCCACAAAGTAATCGCAGTCGAAATCGTCGTGGACTTCCTTCTCGTCGGTCTTGGCAAAAACCTGCTTACGCAGAGTGGAAACAAAGTAATCCGCCATTTCATACAGCTTGGAGGAATCCTCCCCCTTGCCGGAAATAATGAGAGGGGTACGGGCTTCGTCAATGAGAATGGAGTCCACCTCGTCCACAATGGCAAAGGCATGTCCCCGCTGCACCAGCTCGTTTTGATAAATGGCCATGTTGTCCCGGAGATAGTCAGAGCCCAATTCGTTGTTGGTGCAGTAGGTAATATCCGCGGCGTAGGAGTCCTTGCGCTGGGCGCTGCTCATACCGGGAATGATCAGACCAACGGTCAGCCCCATGTAGCGGTAGACCTTGCCCATCCATTCCGAGTCGCGCTTGGCAAGGTAGTCGTTGACGGTGACCACATGCACGCCGTTGCCGGTCAAAGCGTTCAGGTAACAGGGGGCAATGGCAACCAGGGTCTTACCTTCGCCGGTTTTCATTTCCGCAATACGGCCCTGGTGCAGAATAATGCCGCCCATGAGCTGTACGGGATAGGGGCGCATGCCTAACACCCGGTCGGCAGCCTCCCGAATGGCGGCAAAAGCCTCCACCAGCAGGTCGTCCAGGGTTTCCCCTTGGGCAAGTCGGGCTTTGAATTCGGCGGTCTTTTCCTTTAGCTCCTCTTCTGAGAGGGCCTTATATTCTGCTTCCAGCGCCAGGATCTTGTCCACCAGCGGCTGGATTTGCTTCAGCTCCCGCTGGGAGCGCGTACCGAAAATTTTTGTAATCAGTCCCATGTTGTACTCCTTTGAAAATGGCAATACCAAACCAATTTTACTCATTATAGCACACCCTCCGGGAAAATAATAGAAGAATTTGTGAATAAATAAAATGTGCCGCCGGAGAAGCCCGTCCTTTCGGTCACCGCCGAAAAGGAGCGGATTCCCACGGCTCGCAAGCGAGCCTCGGAACGACAGTTGATAACGATAGCCGCAGCGGCTGCCGATACCCTCTGTCATTGCGAGGCGGCAACGCCGCCGTGGCAATCCGTTCCCCAAAAGGACCATCGCCGCAGGGAAACCCCTGCGGCGATGGTTCTGTTGATTGAAGGTTTTCTGCGGCTGGAGCGGCATTTTAGAGAACAAGAATATAAGAAAGTAGAAAGTTATTCATGGGTAGAGAGTCCTTTGTCGGTGCCTTTGGACGCAACTATTGATGAATCATCGTTGTATCCACAACGAGTACATTCTCCAAAACTGTTTAGTGTGTGTGCTTCGTACCCAGTACCGCCACAACAAGAAAAACTGACCCGATGCTGCAGTGCAGAATATGTACGATATGTGCGTTGGGTATGACTTTTGTTGACAGACCCGCCACAACAGTTGTAACTTACTTTGTGTTGTAACAAGCTCACATAGCTTTTTGTTTCAGAAGTATGTGCTTGCCGCAAATAGCCATCACAGTTGGAACAATTAAAAGTATGATAATTGGTGTTTTCGTATGTATATCCGGAAAAGTTGTGGTTGACATAATTGTGGATATAGTCGTATTTGTCGTCACATATTTGATCATACCGATAATATGTGTAGTATACTCCGCACTTATCGTCCATGTTGCATTCATAAACCCAAATACCGCTTTCGTTAGCACTTACGAGGACAATAGAATGCGCACCATTTTCAGGGGAAACATCCTCATATTTTCCATATCGAATATATGCCCCGGGATGCAGGCCGAGAAAAAAGTCAGATGCAACGTCACAATGATTCTCTAATATGTATGCAGTGGGGACCAATACGTGAATTTGGCCGTTGTATTCGTAAACATTTGCGCAAGCAACGAAATCTCCCGTTGCCCATCCTTCCGTATTTTTGCCTGCTGAATATAGATGTATATATTTATCGTGAGCATAAATTGCAAAACCAAAGCATTGATTGTGGCCCCCATAATTTTTGCAGTCTCTAATTCCGTTCTTATGATCACAAGTTGCGGCATAGTTATTTGAATTGTTGAAGTAGCGAGAAGCAGTGGGAAACGGATTAGAATAGTTTATTGGATTTGCAGGATACTCGGACAATGGGAAGGTCACATCATTAGAATAGTCTGTGTTTGCAAAAGAAATAGCGCGTGTAGTTGTTTCGGCTTGAGGGGGAGTAATATATGGGGCGAGAAGGCAGTTCACTTCATGCTCAGTGTTTAGGGCAATGTTTTCCCTTGTTGAAATATTAAGATAATAGGGACTGCTATTTTCGTCTCGCCAGATCATTTTGTCGTGGTCGAATTGATAAACAGATTTGATGCTTTCGGCAGTGTGCTTAATCTCGTAGAAGCCGGATGCCGTATCGATAAACACAATCTTGGTACTGTCTTCTACATATAACAGTATCCCATCAAAATAGTCCAACGAACTGACGGCTCCTTTTACGGATCCAACCTCTGTGCATCCGGTACTATCGTATTCTTCGTATAGTATCTTATTATTAGAGGTAACATAAAATATTTCCGTCTTGGGTCGTAGTATAAGCTGTGGTTGTAGTATTGCTTATCTCTTTTAATTCGGAGGTGTTCTTGTTGTATACATATAGTGCCCCAAGTGTACAAGCCGAGACATCGACATCTGTAAAGGCAAAGGGCTTCGTGTCTTGGTATATAAAGGGCCTTAGATGACTGGGTGTAGAGCTGTAATCCAGTATCGCAACGGAGCTTTCGTTTTGGGTGGGGATAATTTCTGTTTCAGAAAACAAAGCAGTACCCGATGCGGCAATGATTATGCTATTAAAAATTACTGAAAGCGCTAGAAGTATGCTTAATTTTCTCTTGCTTGGTTTCCTCCTTTGCTTTTGAAGTTTAAGAACATTCAGGCAACAAACCGGATTCCTTTGTGGTGATGTTATAGTATCGTCCGGAATCGGAAATATAGAATTCGATCCAGATATCATTTTCTCCGCTAAAGAAACGTACGCGTTCTATTCCGGGCTGGGAATATACCATGGTTTTGGTGCCTTGCACAAAGTCATAGATATATACCTCTGTTTCGTTTTCTATCACGCCCAGCTTTTCTTCTTTGTTGCCAAAGGCGTCAATATGGGTGATGTTGTTGCCTTTATATACAGCAGTTTTTTTCTGTCCATCCAGTGTGGCATATATGACCGTCCTGGGATCCGCCTGGGTTACATAGAAAACGCCAAAGTAGTTTGCGCTTGCCATCGCAACCGGCTCATTACAAATAGTAATGATCTCCTTTGTTTCATAATTAAAAACATAGAGCCACCGTTCTTTACATTGTGTCGTATCAACACCATACCGATTGTAATAGCGATATTGCTCATAGGGCTTATAGATTTCTACCAACAGGTTTTTAGGCGGGGTGTAATAATCCACTGCCTGTGACCATGGCCTATTAGACCAAATCTGAAAATCATTGTCCGTGGGAATCAATGTTACGATATATTCCTCTTCATAGCAGGCGGCAGTATAAATCACACAAATACTTCCATCCGTACCTGTTACCGTATCTTTTATACGGACTTTCTCTGCAGCTTTTGCATCGGAATGCATCATATAATAGCAATCGATGCTTTCCAGATACACCAAGCCCTCAAAACAGGACTTCTCCATTTGCGTAAGAGAAATGCCGAAGTGTTTCTGTAATACGGCATCCATTTTTGCAGCAGGAAGACGAATCAGATCAAATTCCTCCTGGAAGCCGGGTATATCCTTTAGCTGCGTCCATTCTTCATCAGTTGCCGTGTCCTCCTCGTCGTGGAAACCGTTGTAGAAGAAATCACACAGACGAAGCTCCTGAGGCTTGCTGTACTCTGTAACGAGCGCCATGTTGTACCAGCTGCCCAGTTCAGAAAACAATGCATGGTAGTTAATCTCCGCTGGCTGCGTAGTCTCTACGGCAGAACTTTCTGCTGTGCCTTTTGTTGGCAAGGTGTTGCCTTGTGTAGATTGGCAACCATAAAGAAGAATGAGAAGCATGCAGAGGAGAAGGATATATTTTCTCATAGGAGTTCCTCCTTAATAGTGGATGATAAAAACAGCAGTTACTCAGCCAAAAGGCCAGTACCGTAAACCCGGTGTCCGCAATTTCTGCACTGATAGCCTTCCCCGACGGAAATCATAATCAAATCGTGGCCGGAGTTTACATAGGCTGGGCGGCCATAACCGATGACGTTGCTGGCGGTTAAAGAATACGCATGGTAGCTGACTTTGTCGTTCCAATTTCCGTCATATACCCAGACGGCACCGTTTTGAACCTTGTCTACAATGCCAACATGTGTAGCATCGCTGACGGAGGTTCCCTGGAAGAGAATATCTCCTGCTTGAGGTGTATAATTGCCCCCAAACGCAGGACTGTAGGAAAGTCTTGCTTGGTTAATAAATTGATTTTTCATAACATCGCAATCTGCGGCTTTACTAATGACAGAGGTGGAGATTACAGCTTGCTCAGCACACCAGGAAACAAAGATAGCGCACCAATCCGCATAAGGCCAACCGTACCAAATTCCGTATTTGCTGGATCCGTTTGAATTTTGTGTGGTTCCCAGCTCTCCCCTTGCTACGGTTAAAATACATAGGGAGCTTCCGCCGAGTACAGCAGGCTCATATGTTGTGGTTTCCGGGGGGAGGTAAGAACAGGAAGTAAAGTCACAACATACTTCAGAGTAGGCATCTGCGGCAACAATAATATGGTTACCTGCCGAAAGCAAAGTTAAAGAGTGGATGATGGTTTCTGTTGCTGTAGCGTTGTTTTGCGTGTAGGTTATTGTTTCTGCCACGGTGGCGTCTGCATGGGTATTATAACAGGAAATGTCCTGAACCGTGTAGGTGCTTTCTAACAAAGTGATGTTATGTGCGATATGTTTAGAGAAATGTATAGCTTCGTCATTGACAATACCAACAACCGCCCAATCCATTACATCGCATTCACCTAGAAGATATTCGGAACGAGCTTCAAAATAACTTCCAATAGCAGCACTAACGCTGAGATTATTAAATTCAGCACCGGTTGTATATGTGTTATCATGTGCAAAAGCAAAAGTACTTGTTGTCAAAATAAGTACTGCAATTAAAAAGACTGTTGTGAGGCTGCAAAGTTTTCTCACAATAGACCTCCTGTGTAGTCTGTAGTTTATAGCATTCGTTTGGACGATAGCGGGAGGGGGGTAAATGCACAATCACTTTATATGTGTTAAAATTAAAAGTGTGGGTTGGAGCGATGCTTAATTGTAAGCAAATATACTTACTTGCCCATTGGAACCACCTCCTGATTGTTTGCAATTATAGTATTGCATAAAAATAAACTATTGTCAAGAAATACCTATTTTTTATAGGTATTGCGTTAAAGCAGCATATACGGATTGGCCGGAGTAACATAAATTTGGGGATCGTGCTTTGGTGAAGGTCGTCTACCTAAAAGAACGACCGCCGCAGGGGTTTCCCTGCGACGGCGGTTGATAAATATTGAATTTAGCTTTTGTTACCGTTTACATCGCAGGAAATACTTAACTCATAGGTAGGTCTGGATGCAATAATTCCATGGGTCATATATCCAAAGGTTACTGCACAGCTGGCGGTATTCCTGCTTTTAGTAGCATTTTTAGAGATCAAACACCAGTTTTCGGTGTTGTGAATGGTAACCTGGCAAGTGGAATTGGTGCAGGTTGCAATCACTCCGTTATAATCAAATGTGCCAATTAACCGGATATACCACTGGGCGACATTATCGCTACTGTAATAGGTGTCGGACTTGGTGTGTGTCACAGTGCCGGAAGCACGAGACCGAACGGTTTCTACCACTGATACCAGATAACTGCCATCTTGATAGTAGGTAACAGTTTCTTCGGTGGTGGTGTTGGCTGCAAGGGCATAGGCAGGAAGAAAGGTTGCTGTAAGAATACAAGCCAGGACGATACATAGAATGCGTTTTTTCATATACAAGCCTCCCGTGAATACTTGGTCAATTTATGACATGATATCCGTTAAAAATCGTATTTGCTTTGATAATTTCCCAAGTAAGTACACCTGCCCACATACTCAGAGAAATCAGCGCAGCGGCGGTAACAATGGCAGCAACTGTCATAATGATTCGCTTACGAATATGCAATGCCCGAAGCAATTCCGGGGTACTTGCGCTGTCTACATAAGCAGCGGCCACTGTTTGGGGTGTGCCGAAATGTCCGACAAGGGTGGCAATATCCGCAGCAGGATTTTCTGCCAAATATTCTGCCACCCGATGCTCCAGGTTCTTAAGGATCCCTTGCTTTTGTTTCCCGTAGCAGGGCAGCCAGCCGGCAACCTGTCGGCAATATTGCTTCATAGCCTTATTGCGAATCATGGGAATCGCCTCCTGTTCCGTGAATGATATGCATAACGCCTTGGTGAACAGCTTCGTAGTCCATAATCAGTGCCTGTAGGTATTCTTCTCCCGCAGGCTCCAGATGATAGTAGATACGAGTCATGCGTTTGCCCGCCTGGACCCGGTAATCCGAGATATAGCCCTGATCCAGAAGCTTATACAGCACAGGATACAGTGACCCCTCCTGCGTAATGATAAGGCTATTGCTGCTGCGCTCTGTTTCCTGCACCAGCTGATAGCCGTACATATCTTCTCGTTTCAGCAAAGACAAAATTACTATTGATGCCACGCCTCGTTGAAAATTGGCGGGGCTGTTGGAAGAATTCACAGAGCACACACCTCCAGTCTGTATATATTTTATAGCAAAAATATTTGTGAGTTTCAACACCTATATTAAAAAAGTATTTATTGACAAATGCTGGAAGTTATGTAATATTGTAATTAGAAAATCTTAGGAGGCGATTCCAATGGGCAGGTAATGTAATCAAGCACTGTCCAGGTTGAGGACAAGGCTTTGCGTACATGAACATTAAATCTAAATCACAAAAAGGAGAAAGTGCTATATGAAACGACTTTTTTGCTCTATGCTAATTTTAGTGCTGCTGGTGGTTGTTGTTGCGTTGCCGGTTTTTGCGGCTGAGTATTCCGGTACATATGTTTGGGATTTTGCCAATGCCTACGTAAACAGAAAGATTCCGAACAACAGCAGCCCTGTAACTGTAAGTTGTTCTCCTGTATATAATCCCACGGTCACAACAAAAATTATGATGCCTTCTGGCTGCACAGGCCGTGTAATGGCGGCAATTTATTACCACAATGAGGAAGTTAGAAACAGCAACAGTAATACCATAGTTAATGATATTGTTACTTGTTCTGCAAATTTAAGATACTATACTCAGGCAACACAGACATATCATTTTGCATATAGAAACTTTAACGGAGCTCCCAGCAATTGGGAGTATTATTTCACTTCCAGCAATCATAATTCGTAGCAACAACGCTTTGGTTTAAGCGGTTTAAACGGAAAAAGCGGCATATCCCCCTCGTGGCGGAATATGCCGCAATTAAAAAAGGTGGTGCATAGGCGTGAAAATGATATACCTGTTTGCTTGCCGGTTGAAGCAATATTTTTTGAGAAACAGACTTTTGTTTTCACTGTTTGTGGTGGGCGGAATACTGAATTCTGTTGCTGCTGCTTACTGCTACGGGAATTTGCTGCCTGCCGTTGCGAATCGCTACTCTCAGGATAGTATATACAGAGAGTATCTGGTTCGCTTTGATAAAATGGAAGGGGAGCTCCTGCAGGGATATGAGCTTGACGGCTGGACCGGTGCAGAGTCTACTCCTCCGCGTCTGGAGGATGTTGAGGCATTTTCCAGTCATGCGCTAATTGACTATTGCACTATACAGGCAAGCGACCGGGTGTGCACTTATATCGGGGACCGACCCTTTGTTGTTCTGAGCGGAAACGCGGAATTTACAGCGCCCCATCAAGTGATTGTGGGGTCTGCAGCCTTTGAATCGACCGATTTGACGGTGGGATCAAAGATAACAATTGCCGGGATTTCCTTTGAAGTGATTGGTGTTGTGACTGCACATGGATTGAGGTACTTTATTCCCTATGATACATTCCAGGAATTGGGAATGACTGAGAGAATAATGAATGTCAGCGCGGTATCGGTGCAGCGACATAATCCGCACAAGGATCCGGTGATGGACTTAATTGAGAAGTCGTTTCCGTATTGCACCTATAGGGGCGGGCCGGACTATCATTTAGTGGATGCTTCGGCTACCGAGCTGAAGCTTCCCGGGATTGTGATAAATGCGTTTATTTCCTTTTTGGCCTATGCGTTCCTGTTGCGTTATTTGGTTGATTCCATGTTGGATGAAAGCATCATCAGTCTGGTGGTAGGAGCTTCGCGGGCGCAGATGATTACATTAATATTTTGGGAGGCTACGGTGTTGTCTGTTGGGGCAAACGGCGCGGGCTTGCTGCTGCATTGGCTGCTGTACAAGCCTTTGTTTGAAAAGATCAATCTTTCTGCCACCCTGACTTACAGCCTGGCGGATTATGCTGTTCTGTGTTTGGTTATGCTGATATTTTCTCTGATCATAACGATCCCTTTTGCGTTGAAGTATCTAAAGCTATCGCCCATATCCGCAAGGCGGGAACACGCATAGAAAGGGGCAACGGGAATGAAGTTTATTATCCTGCTTCATAAGTACATGAAGAATGTTCGGTTGTCTGCACTGGTACTGGCGCTGATGATGACATGGGCTGTTTTTGGGGGTATTGTTGCCTATGGCAGGGCAGAAAGTGTACTGTCAGACACAAGGGTGCTTAACAGCACCGCAACAGGAAATGCGTATATGCTGATGCAGTTTCCTTCCCGGGAGGATATTATGTCAGGCTCAGACCAGGACAAGGCAGAGGAAATGGAAAAGGTTTTGGAATCGGAGGCTCTTATAGAGCAGGTTTTCAGTATTCGGGTTGCCAATCCTGTGGCATATAACGGATACAGTATCAGCATTGTCTTGTATGAACCGGAAATGCTTGCGTTTTTTCCTGAGCTTAAGAGGATGGGCATTGATTTTTCTAAAAACCCTGATGGTTGTATTCTGGGGAGCAAAACATTTGCTGCGTTGAATACAGGAGATACAATAGAACTAAATTTTTCCAAAACTGCTAACACCCTAAAACAAGCATCCTTTCAGGTCGCAGGTCATATTACACCGCCCTATAGGCGGATGAGTTTCGCTACCTCTGCCAGCATGCCGTATGCTGGGGATCTTTTCCAAGAAGGCGATGCGGTAATTATGCAGGCTACAGATACAGTGATGGAGCAAATCAATACCTATGCCAGAAGAATTGACTGCAACACAAACCTTATGGTGGTGTTCCGGAAGGGAACTTCACAGGAAGAACAAGATGCGCTGCTTCAGAGAGTTGCGCCTGCGTGGTTTGCTGTTCCTTTGGAACAGATACTATCTACTTCGAAACAGATAATGAAAAACACTTTGAAACAGGAATTACCGCAGCCGCTGTTTCTTGCGGGAGCATCCCTGGTGGCGTATCTCAGCATTGTTATCTTGACAATTAAGAAAAAGGAAAAGGACATTGCTGTTCTTTATCTGTGTGGCGCCAGTCCACGTAGGTGCGCAACGCTGTCGTTTGCGGCGTTTCAACTAATTGCGCTCTTTCCTGTGGCAGTAAATATTGCGATAATACATTTCTGGCCAACCTTAAGCTGGAATTCAGCGAGTTATATTCCCATAGACACAAGCTCTGCTTTTGGGGTACACATGATAGATTATATTCGTTTCCTGCTTCGAGTCCTGGAGGAAACCAGGCTTGGAGCATCCAGTCTTTGGATTGTCCTTGGTTACTATTTAATAACCGTGGTGATATCTGTGACAGTCACCGTTGGCACCATGAAAAAACATACGCCTATAACATATTTGAAAGGAGCATCCCGATGATTGATTTGCAATGCGTCAGCAAAATGTACCCCGTGGGAAAAGAGACATTCTATGCGCTGAATGATGTAAGCTTACATATTGATAAGGGCGCATTTGTAGCGATCTGTGGCGCTTCTGGTTCAGGCAAGAGTACGCTGCTTAATATCATTGGCTGCCTGGACACGCCTAGCCGGGGAGATTATACGCTTGAGGGCGTTTCCGTGGAAAAACTTAAAGATGAAAAGCTTTCCCAGATTCGAAATGAAAAAGTGGGCTTCGTTTTGCAGGATTTTGCCTTACTTAATACACAAAGCGTACTATATAATGTCATGCTGCCACTACTGTTGAGTAAAGCGCCCTATTCATCTATCCGAAAAAGGGCAAAGGAGGCGCTGCAGCTGTTAGGTGTGGCGGACCAGGCTAGAAAGAAAGTAAATCAGCTTTCCGGCGGTCAGCGGCAGAGAGTTGCCATTGCCAGAGCGATGGTCAATAAGCCCGCTATCATACTGGCAGATGAACCCACCGGCCAGCTGGACTCCAAGACAGGCATGCAGATTATGCAGATACTGAAAGACTTAAACGAGCAGGGCGTTACGGTGGTGGTTGTTACCCATGATGAAAAGGTAGCAGCTTGCGCATCCAAAAAAATCATAATGACTGACGGAAAGATTGTGTCATAATTAGCCTTACAGAAAATCACAATGCTCCGTGAAGGCGCGGGTTTTCACGGTATGCTTGCGAGGCGGTACTGCCGCCTTGCAAGCCGGATTCCTGTAGGGGTAACAGCATAGGAGAAAGGCACCCTATTTAAAACAAACAAAATGGTGCAATACATCTTGGCAAATGCGACAATTGAAAATGCAACATTCGCATGAGAAAATAGATATGTAAAAATATGGGAAAACCCAGGTTTAATTTTATATCAAGGAGGTATCTGACATGAAAAAGCTGATTTGTTTACTGGCTGTGGCTTTTCTGCTGGCGGGGTGTAGTGCCCCGGATGGGGCGACCACCGAACCAAGCACTACGGAAACCACGGCAGCGCCTACGGAAACCGTGACGGCACCCACTGAGGGGCCGGTGCTGGGCAAGTACACCTTGGCTGCGGATGCCTGGTATACAGAGCCGTCGTACCTCTCTGCGGAAGAATATTTTTCCGCAGAACGCAGATATTTTGGCAACGGCACAGAGTGGCTGAAATTTGATGACGAAGCGGGCCGCAGATATTATGTTGAGACCACCGAGGACGGCTTGGCTGTGGTGGAGGAGATCAGCGAGGAAAAGTATCTGATCCCCGAGTCTGCTAAGCTTACGGAAGCGGAGCTCCTGTGCGCCGACGGAGAATCCCTGTATGTTTTTCTGGACAATCAGGTGCTTCGGGTAGATATGACCACCGGACTGGCGGAAATTCTCTTCACCGGCAAGATTTTGAACAGTGTATCCTTCAATCAAGAGAAAAGGATGCTTCATTTACTGGGAGATCTGGTGCTGTATTATGCTACCTATGACGGCGGTGTGCTTACCGTTGGCAGACTGTATCTTCCGGATGGCACGAATACGGTGGTTTTCCAGCAGGAGACCCCGGTATATGACTTCTATATGCAATTTGATAAAACCGCTTCCTGCGATGTGATCATACGAATGCTTCGTCCGGAATTTGTGGCGGCGGTAAAAAAGGAATGGGCAAATCCCGACAGCCCCTATAAGGCAAAGGAAGGGGCGTATGATCTCACTAAGCAATGGGGAAAGGATGAAGAACTGAGAATTCTTTTTGAGACCTATGCACATGTTTATGACCTGCAAAACGCCCTGGGAGAGCGTGCGCTGATTGAATATACTTATCACGGCATGGATAATACGGTGACCACCCGTGTTGGAGAAATGTGTACCTGCTATTTTGGTAGCGGTATGGGGCATGATCATTACGCCCCGGATGAAAACACTGTACCGAAGGTAAAAGCCAGCATTGGCAGCTGGAAAAAAGGGTCTTCTGACATCGATCTTGTGCCGGAGGGTAAAGAAGCCTATGAAACGGCACGAACCTGTTTCTATGGGGACGATACAGGAAGTCAGTATTTGTATGCAGTAAAAAACGGCATCTACACTAAGCTGCTGGAGCAACCGGTTGTGGATATGATAAATACAGGCAGCTGCTTTATCTGCCAGACCTATGATGACAAAATTCTTGCAGTCAGCTATGATGGTATGCAGACAGCTCAGCTTTATGAAGCAACCTATGGCGAAATTCAATGGCTGTCCTTGGGCGGAGAAGATGGTGCGGGCCTGTGTTTCATAGATGGTAAGACAGTTGTGCAGTACGACTTGAAAAAGGTCCGATACAGAAAGCTTGTGACTCACGATTATATTGTTTATGCTGCCTTAAAACCCTTTAAGGATGAACAGAATTCCTCTGCGGTGTTTTTCACTGTGAGAAACGGCATGTATTGCCGGGAGTTCTTTTTGAATCTGGAAACCGGTGAAATGATAGAAGGCTATTGGTTATAAAAAACACAGGGCGTACCGCGTTTGCGGTACGCCCTTGTTCTTAGTTTCGGGATTTGGTTGCGGTTTTTTCCTGTGCCAGCAAAAGATCGGTAATGATGGTGTTGGAAATGAGGAAGCCCTGGGGGGTCAAATACCACCGGCCGTCGATGGCTTTGGAGGCGTAACCCCGCTTGGCATAATTCTCCATAATGGTTTCCAAAGGAGAAAAAGGTAGCAGGTAGCGCTTTTCGTATTCCTCAGCGTTGATTCCGTTAACGGTCCGCAGCCGGGTCATGAGATATTCACCCGCCCGTTCCCGGTGGGGAATCTCGTGGATTTCAGAAAGCACCTGACCGCCATGCTTAACGCCGTCAATGTAGGCCATTAAATCCCGAACCATGGTGAAGCGCTTGCCCCCGAAGTCGGAGCTGGCATTGGGGCCAAAGCCCAGATATTCGCCGCCGGTCCAGTACTTCATATTGTGCTTGGATACCAGACCCTTTTTGGCAAAATTGGAGATTTCGTACTGGCGGTAGCCCTTGGTGCGGAGGATTTCCACCGCAGAAAGGTACATATCTGCCTGTGCATCATCGCCGGGGAGATTGCATACATCCTTATACTGATACAAAGGGGTGCGCTCTTCCACTGTCAAGCCATAGCAGCTGATATGCTCCGGGTTCAGGGAAAGAACCTTTTTCAGGGTCTTTTCCCAGGCGGAAAGGGACTGCCCCGGCAGGCCGTACATCAAATCTACGGAAAGGTTGCGGAAACCTGCCCGGCGGATGCGCTGAACGGCGGATACGGCTTGGGCGTAGTTGTGGGGTCTGCCCAGTTTTTGCAACAGGGCGTCATCATCGGTTTGAATGCCCAGGCTGACCCGGTTGAAGCCCTCTGCCCGCAGGCGTTTCAGCAAACGGTCGGATACGGAGTCCGGATTGGCTTCAAAGGTGATTTCGGCATCGGGGGTCACATCAAAGCTGCGGCGAATGGCGGTAAGCAGAGTGGCTAAGCCCTCTGCACCGAAAAAGGTGGGGGTGCCGCCGCCGAAATAGATGGTGTCTACCTTATAATCGGGAGCCAGCTGGCCGGCTTCCTTGATGTGCAGACACATGGCCTGGATATAGCTGTCCAGCAGCTTGTCATCCTTGGTAGTCAAGGAATAAAAGTCGCAGTATTGGCATTTGCTGCGGCAAAAGGGAACATGAACATAGATACCCAGAGGAATCTTGTTCTTGCGTCTAAATAGGGCCATGGAGTTTCTCCTTTAATCTTCGTCCAATTTGAGCACAGCCATAAAGGCCTCGGAGGGCACGGAAACCGTACCGAAGGTGCGCATGCGCTTTTTGCCCTCTTTCTGCTTTTCCAGCAGCTTTTTCTTACGGGTAATATCACCGCCGTAGCACTTGGCAAGCACATCCTTACGCACGGCCTTAATGGTCTCCCGGGCAATGATTTTGCCGCCGATGGCAGCCTGCACCGGAATTTCAAACTGGGCGCGGGGAATGTTTTCTTTCAGCTTTTCGCAGATCTTTCTTGCCCGGGGATAGGCGTTATCTGCAAAGAGGATGAAGCTCAAGGCGTCTACAATGTCGCCGTTGAGCAGAATGTCCAGTTTTACCAGCTTGCTGGGCCGGTAGCCGATGAGCTCATAGTCCAGGCTGCCGTAGCCGCGGGTGCGGGATTTCAGGGCATCGAAGAAGTCGTAAATAATCTCGTTCAGGGGCATATCGTAGTGCAGCTCCACCCGGTTGGCATCCAGATACACCATGTCCTTAAACTCGCCCCGGCGGGAGGTTGCCAAATCCATGATATTGCCCACATATTCCTGGGGCGCCATGAGATTGACTTTCACAAAGGGCTCTTCTGCCAGCTGGATTTCCATGGGATCGGGATAATCCAGGGGGTTGTCCACCATAACGGTTTCGCCGGTAAGCTTGGTCACCCGGTAAACAACGTTGGGAGCGGTGGTAATGAGATCCAGATTGTATTCCCGTTCCAGCCGTTCCTGGATAATTTCCATGTGCAGCAGACCCAGGAAGCCGCAGCGGAAGCCAAAGCCCAGAGCGATGGAGCTTTCCGGCTCGTAGGTCATGGAAGCGTCGTTGAGCTTCAGCTTTTCCAAGGCGTCCCGCAAATCCTGATATTTCGCGCCGTCGGCAGGATAGACACCGGAGAATACCATGGGTTGCACCGGACGGTAGCCGGGCAAGGGCTGAGAGGCAGGATTGCTTACATCGGTAATGGTGTCGCCTACCTGGGTGTCGGAAACCGTCTTAATGGAGGCGGTGATGTAACCAACCTCGCCGGCGCCCAGACAGTCCTTGGGATTCAGACCCCGGGGGCTCATGGAGCCTACTTCCACTACTTTATATACCGCGCCGGTGGCCATCATTTTAATGTCCATACCGGGACGAACCGTACCCTCCTTGATTCGGGTGTATACAATAACACCCCGGTAGGAATCGTACTGGCTGTCGAAAATCAGCGCTTGCAGGGGGGCGTTGCGGTCACCGGTGGGAGCGGGGACATTTTTAACGATCATTTCCAAGACGGCGGGGATATTAATGCCGTTTTTGGCAGAAATCTCCGGAGCGTCCTCTGCGGGAATACAGATAATATCTTCAATTTCGGCCTTGACCTCTGCCGGGCGGGCAGCAGGCAGGTCGATTTTGTTGATTACGGGCAGCACTTCCAAGCCGGCATCGGTGGCAAGGAAGGTGTTGGCCAGGGTTTGGGCTTCCACGCCCTGAGACGCATCCACCACCAGAATAGCGCCTTCACAGGCGGCAAGGCTGCGGGAAACTTCATAGTTAAAGTCCACATGACCCGGGGTGTCAATGAGGTTCAGGTCGTATACTTCCCCGTCGTCAGCCTGATATTTCAGCTGTACGGCGGTGGCTTTAATGGTAATGCCCCGTTCTTTTTCCAGGTCCATGGAGTCCAGAATTTGGGTTTCCTGGTCCCGGTTGTCCACAGCGTTGCATTCCTCCAGCAGCCGGTCTGCCAGAGTGGACTTGCCGTGGTCAATATGGGCAATGATAGAAAAATTGCGAATCTTGGAAAGGTCTGTCATAGGATGCACCTCAGTAAAATTGCAAGTTAATTAATTGACACTCTAATTCAAAATACAGTATAACGAATTTTTCCCTAAAAGTAAACTGTATGTTTTCGCAATTTTGGGGGAATAATGGCTGGTAGGGCGACAAAAAACGCCGAAAGGCGCAAAGAAATAAAAATTTTTCGTCGCAACCCCTTGTCAAAGGGAGAAAATCAATATATAGTCCTATGGAACGAGAAAAAGAAAAGGGGATTTTTCTATGAGCATACAGAAGAAGCCTAAGGAAGATATGCAGGCTGCGCTGCAGAACCTGATCGCCCAGGGCCGCAAGGAGGGCATGCTCCGCACCAGTGAGCTGAACAGCGTCCTGGAGAAAATGGATCTGACGCCCGAAAAGATCGAGGAGATCTATGACCGCTTTGATGACATGAATATCCAGCTGATCAGCGCTGACCTGGATCTGGACCTGGATGATGACACCGATGTGGTAATGGATGCAGATCTGGATGACGATGTGGATCTCTCCGGTATGGAGGAGGAAGAGCTGGTAGATCCTGTGGATCTGGCAGCGGAATACAATCTGGACGATCCCGTTCGGATGTATCTGAAGGAAATCGGTCAAATCAAGCTGCTTTCTGCAGAAGAAGAAGTGGAGCTTGCAAAACGGGTTTCCGAGGGTGATCAATATGCGAAGAATAAGCTTACCGAGGCAAACCTTCGCTTGGTGGTCTCTATTGCCAAGAAGTATTCCGGCCGTGGTCTGCATATTCTGGATTTGATCCAGGAGGGCAACACCGGCCTGATCCGCGCCGTGGATAAGTTTGACTGGACAAAGGGAAATAAATTCTCTACATATGCGACTTGGTGGATTCGGCAGGCTATTACCAGAGCTATTGCTGATCAGGCCCGTACCATCCGGGTGCCGGTGCATATGGTAGAAGTTATCAATAAGGCCACCCGTTGTAACCGGAAGCTGGTGCAGGAACTGGGCCGTGAG
>JAZRBJ010000050.1:0-6718 GCA_045635065.1 Faecousia sp. | reverse complement strand
TATGCATTCCGGCTGGCTGGCAGGCTGATGCTGACAACACTCATAGGAGGGGATATTTTATAATCATGCTAAGGGGTGTTCATTTTGGGGCCTCTAGGGGTGTTCAAAACGTGAAAATGGGGTGTTCAAACCCATTTAAGGGGGTTCATTTGTATCAATGAGTGCGCCCTTTCCCAAATAAATAAGGGGATACCCATTCGGGTGTCCCCTTATTTATTTTGCACTTCGTGCAGGGTGGGACTCGAAAGGGCGGCGCCAGTCCGCAGACTGGCGCAAAAATTGAGAGCTGGCGAGCAATTTTAAGCCCGTGGGAGAGCTTTTTGGTTTTGGAGATCCCTGGCAATACACACGCGCATTGAATCCGGTCAGAGTGACTGCACCCATTAAATAAGGATATTCCCTTTGCCGGGGTGGGGAGTAAAATTACCAAGGGAAGCAGGGTTAAATTGGCAGAATTACCTATTGCAGGAGATGTCGTTTTGTGGTAAGATATAGGGTAGTATGGTGCGAGTGTACCCATTTCCGGATTTTGATTAAAAAAGAAGGTCTTTCTCGTGGAATTGTATTTGATACTGCTGGCGGTTGCTATGATTGGCGGACTGCTGATGTCCAGACTTACGAAACTTTTGAAGCTGCCTGCAGTGACAGCATATTTGGTGGCAGGACTTGCTATGGGTCCATTCTGCCTGGGTGCATTGGGTGTGCCGGGTTTGGGCTTTAACTCCCTGGAGCAAGTGGAGGGCATGAGCCTTGTGACCCAGACTGCCTTGGGCTTTATCGCCTTTGCCATCGGCAATGAGTTCCGGCTGGGACAGCTGAAGCATATGGGTAAGAAGGCAATTGTGATTGGCGTGGTTCAAGCGGTTGCGACTACTTTGTTGGTGGATGTTGTTTTAATTCTGCTGCATTTTGCTTTCCCCCAGGTGATTTCTCTGCCTGCGGCCATTACCTTGGGCGCCATTGCTTCTGCCACCGCCCCTGCAGCAACCCTGATGGTGGTTCGGCAATATAAGGCTGACGGCCCCTTGACCCGGCTGCTGATGCTGGTGGTTGCCATTGATGATGCCGTTGGCCTGCTGCTGTTTTCTGCATCCTACGGCGTTGCCATGGCGCTGGAAAAGGGAAGTATGAGCGTGGTTGGCGTGGTGATAGAGCCGATTCTGGAAATCGTTCTGTCCCTTGGTCTGGGCGTAGTGATGGGTATTTTGCTGGATCAGGTGGAGCGTTTCTTCCATTCTCGCAGTAAGCGTATGGCTATCTCCGTGGCGTGTGTTATACTCACCGTCGGCCTTTCTATGCTGAAGTTTGAGATTGCCGGCGTACATTGCGGTTTCTCGTTGCTTTTGGTGTGCATGATGACCGGCACCATGTTCTGCAATGTGTGCGACACCTCCGAGGAGCTTATGAACCGTGTGGAGGGTTGGACCGTACCCCTGAACATTCTGTTTTTTGTGATCTCCGGCGCGGAACTGGATTTAAATGTGCTGGTAAATCCGGTTACTCTGCTTGTAGGCGCGCTTTATATCGCTGCCCGTTCTGCAGGTAAATATCTGGGCGCTTTCGGCTGCTGCAAAGGCCAAAAGTGTTCCGATGCCATTACAAAGTACCTGGGTATTACCCTGTTCCCCCAAGCCGGTGTGGCTCTGGGCATGGCTTTGACGGCTGCAACCCTGGCAGATGGCGCATTGGTGCGCAATGTGGTGCTGTTCAGTGTGCTGGTTTATGAACTGGTGGGTCCTGCAATGACCAAGTGGTCGCTGACCAGAGCAGGGGAGATTCGCCCGGAGGGCAAGACCAGCGCCCGTGTGACCAATCAGCCCAAGCCCCCGGTCAATATTCATTGAGAATTTCCGGCAGATTTCGCCGGTGGACTACCCAACGGAAGGAATGGTGTCCATGAAAAAATATGGATTGGTGTGTTACTGACAGCGCTGCTGATGGCAATGCTGGTGATGCCTGTTTCTGCGCAGGAAGATGCGGCGGTTTCCGTGAGTAGCCATAGTGCGCTGACAACTGCCCTTGCAGATCCCAACGGCGCTGTGGGCAATCCTCAAAAATATATCAAGCTGACAGGTACGGTTACCGGCGATGTTACCATTGCGGGCAATCTCTATCTGGATTTGAACGGCAATGATATTAACGGTATCGTAACCATTACCGGGGGTGAGCTGTATCTGTTTGACAGCGCCACCGGTGGTTATAGCGCTGCTACTTATGGCAAGGTTACAGATATTCGTGAAAATGGCGGCGAGTTGGTGCGTTCCTTTGTTACACCGCAGGCCTTGGGCGTCCGGCAGCTTCGCTATGTGACCATCCGTCACAATGAGATGGTGGAGGGCGCAGGCGGTTTTACCGGTTACTCCGCTCACCGTATTTATATCGGTGTTTCCCATTCCATTCTGATTCCCGCCATTGAGGCGGTGGATTACCGCACCATTTACCTGATGGATGAGGTGCTGCAGAAGTATGTGGTTGCTTACGGCGGTATTGTCACCGTTAATCAGGTGGACAGCAATACCCGGGTGGGCAATGAGCATTATTTGCCGGTTTCTTCTAAAATTGCTGCTTATAGCAGCAGCAATGAGGAGTCTGTTCGCCAGAATTGGCGGCGGATTCAGGTGAGAAATATTCTGGGTGACAACCCCGAATACAATGCCACTCAGCTGGCATCTACCTGTTGCGCGTATATTCAGCTGGCGGACGGCACAGAGGTGCACAGTTCTCAGGTCAGCAAGACCTTCCAGCAGGCTGCTCAGGCAGCGCAGGCGCAGGCGGCTACAGGTCAGCTTTCTGAGAAACAGAATACGCTGTTGACCAATATGTATCTCAAGCATCAGGAATTGTTTGAAACATGGAATGCCGGCAGCAGTGAGGGAAGCTTCCCTGTTAAGTGTGTTTGCGGCGCGGCAACCTCTGCCCAGCAGACGGATTCTGTTACCCACAGTCAGGGCTGTGACAAGGTGATTTATGTTTGACAGCCGCTGCGCAGTATATTCGGGATGAAAAGCAGGGTTTCCCTGTGGAATTTGTCAGTGACAGCAGCCATTCCAGAGGCTAGCTTTAACATGTATGGCGGAGTTTGATGCCAACGGCTACACGGCTTACCAGCGGTATCTGCAGGCCAAGAATGTTATAGCTACCGGCATTATTGGCCCGGGCATCCCCCAAAGCTATAAGGATACCTATAAGATCTACAGCTCCTACCATGCAGATCGGATCATCAAAAGATATGAAGGTGTGAATCTCCCTTTGATGTGGGAACCGGCGAGCTGATGGTAGAGTATTACCTGCGAATGCTGGATAGCATGAAAGACAAATAATTCCCCGTGCAAACAGGGCGTGCCGCGATTTGTGTCACGCCCTGAATTTTTTTGACAGGGAAGAAGAGGGCAGTCTCTTCCACAAGCAAAAGTGAATGATTGTCACTAAACAAAAATAAAATTTCCTAAATGTATTAAAAATGCAAGAACAACATCTTTAAAATGACTATTTTGCAGATAAAGCATTAAGAAAAAGGCTAAAAACGGATTGACTCATGATATTATTTTAATACTTATGTATTATTATGCCTTATTGTATGAAATTGCAAAAATGTGCCAAAAATGAGCAAAATTTTCAGTTTTTGGCAGTGCGTAAGGAGGAATGAATGGCAAAATGAACCAAATGAAAGAGCTTGATATTCGGGAATTGCTGATGGCTTGCGTGTACAGAGCCTGGCTGATCGTGCTTTGTGCGGTTGTTGGCGCATTCGCAGCATTCTTGTATACCGATAATTTCGTCACCCCAATGTACCGGGCGGAGGTCAGCTTTTATGTGAATAACTCCTCCTCCGATTCGGGTCCCAACCACAGCATTTCCTCTTCTGACCTGGCAACCTCTCAGCGCCTGGTTTTGACCTATGTGAACATCATCAAGAGTGAAACGGTTTTGGATCAGGTAGTCATGAAAAGCGGTCTGGATGTTACAGTTCCCCAGCTGCGGAGCAGTATGACTGCGGCATCCATTGACGAGACAGAGCTGTTTAAGGTCTATGTTACCCATGCGGATGCCCAGACGGCTGCCGATTGGGCCAATGCCATTGCGGATTATGCTCCCATGGAATTGGAGATGGTCATGGTGGGCAGTAAGGCCAGCGTGCTGGACCGGGCAAAGATTCCCGGCGCGCCTTATACACCCAATACTTCCCGCAATATCACCGCTGGTGCATTGGTCGGACTGCTGCTTGCTGTGGCTGTGATCATCATAAGGACACTTATGGATGTGCGCATCAAGTGTGAAGAGGACCTGAGCTGTGTTCCCGATGTTGCGATTCTGGGATCCATTCCCGATTTTACCGCTCCTGCGGCAGAGCCTTACTCCTTCCGCAGGAACGATGCTGAGACAGGAAGGCGGTGATGGGAATGTTTGGAAATCTTTTTAAGAGCAAAAAAGAAATAAAAGAAGCCAGCTACATGAACCAGCGCCGGAACATTCTTGGCAATGGAAGCAATTTTCAGGTGCAGGAGGCCTACAAGGCCCTGCGTACCAATATCCGCTTCTCCTCTTCCGGTAACAAATTCTGCGTTACCAGCGGTCTGGCATCTGAGGGTAAAAGTATTACGGTGCTGAACATTGCCATTTCCTTTGCAGAGGCAGGGCAGAAGGTTCTGCTGATCGATGCAGACCTGCGCCGTCCCTCCCAGGCAAGACTCCTCATCGAAAACGGCGCACCCGGCCTTTCCAATGTGCTGGCTGGCCTGTGCGATGACGAAACCGCCATTCGTAAGGAGCAGATGAACAATCTGGATGTGATGTTCTCCGGTGAGATTCCCCCCAATCCTTCTGAGCTGCTGAGCAGTCCTGCAATGGAGGACATGCTGAAACGGCTGGAAAGCAAGTATGATTATATTTTCATCGACACACCTCCCGTTAACATTGTTACGGATGCATGTGTGGTGGGCAGGCTGATGGACGGCGTGCTGTTTGTGGTTCGGCAGAACCAGACGGACAGAGAATCCGTCAAGCACGGTGTGGCTCAGCTGAATATGGCCGGTGTTAAGATCCTTGGCTTCGTGTTTAACGGCGCAGATGTGAAGAATAACAGGAAGTACAAGCGATATAAATACTACAAGAGCAAAATCTACGGATATCAATCTTACCGGCACGGCGTAGATGAAAGAGGGAGGGGAAGCGTTGACAAGAAATGAATCTTTTCTCCTTCGCAACATGGCAGACAGCTGGGTGGTAGTTCCGGTGGGAGCCGCGGCAGTGGATTTCCCCGGGATGCTGACATTGAATGAAAGCGGTCGGTATCTGTGGGAGCTGCTGGAGCAGCCGCAAACGGAGCAATCCCTGGCGGAAGCGCTAACCCGGCGCTATGAAGTCACGGCAGACCAGGCTGCCGATGATGTAAAAAAATTTCTGGCACCGCTGCTGGAGATCGGCGCGGTGAAATAAAACTCTTCGCAAACCCAATTCATAGTTCCCGGCAGGGGAGCCTGCCGAATATACATTATAAATAACAAATTTATATAATGGAAGGAATGAAGACCGTGAAGAAAACATTGATTGCATTGCTTTTGGTAGTGGTTCTGGCAGTATTCTTGGCAGTTCCCGCCATGGCAGATGATGCAACACCAGCTCTTCTGGCGACAAACAGCAATCTGAGCGCTCAGCTTGCTGCTGCCTCCGGACAGGGCAACAAGTATGTACAGCTGGATGAGGATATAACCGCAGGGTTTACCCTTCCTACCAATGGTGATCTGTACCTGAACCTGAATGGATTTGATATTCAGGGCAAAGTGACAATTCCCAATGGTGTGAAGCTGTATTTGTTTGATAGCGCAACTAGTGACTATGTAGCGACTGACTACGGCAAGATTACCGACATCGATGTAGAAGATGGCGGCGAGCTTGTGCGTGCTTTTGTTACGCCTGCTATATTTGGCAGAAGCCTGCGCTATGTGACGATTCAACACACCGAGGCGGTGGAAGGTGCCGGCGGCTTTACCGGTTACTCCGCACACCGTATTTACATCGGTGTTTCCCACTCCATTCTGATGCCTAATCAGGAAGCTGTGGACTACCGTACCATCTACCTGATGGACGAGGTCCTGGCGCAGTACGCCAACGCCGGTAGCTTCGGCGCTGATGTTGCTGTTAAGAATGTGAAGACCGACAGTGTTGTGGGTACTGCAGTTGCAGAGGTTAAGAACAATCCTCTGGTAGCTTACAGCACCGAGGGTGATGCTTCTGTGAAGCAGAACCACCGTCGTATTCGCGTGGGCAATATTCTGGGCGACAATGCTGACAACTGGCAGCAGAATGCTGTAGAACTGGCAACTGTGGTTAACGCTTACATTGAGTTTGCCGATGGCACCAGAATCACCAGCTCCAGTGTCAGCAAGACCTTCCAGCAGGCCGTTGTGGCTGCGCAGGCAATTGCTGAGACCGGCGTTCTGGAGTCCAGGCAAAGTGCTGCTTTGACTTCTCTGTATGAGAAGCACACCAGCCTGTTTGAGAACTGGAACAGCGTAGGCGGCTCCGCTGTTGGTACTCTGCCCGTTCACTGTGTCTGCGGCGCGTCCATGAATGGCGGCGAGCATACCTACGGCTGTAACGGCGATATTCTGGTCTGGAAGCCCTTTACCTACATCATGGATGTTCAGGATCATAAGAACATTAAGGAAGCAGGTAACTACTACCTAACCGAGAATGTTACCAGCCTTGGCTGGCAGCC
>JAZRBJ010000049.1:0-4518 GCA_045635065.1 Faecousia sp. | reverse complement strand
ATGCTTTCTTGTAGGGACCGGCGCTCTCGACGGTCCGCAGCGTCGAAAAGCCGAAAAAGGCTTGCTGCGCAAGGTGTTCTGACTTACTGCGTAACGCTTCCCTCTCGAGTATCTTTATACACTTCGGGGTCGCGTTGCTTGCCTTGACGACTTTAATGACCTCTGTGAGTCTGTCAAAAAGTGTTTTTTGACAGACTCACGGACACCTCCCTTGGGGAGGTGTCCGTTTTTCTTTGGCTATGGCGCAGGCAGTATGGTCATTTTGCTGAATTTATGCCCAATGACGAAAAACAGGAAAATTTCTGTTGTGTTTTTTTCGGGGGATATTGTATAATAATAGAAAGCTTGCGCAGCGGTCTGTCCGCCCGTAAGTGTGTTTCCACCTCCCTTATGAAAGGAGAATTCTATGCTGACAACAAATGAAATTCTGCAATTACTGCAAAGCCTGATCTGGCTGCTTGCCGGTGTCGGCGTGTTCATCGTGGGTATGGGCTTCATGAGTGAAGCGTTGGAGAAGAGCGCCGGTGAAGGCATGAAAAAGCTGCTGGGCCGTATCAGCAACAACCGCATTTCCGGTGTTGGTATCGGTGCCGGCGTTACCGCCATCATTCAAAGCTCCTCCGCAACCTCGGTTATGGTCATCGGTCTGGTCAATGCCGGCGTTATGACCCTGACCCAGGCAACCCCCATTATCATGGGCGCCAATATCGGTACTACCATCACCGGTGTTCTGGTAGCTTTGAAAAACGACTATTTCAATATGCTCATGTATTTCCTGGCCTTTGCCGGCGTGATGATGGGCTTTACCAAAAAGGAAAGAATCAAGATTTTCGGCTTGCTGTGCAGCGGTCTGGGCCTGATTTTCGTGGGTCTGAATGTGATGAGCAGCAAAGAGGCCTTTGGCAATGAGCTGGTCATGAAGCTGTTTCAGAACATCTTCAGCGTCATTGATTTTCCCCTGCTGCTGATTCTGGTGGGCGTGATTTTTACAGCTTTGATTCAAAGTTCCTCCGCAGCCACCGGTGTTGTGATTACCATGGTGGGTACCCGTGTGCTTTCTCTGGATATGGCGCTGTTCATTATTCTGGGCGCCAATATCGGCACCTGCGTTACCGCATTGCTTGCTTCTGTGGGAGCAAATGCCAACTCCAAGCGCGTAGCGCTGATCCACTTTACCTTCAATGTGATTGGTACGGCTGTATTTACCGCATTGGTGTGGCTGTTCAGGGATCAGATCGTCCAAATGCTTACCGCCCTGTTCCCCGGAGAAGATCCCATGTCCCTGCAAATGCAGGTATCCGTGTTCCATGTGATCTTCAATGTGATCACCACCCTTTTGCTCCTGCCCTTTGTGAAGCAGCTGGTGCAGTATTCCTGCAGAGTCATTGCGGACAAGGTCTCTGCTCAGCCCGAGCATGCCTTGAAATATGTGGATGACCGTCTGCTGGCTATGCCCCCCGTTGCCCTTATGCAGGCAAAGAAGGAAATGGACTATATGTTCAGCTTGGTAGAGGAAAACATCGCCCTTTCCTTTGGGGATATGGATGTCCAGAAGCCCAATAACGGCAGAAAAATTGGTGAGAATGAAAGCATTATCAACTTTACCAACGGCGCATTGACCCGCTTCCTCATTAAGCTGACCTCCGTTGTGGAGGAAAGCGGCGAGCGGGTAATCGGTTCCTACTTCCATGTGCTCAACGACCTGGAGCGTATTGGTGACCATGCAGAGAATTTCCACGAAATCGTGGCTGAAATGGGCAAGAAGGGATTGGTTTTTTCTGAGAAAGCCCAGACGGATCTGAAGGAAATGCGGGAAAAAGTCACCCGGATGATGGACATTGCCAGAGATGCCTTCGACAATCTGGACAGAAACGATCTGCAGGAGCTGGCAGCGCTGGAAGATCAGGTGGACACCATGAAGAAAACCCTTACTGCAAGCCACTTTGCCCGTCTGGCAGAAGGCAACTGCAGCATGGATGTCAGTCCTTACTATTCCTCCACCGTGGCAGGCTTAGAGCGTGTGGCGGACCATTTGGTCAATGTGGGCTACAGTATCGTTAACCCCGTTGGCTCCCAGAGCGAACACGAATAAGCGTTTGACTCTCTTTTATTGTTTCCAAAAAGTTCACTTGATTGTGCCGTGTGCTTGTGTTATAATACGAACAAGTCCGGAAGAACCGGATGTTTGGTATAGAACATCAGAAAGGCTTTTGTTTTGAATTTTGGAAACAAAAGATGGTGGTGCAGAAATGACCCTAAAGAAAGCGCCTGTGCTTTTGGATCGGGAAGAGGTTTTGCGTTCCAGAAAGCGTTATTGGATCATTCGCCGCGGGCAAGATATCCTGCTATCTCTGTTTGCCCTGCTTCTGCTGTGGCCCGTTATGCTGATTGTTGCGTTGGTGGTGTGGATTGACAGTCCCGGAGCAGGCCCTATTTTTGCTCAGGATAGAGTGGGCAGGGATGGCAAGGTGTTCCGCTTTTATAAGTTCCGCTCCATGATTCCCAATGCGGAGGAAAAGCTTCAGGAATTGCTGGCGCAGAATGAAATGGAGGGCCCGGCCTTTAAAATAAAGGATGACCCCCGGATCACCCGGGTGGGCAGATTTATCCGCAAGACCAGCCTGGATGAGCTGCCTCAGCTGTGGAATATTCTTAAGGGTGACATGAGCATTGTAGGCCCCCGCCCGCCGCTGCCCCGGGAAGTGGCGGAATACGGCGAATATGAAATGCAGCGCCTGCTGGTAACCCCCGGTCTGACCTGCTATTGGCAGATTCAGCCCTGTCGCAATGATTTGAGCTTTGACGAGTGGGTGAAGCTGGATGTGCAGTATATTAAAGAGAGTAATTTCCTTACCGACTGGAAGATCATTTTAAAGACCTTCGGCGCGGTTTTGGGAATGAACGGTGTATAATGAAAGTCGCCCTGTGGTTTCACAGGGCGACTTTTTAATAGTTATGGGAATTGTTTGATATTTTATGTCATTGCGAGGCTTGCCTGCAAGCCGTGGCAATCTGTAACCCTTACGGACGGAAGCCTTCAAATATAGGCAGCCAGCCTTCTTTCACAGCCTGATCGTAATCCGCCTGGGTTTTGATGGTCCAGGTTACACCCTGCATACGCCAAAGCTTGCGGGCAAGGGCGTTGCTGAGATTTTTTCGCTCAGCAAACCGGTAAGCAACGAAATCCGGCCGCACCACAAAATTCTCCAAATGATGGGTGAGTATGAATTTTAAAAAGAAGGGCAGAGAGGAACGGGTGTTCCGCATGTAATTGTCGGATAACTGTCCCCGAATGATTTTGGGACGGTTTTTCTTCAGCCATAGCACGCATCTTGGGTCAAAGGATTCCAGGCAATAGACACCCTCATAGCGCTCCATGCGGTGGCAAACGGCGCGGCACAGGGCGGCATGGTTGCCCTTTTCCGCTTTCAGCTCCACAATCAGCGGCGCTTTGCCGTCGTAAAGCTGCAGCACCTCATCAAAGGTGGGAATCCGTTCCGTTGTTCCCTCCAGAGTATAGCGGGAAAGGTCTTCGGCTTTCAGATCTTCGATTTTCACATCTACCCCGGCAGTGCGCAGCAGGGAAGCATCATGGATCACAGCCAAAGTGCCGTCAGCCATGAGATGGATGTCCAGTTCAATACCGTAGCCGGCTTCCAAAGCCAGCCGAAAGGCGGCCAAGCTGTTTTCGGGAATTCCCTCGCCGTGAAGTCCCCGGTGGGCATAGGCCCAGCCACGCAGCGGGGCAAGCCCCTTGTGACCGGTGCGGCCTCTTACCGCAAGGGCGTAGAGCACAAACAAAAGGGCAAGGGCAGAAAGTATAATGATTGCAATTTCCATATCAGTCATCGTCACCAAAGGCTTCCAGACCGGTTTTGGCAACCACCTTGGCATCACCGTGACGGGTCAGCAGCATGGTTACAAAGGCCAGGGAAACGAAGATTGCAGCGTAGGGGAACAGGGCTGTCATACCCAGCTTGTCCATGAGGAAGCCGGAGAGCATGGGGGTGACGGTCTGGGCTGCCATGGAGGCGGTGTAGTAGAAGCCGGTGTACTTACCCACATCGGCGCCGGAGCACATCTCCACCACCATGGGGAAGGAGTTGACGTTGATGGTGGCCCAGCCGATGCCGGCCAGCGCAAAGAGCAGGTTCATCAGCAGGGCGGGCGTCTCCGCTGTGGCAAAGCACGCAGAACCAAAGGCAACGCCGAGAATGATAACACCGGTCAAGATGCACTTTTTGCGACCGACCTTGGAGGAAATCATGCCCACCGGCAGGTAGGCGATGATAGCGGCCGCCTGGGCGATGATGAGGGTCATGTTGTAATCCTTTTGCAGGATGTTAGACGCATACACCGAGTACTTGGAGGTGACGGCGTTGTAGCCCATAAACCACAAAGTAACCGAGGCGAGGATCAGCAGTAAGGAAACGATCTCACCCTTAGACAGCTTACGGTTGCCGCTGGTGGGGTTATCGTCTTGCTGCTCATCGATTCCGTATTGGCGGGAGGTTTCCT
>JAZRBJ010000048.1:0-30543 GCA_045635065.1 Faecousia sp. | reverse complement strand
ATAAGAACAATCGTACCAAAAATTCCAGATACCCCTTTGGGGTGTCTGGAATTTTTTATACACCAAGGGACTCGAAAGGGCGGCACCAGTCCGCAGACTGGTGTAAAAATTGAGAGCTGGCAAGCAATTTTAGCCCGTGGGAGAGTTCTTCATATTCCAGACACATCCGGTACGGATGTGGATGGAATATGTACTTCCCGGATTCCAGAAACTGTTGGTATTCTTGAACTTTTAACTAAATCCTATAAGAACAATCGTACCAAAAAATGGGATAGGCATTTGCCTATCCCATTTTTATTCTTCAAAGACTCAAAATAAGACAATTTTTTACTGCGCATATTCCAGAAGTAACTGGAATATCCTCTTATTTTAATAATTTGGAATAACCCTTGCCGTACTGAACACACCGGGAAACCCGACTTAGCGTAGCAGAGGAAATATCCGCCTGAGCAATTACCTGATTATAGGTTTTTCCCTCCAGAAGCAGTTCTGCCGCATATACCCGTTCCGCCATTTTCTCAATTTCCTTAGCGGTGCAAAGATCGTCAAACAGCGCTGCAACATCCTCGGGATCCTGAATACCCGCAATCAGCTCATATAGCTTCGCAATCTTATCCTGCCTGCTCATAAAACTCCCCCTGTCAAAATTTTTCCTGGGAACCGCGCAAAAAGGCCTTAAGCTTTTCACTTTGAGGATTGTCAAATATCTGCTCCGGTGTACCCATTTCCTCGATAACACCGTCTGCCATGAAGATCACAACATCTGCCACGGACTTTGCAAATTCCATTTCGTGAGTCACCACAATCATGGTATTATCACCAGTGTTCAGATCCCGAATGACCCGTAGCACCTCACCGGTCAATTCCGGATCAAGAGCGCTGGTGGGCTCGTCGAAGCAGAGAATATCGGGGTGCAGCGCCAACGCTCTGGCAATAGCCACCCGTTGCTGTTGTCCACCGGACAGCTGATAGGGATAGTTTTCCAGCTTATCCGATAAACCCACCTGTCCAAGCAGCTTTCGTGCGGTTTCATCGATTTGTCGGGGTGTTCCCTTCTTCAGCAGCTTGGGGGCAAGTTTTACATTTTCAAGCGCCGTATACTGGGGAAACAAATTGTAATTTTGAAAAACCAGCCCAAAATGCAATCGGTTTTGACGAACTGATTCATCATCCAACGCCGCGCCTTTTCCCCCTTCAATCAATACCTTGTCTTCAATCATGATATTACCCGCATCGGGTAACTCCAGGAAATTCAGACACCGCAGCAAGGTTGTTTTACCGCTGCCGGAAGAACCAATAATTGCCAGAGCCTGTCCTCTTTCCAGAGAAAAGCTGACACCTTTCAGCACTTCGGTTTTGCCAAAATTCTTTTTTAAGTTGTTAACTGTCAAAAGTGCCATGGCTTAACTCCTGAAATAACTGAGTTTTTTCTCAACACGACCCAGCACAATAGTCAAAATACCTACAAACAGCAAATAAAACGCTCCAGTGTAAAACAGCGGCCAGATCAGTGCCTTGGTAGCAGCCAATTCCTTGGCATTCTTTATGATTTCACAAACCATAATGCAATTTGCCAAAGCCGTATCCTTGATCAGGGTAATAATCTCATTGGACATAGGCGGCACAATGCGCTTAATAACCTGCTCCAAAACTATCTTGCGGAAAATCTGGGATTTGGTCAAACCCAAAACATATCCCGCTTCATACTGCCCAACGGAAATACTTTCGATACCGCCGCGGTAAATCTCTGAAAAATAGCAGGCGTAATTGATGGTAAATGCGATCAACACAGAAATCACTCTGCCCGCATCGGAAATACCGTACTCCAAAAAGAAGAACTTATCCAGCCTGCTGAACAGCGGGTACTTAAAAAGCAATCCGGGAACATAGTAGATGATGAAGATTTGAAGCATCAGCGGCACACCGCGAACGATCCAAACCACCACCTTGGATATACCTTTCACAACTTTGAACCTGCTCATGGAGCAGAAGGCTATAGGCAGACCAAGCGGTGCGCCGCAAAGCAGCGTCACCGCAAAGATCAGCAGAGATATTAAAAAGCCGTCAAAGAGGAAAGATGTAACATCTAAAAACGACATTATTTAATCTCCGAAAACAATATTACTTCTGGTCGGAAAAATCGGTAATGGCGGTGTTGGAAACGCCATATTCCTCAGCCAGAGCAGCGATGGTGCCATCTGCTGCCAAAGCTTCCAGCTGTGCATTAACCTGAGCAGTCAATTCACTACCCTTCTTAAAGCCGATTGCGTAATACTCAACATCGCTGGACAGAGCATCCACGATCACAACATCAGCATAGTCGCCCTTACCGGCATAGCTCTTAGCAAGCTGCGCATCAAGAACGGCGTAATCAGCAGTACCGGACACAACCTCAAACAAAGCATCTGTCTGCTTCAGGAAGCCCTTAACCTGAGCGCCCTCAAAGGACTTGGCGTAGGTCTCACCGGCGGAACCGGACTCCACAGCACCCAGCTTGCCGGCCAGATCGGCCGGGCTGGCAATGGCAGTGGTCTTCAGAGTAACAATAACCTGACGGTTTTCCATGTAGTTGTAGGAGAAGTCCACCTTTTCAGAACGGGCGATGCCGTCATCATCAGCGGTATTGCAGGTAAAGCCGTTCCATACACAGTCAATGGCGCCGGATTCCAGGTCAGTATACTTCTGACCCCAGTCGATTTCCTGGAAGAACACTTTGTAGCCCATGTTCTCAAAAACAGCCTTGGCAAGGTCTGTATCGAAGCCCACCAACTCTCCGGAATCATCCAGATAGTTCATAGGTGCGTAAATGGTATAACCAACGGTGATGGTCTGCTGTGCCTCAGTGGTATTAACGGATGCATCGTTGTTTGCAGCGGCATTGGTTGTATCGTTGCCTGCCGAGGTGTTGTCAGCCGCCTGGCAGCCGGCAAAGCAAGCGACAATCATCAGTACAGACAAAATGGTTGCAATAATTTTTTTCATGGTTTTCCATCCTTTCACCCCGGTGGGGTTTGTTTGTTGATGGGCTCATTATACTTTAGTTCGCTAAAGTTGTAAAGCCCCAAAATGCACATTTTTCCAATTTTGGTTCATTATACAAAGGAGGCAGCGCTTTGTCACTTTACTTTGGTAAAGTTGCTGTGTATTTTAGCAAAAAAAGATCGGATTCTTCCTCACTTCCCTCTTGTTTTTTTCTCAGGGAGAGGTTATAATACCATAAGAATTGAAACAGGAGGTCATATTATGGCTGTTAAAATTGAAAAGAATACGATTATCGGCGATGTGTTGGATATTGCGCCTCAGGCTGCGCCTTTGTTTTTTGCCATTGGTATGCATTGCCTTGGCTGCCCCTCTTCCCGTGGTGAAACCGTCGAAGAGGCCTGCATGGTACATGGCATCGACTGTGACGGTTTCCTTGCACAGCTGAATCATTTCCTGGAGGCCTACGAGGCTGATCAGGCTGAGAAAAACAACTGATTGTTTTACCGCCGGGAATTTCCCGGCGGTATTTTTTGGAGGCGTCTATGAAAATTCCTCTCTCTCCACGGCTGGCCGCCTGCTGTCAGTTTGTTTTCCCCGGTGACCGGGTGGCTGACATTGGCACCGACCACGGTTATCTGGGTATCTGGCTGCTGCATAAGGGCATAGCCAAATCTGTAATTGCAGCGGATATTGCCCCCGGACCTCTAACTGCGGCAAAGCAAAACGCCGCGAAATATGATTGTCTGAACTCCATGGAATTCTATCTGTCCGACGGTGTTTCTGCCGTTCCAAAAGATTTTGATACCATGGTCTGCGCGGGCATGGGTGCCGATACCATGATATCCATTCTCTCCGCAGCTCCCTGGCTGAAGCACCAAAAATACAAACTCGTTTTGCAATGTCAGTCCAAAACCCATTTGTTGCGCCGCTTTCTTTCTGAAAACGGCTGGCATATAAACCGGGAGGTTTTATTGCGGGACGGCAAATTTCTTTACACGGTCATGGAGGTTTTATTCCGCAGTGAACCGGCATTAACACCGGGAGAATGGTACCTTTCCCCCGCCCTATTAAAATCCTCTGCGCCGGAGCTTGTTGAATATTACCAGCGCATCGTAGGCGGTCTGCGGCTGTATGTCTCCGGTCACGGTGACTCAGTTCCTCAAGAACAGCTTGCCGCCTTACAGCAACTGGAATCCGACCCTAAATTGCAATGGTTAAAGGAGAATATACATGATAACAGTGAAAGATATTCTTGACTATATAGAAGCCCTCGCTCCCAGTTCCTTAAAAATGGAGTGGGACAATGTGGGTCTGCTCTGCGGAGATGCCAACTGCCCTGTGCATAAGATCATGGTGGCACTGGATCCCTTTGAAAGTGTATGCTATGAGGCATACGATGCCGGCGCTGACCTTCTGATCACTCATCATCCCCTGATCTTTGTACCACCCCATAGCATCACCAACCAGACCAGTGTAGGCAGAAGCATTATGTTCCTTTGCGAGAAAGGCATTTCCGCCATTAACGCCCATACCAATCTTGATTGCGCCCCCGGCGGTGTCAATGACATTTTAGCTCAGACTCTGGAACTGGAGGATGTTTCCGTCATAAAGCCTAAGGGGCTGCTTAGAATGGGAACTTTCTCCACAGAACTCCCCTATTTCCTTGCCCATGTAAAACATAAGCTTGGCACCCCCATGCTGCGCTATGTGGATGGCGGGAAACCCGTTCATAAAGTGGCTGTTGGCGGTGGCGCCTGCGCAGACGGTCTTCTGGATGTTTATGATGCCGGCTGCGATACCTTTATCACCGCAGATGTAAAATACAATCAGTTCTGGGACGCCAAGGATCTGGGCATCAACCTCATTGACGCCGGTCATTTCTACACAGAAAATCCCGTTTGCGCTCACCTTGCCCGCCAACTGTCGGAGCAATTCCCCGAATTGGTGGTAGAGATTTCCAAAAAGCACCGGGACTGCATGGAATTTGCGTAAAACAGTTGATTTTTACCAAATCATTTGCTAAAATAAATCGAAATTGCTTAAGCTGAGGGAGAGAATAACACATGTCCGGACATTCCAAATGCCATAACATTCAAAAAACCAAAGGTGCGCAGGATGCCAAACGCGCTGCCGCCTTTACCAAAATCGCAAAAGAGCTGATCGTTGCAGTTAAGGAAGGCGGCGGCATAACCGATCCCGCCAACAACTCCCGTCTGGCAACCGTCATTACCAAGGCAAAGGCTGCCAACATGCCCAATGACAACATTAAGCGTTGTCTGGAAAAGGCTGCCGGTGCAGGCGGCGGTGACAGCTACGAATCCATCACCTACGAAGGCTACGGCCCCGGCGGTGTGGCTGTGATCGTGGAAACCATGACCGATAACCGCAACCGTACTGCCGGTTCCATGCGTCATCACTTTGATAAATTTGGCGGCAATCTGGGCGCATCCGGCTGCGTTAGCTGGAGCTTTGACAAGAAGGGCGTTCTTGTCATCGACAACGAAGATGGCGACTATGACGAGGATACCGTCATGATGGATGCTATGGATTGCGGTGCTGATGACTTTGAAGCTGAAGAGGATTGCTTCACCATCTACACCGATCCCGATGATTTCAATGCAGTAGCCGAAGCCATGACCGCAAAGAAATATGCCTTTGCCTCCGCCCAGATCGAAATGGTTCCCCAGAACTATCAAAAGCTGGACAACGAAGAGCACATCAAGCTTATGGAAAAGCTCATCGACATCATGGAAGAAGATGATGATGTCCAGAATGTCTGGCACAACTGGGAGCAGGAATAAACGAAAACAACCCTTGACCGATTTGGTCAAGGGTTGTCATATTATTTAAAGATCAATTCACGAATTTCCTTACGCGCCTGAGCAGTAATGTCTTCCCTGCTCCACAAGGCGGCAAAGAGCCCCACCGCATCCGGCTTATTGCGATGACAGAAGATGGTCTGAGCGAAGTATTCTTCCCGTGTCATGGTAGGCGCAAAGGTACGGCCATAGGTTCTGCTGCGCTTTACCACGCCGGCTTCCCGAATAATACCCTTTTGCAGCATGCCGTTCAGAAGGATGTGGACAGAGCTGTCCTTCCAGGACTTTTCCGTTGATTGCTCCAAAATGTCAGATCTGGACAGCGGCATTCGTGCCGTCCAAAGCACATCCATGATCTCCATTTCACTTTTTGTCAGTTCCATCACCCGTACCTCCCCGAATATTGGGTACATTATAAGGCGGCTGACATATTTTGTCAATTCTTGTTTTGTAAAAAAAATACAATTATTTTTTTCGTTTTTTATACATTATTTCATGATATCTATGAATGATAAAACTTTTAATACTACTTTTTTTAGTATTATTTTCCAATTGTGTAAAATTAACGCACCGGTTTTCCCAAAACCGGTGCGTTATTGTCTTATTTTGTCAGAGAATCCACCAGAAGTTTTCTGTTTACATCGAAATCGATCACAATGGAATCACCGGCGCCGGCAAAATCTGCATAGCTATAAGTGCCATCCGCAGGAATTCGCAGAGAATTGACTTGCAATTCAGAGAACATATCAAACAAAATTCCGGCATATTTGATCATGTCCGCAGTTTCCATGTCCGTTGCCAGCAAAGGCATAGCTTTGTCGATCAGCTTGGTAATCTGAGTAAAACTCAAAGTCTTGGACTTTTCCAGAAGCGCATTCAATACCTTTCTCTGGCGCTCGGTTCTTTCAAAATCCAGCCCGATTGCACGAATGCGGGAATAGGCCAGGGCTTGAGAACCGTTAAGATTATTTTTACCCTTTTTCAAATTCCAGCCGTCATTACCGGTCACATCCCAGTTGCCCCGCTTGTTCAGGTAGCTGGCTTCTGCAGAAGTCAGCTCAATCTCCACACCGCCGACCAGATCGATCAACTCCATGAAGCCTTCGAAATCCACTTCCACATTATAATCGACCTCAACACCGAAGTTCTTCTTCAAACATTCATTCAGTAGCTTTGCGCCGCCAATCTGATAGCAGGCATTGATCTTACCGTTACGGTAGCCGGGAATCTGCACATACATGTCCCGCAGGAAGGAAGTCATCGTCAGTTTCTTGGTCTGGGTGTTCAAGGTGCAAAGGATCATGGCATCGGAGCGCTGTCTGCCCTCACCCTGCCTGCGATCCTGTCCAACCAGCAAAATATTGATGATATGCTCACCGGTCACCAACTGAGGCTCTCCGCCAAAGTTCACCCCGTCTTCCCCGGCAGTGCCGAGAATATTATCTACCTCACTGGAGCTGATTGTCTCATTATTCAGCTTACCAATTCTTCCTGTCTGATATTCCACATACGCTGTAACACTGATCAATGTGGCCAGAATAACAGCCAAAACTGCGCATACGGTAATCAGAGCAGTGCGTTTATTCCATTTTATCTTGAAACCCTTGCGTGATTTCTTTTCGCTCATAAGAACGCCTCCTCTTAAAAAGTTGCCATATTTCTCTCATTATACTCTATTTCTCGAAAAAAAGCTAGAGAAAAATTATCCATAATTCCCTTGCAATCAATGCAATTATATTGCGGGAATCACAAAAGTTTCCCTTATTTAACCTGCATTGGCAATCAAGCGGACCAGCAACTCCATGAATTGTGTATTGGACGGCCGGGGACTTCTCCCCAGAGAATCTTCTCCAAAATAGCCCTGCCAGATAAAGCCGTCATGCTTTTGCCAGGTGCTGTGGATAGCATTGCGGATATTGCGCTCGACGCAGTTGGGATTCTTTCCAAAGCACTCACCGATGGTCGTATACAATTCTTTTGTAATGGATTGATTCGGATCATTAAGCAGCAAGGGAATGGCGCAGCGAAGATATTTGGTTCCGTCCAGTCTCTCCGGCAAATTCAACTCCCGCAGCAGATCCTTCGGCTTGAGATTTTCTTTATAAAACGACAGCATATCCACCACCCGGTTCATCACCTTTTCCGGATGGCAGGGTATCACCATGACATAACCCACACCCATGCCCGCAAGTGTGCCCCGCAGGAAATCGCTGGAATAGCTTGCTGTTGCCAGAATCGCCGGCCGTTCATTAATCTTATTCACCCGGGCAACCATTTCAATGCCGTCATACCCCGGCAATTCCATATCCAGCACCAAAACATCCGCAGGTTTCTGAGAAAGCATGGTAAGAAGGTTCGCGGGATCTTCACAAATGCGCACACACGCGTGGGGCTTCAACATATTGGAAAGAATATCCGCAAAGAGTCCGGATGCCTGTGCAATCACTACTTCATACATCTTTCTCACCTCCTGCAATTAAGTGCCTATTACAATATCACATTCCAAAGCGGATTACAATATGACAGGCCCTTTTATTTATCGACAATTTTCGACAAAAACATTGCCTGCCAAAACAGGCAGGCAATGTATTCATTTTTTAGCCGCCAAAGCCGAAGAACGGTGCAAAGTACTCATACCACTCATCGAAATTACCATCGGGCGTATCCTCAGGGAATTCGGGTGTCTGGGAAGTGTCTGTCTGGGGCTTGGCATCCAGGGTGATATTAAGAACCAGCTCCTGACCGCTGCGATACACGGTAATGGTAGTGGTATCGCCGGCTTCAAACTTACGCAAGGCCTTAGTCAGATCGCTGACGCTGCCAACTTCGTATTCCCCGAGCGCAACAATAATATCCTTTTCCTGCAAGCCTGCCGCTGCTGCGCAGTAACCGGCAACCGCTTCATGGACATAAGCACCAACCGGCATACCGTAGTATTCTGCTGCAGCAACATCCATATCGCTGACAGAAACGCCCAAATAAGCGCCGGTAACATAGCCGTAATTCATAAGATCCGAAAGAAGATCATACACATCGTCCACGGGGATGGCAAAGCCGATACCCTCAATCACCGCGCCGGATTCTGTTGTGCCGGAATATTTGGCAGTGGTAATACCCACGACCTCACCCATCATATTAAACAACGGACCGCCGGAGTTGCCGGAGTTGATGGCAGCATCGGTCTGAAGCATATTGATGGTATTTCCGGAGGAATTCACATCCCGTTCCTTGGCACTGATATAACCCACGGTCAATGTGGAGGTAAGCTCACCCAAAGGATTGCCAATGGCCACCACCTGGTCACCTACTACCAGATCACTGCTTTTGCCGATGACCGCATAATCCAGGCCGGAACCGGCAATCTTCAAAACCGCCACATCGTTAACAGAGTCAGCGCCGATCAACTGAGCAGGATATTCTGTGCCGTCGCTGGTGGTAACTGAAATTTTAGTAGCGCCGTTAACCACATGGGAATTGGTCACAACATAGCCATCTTCCGTGACAATGAAGCCAGAGCCGCTGGAAGTACCCACAGCGATCTGTCCGCCCTGCTCCTGTTGAACCTCGCAGAGGATCATAACCACAGTATCCACATTATCATAGTAGACCTGCGCAGGCGTCATAAGATCGGTAACGGGCTGCACAGGCACCTTGTCATCACCGTCGTTGCTATTATTGTCACTGCTGGGCAGACGATTATTTGCAACCAGTTTCTTATCCATTTCCTGCTGCAGGGTTTCAAAGCGCTTTTCCCATTTATAATCAACTGTAAACATGGTAAGCAGGCAGCCTGCTGCCACAAGCACCGCTGTCAATGCCGCAAAAACCGCAAAACTCCTGCCCCTTCTGGCAGCTCTCTTTTCTTTCCTGGTTTTCTTTGCCGGCTCTGCAGGCTGGACAAAACTGTCCTCATCAGAAATTTGCGCGACGCTCTGCTCAACTGTCTCGGAAACCTGTTCCTGAGTGGTTGGGGCAATGTATTCCGGAATATTCTGCTGTTCAGACTGTTCCGGGATCTGATTTTCCAAGTTTTCCATGGTGTTTCCTCCCCATCTATGTATGTACGGTAAAATCATACTGTTAATATTTGAAAATTATATGTATAAAAACAAAACGTTTTTTAAACGATTCGTCTAATTTACCTTTAATGCATTCATAATACCCGTAATCTTCCAATAGGTCAAGCATTTTACCCAAAAAATAAATTTGCGGCGGCATCTGCCGCCGCAAATCACTTACTTCTTGCGGAAGGACTTGCAGTCGGTGCAGGACTCCATGGTGGGATTTGCCTCGTGGGTGCCGACCATGATGCGCTCCAGAGAGCAGTAGTTCTCGTTCTCGCAGTGATATGCACACTGAGAAACGGTGCATTCGATGCACTTATTTGCATGACAGTTCATTGCTTGTTCCTCCTTTTTTTGAATTCGCTTGTATTATGTGCAATAAGCTCAAATCCATACAGTAAAATCCTTCCAAATTTATATTGTTAAATCCTCTGTTTTTTTGTTGTGGGAATTGACATTTGATTGGCGTCTTTGTATAATAATTCGGGAGAATTCGGTTTCTCCGTACATTATATCCAAGGGCGGATGTTCCGCCTTTTGAAAAGAAAGGAATATTGCCATGATTTATAGTGCAGAAGTACAGCATATGTGCTCCGTGGCCAAGGGTGCTTATCACGGCCCCGCTCCCATTCCCGAAGAAGGCAAGTGGGTACAGGTCAAGGAAATTAAAGATGTCAGCGGTTTTACCCACGGCATCGGCTGGTGCGCTCCTCAGCAGGGTTGCTGCAAGCTGACCCTGAATGTGAAGGAGGGCATCATTGAGGAAGCTCTGGTTGAGACCCTGGGTTGCTCCGGCATGACCCACTCCGCCGCTATGGCTTCCGAGATTCTCATCGGTAAAACTCTGTTGGAGGCTCTGAACACCGACCTGGTGTGCGATGCCATCAACACCGCTATGCGCGAGCTGTTCCTGCAGATCGTATACGGCCGTAGCCAGTCTGCATTCTCCGAGGACGGTCTGGCCGTCGGCGCTTCCCTGGAAGACCTGGGCAAGGGCCTGCGCAGCCAGGTTGGTACCATGTTTGCCACCAAGGCAAAGGGCCCCCGTTATCTGGAGATGGCTGAGGGCTATGTTACCCGCATTGCTCTGGATGAGGACAACCTGATCACCGGCTATGAGTTCATTAATCTGGGCAAGATGATGGACTTCATCAAAAAGGGTGACGATGCTAACGAGGCTCTGAAGAAGGCTAAGGGCTCCTACGGCCGCTTTGCTGACGCAGCCAAGTACATCGATCCCCGTCACGAATAATCAAAGGAGGACACTATAATGGCTTTGTTTGAAGGTTACGAAAGAAAAATCGACAAGATCAACGGTGTTCTCGCACAGTATGGTCTGGAGTCCGTTGAGGCTTGCCGCGAGCTGTGCACCGCCAAGGGCTTTGATCCCTACGAGATCGTCAAGAACATTCAGCCCATTGCATTTGAGGATGCTGCTTGGGCTTACTGCGTTGGCGCTGCCATTGCTATGAAGAAGGGCGTTAAGAACGCCGCCGAGGCTGCTGAGGCTATCGGCATCGGTCTGCAGGCTTTCTGGATCCCCGGCTCCGTTGCTGAAGGTCGGAAGGTCGGTATCGGCCACGGTAATCTGGGCGCTATGCTGCTGCGTGACGAGACCAAGTGCTTTGCTTTCCTGGCTGGTCACGAGTCCTTTGCTGCTGCTGAAGGCGCTATCGGCATTGCCCGTTCCGCCAACAAGGCCCGTAAGGAACCCTTGCGGGTTATCCTGAACGGTCTGGGCAAGGATGCTGCACAGATTATCTCCCGTATCAACGGCTTCACCTATGTGAAGACCCAATTTGACTACTACACCGGTGAGCTGAAGATCGTTGAGCGCATCCCCTACTCCAAGGGCGAGCGCGCTGCCGTTAACTGCTACGGCTGTGACGATGTTCGCGAAGGCGTTGCTGTTATGCGTTATGAGGGTGTTGACGTTTCCATCACCGGCAACTGCACCAATTCCACCCGCTTCCAGCATCCCGTTGCCGGCACCTACAAGAAGGAGTGCATGGAGAATGGTCGTAAATACTTCTCCGTTGCTTCCGGCGGTGGCACCGGCCGTACCCTGCATCCCGACAACATGGCTGCAGGTCCTGCTTCCTACGGCATGACCGACACCATGGGCCGTATGCACGGTGATGCACAGTTCGCAGGCTCTTCCTCCGTCCCCGCCCACGTTGAGATGATGGGCTTCCTGGGCGCAGGTAACAACCCCATGGTCGGTATGACCGTTTCCGTGGCTGTTGCTGTTGAAGAGGCTCTGAAGTAAGCTAAAATCCTTGTGGCACCTGCTTGGACAGGTGCCACTTTTTTAATCTTTCACCCACATTTAATCAATATATATTGCAATTTTTTCATGCAATGATATAATTACATCATAATTCGAGGAACCTCCTCGGGAAACGGATGGAATACTATGAATCTGGATGCAATCATCAAAGAATTGACTCTGGAAGAAAAGGCAGCCCTTTTGACCGGTGCTACCAGCATGACCACAGGTGAAGTGGAAAAGTTGCAGCTGAAAGCAAAGCGATTTGCTGACGGCCCCCACGGTGTTCGCACCACGCCCGAAGATAAGTGTGTGCAGTTTCCCAATTTGTGCTGCGTTGGTGCAACCTGGGATCGAAACCTGGTATATGAGTTGGGTCAGGCCTTGGGCGACGAGTGTATTGCCCACGACATAGATATGTTACTTGCTCCCGGCATCAACATTAAACGTACACCTTTGTGCGGCCGAAATTTCGAGTACCTCTCCGAAGATCCCTTGATTTCCGGCGAGTTGGGTGCTGCTTACATAAACGGCGTGCAATCCCGTGGCGTAGGTACCAGTCTGAAGCATTTTGCATTGAATAACCAAGAAATTGCCCGAAATCTGGTAAGTGTGGAAATCGATCTGCGCGTTATGCGTGAGATCTATCTGAAGGGCTTTGAAATTGCCGTAAAGAAAGCAAAGCCTACCAGTGTTATGTGTTCCTATAACAAACTGTTTTCCGTTTGGGCAGCAGAAAACAAATATCTTCTCACCGACATTTTGAAAAAAGAATGGGGTTACGAAGGCTTTGTGGTGTCTGACTGGGGTGCTGTGCAGGATATTTGCCGCAGCCTTTGCGCCGGTTTAGATTTACAAATGCCACAGAACGAAAACATTCTGGAACAGGTCAAAGCCGGCCTTGAAGAAGGACGCATCACCATGGATGTGATCGACAATGCCGTCAAGGCTATGCTGCGCTTCCTGTTCACTGAAAAACCCAAGGCCGTCAAGCCTTACGACCGCAAGGCTCTGCACACCTTCGCCCGTCGGGTTGCTGCAGATGGTATCGTATTGCTTAGAAACGAAAACAACGCCCTGCCCTTAACTTCCGGGAAATACAAGAAAATCGCAGTTATGGGTGAGTATGCTGTCAATCCCCTGCTCAACGGCCAAGGCTCTGCAGAAGTCAAGCCCGGCGAAGAAAATATCGATTGCCCCCTGGATGAAATCAAGAAACTTCTGGGTGATGAAGTGGAAGTCACCTATATGGAAGCCATTAAGCGCAGAGAGTTGCCTGCCACTATGATCTGGCCTCAGCGCAGAGTATGGGAACCCTTTGTTAAGGATGCAGATGCCGTTCTGGTTTTTGTAGGTTCCATGGAATCCGAGGATACCGAACAGTTTGACCGTGTTTCCACAACACTCAATCCCAACTTTGAATATCTCATTGACCGGGTTGCCAAATTCAATAAGAATGTAATTGTTGTTTTGCAATCCGGCAGCGCAATTATCCCCGGCGCCTGGCGCAGGAAAGTCAATGGCATTGTGCAAATGTGGCTGGCAGGCGAAGGCGCAGGCGGCGCTATTGCCGATGTTCTCACCGGCAAGGTTAACCCCTCCGGCAAGCTGCCCGAAACCTTTGCGCTTACCGCCAGAACAGATTTGGAATACCCCGGTGATGGCAGTAAAATTCGCTACAGCGAGGGCTTTGATGTAGGCTATCGCTACTATGATAAGCATCCGGAGCAGATTGGCTATCCCTTTGGCTTCGGTAAGTCTTATACCAGCTTTGCTTATAGTGATTTCTCCCTGGATCGCAAGGACGACAAGCTGGAGCTTTCCTGCACCATGACCAACACCGGCGATATGGACGGCAGCGATGTGCTGCAGATCTATGTAGCCAAGGAAGAATCCATGGTAACCAGAGCCGTCAAGGATTTGAAAGCCTTTGAGAAGGTATTCCTTAAAAAGGGCGAATCCCGCAAGGTAACCCTCACTCTGGACATTCAGGAGCTTGCCTACTACAACATTGTACTGAATCAATGGATTGTAGAGCCCGGCGAATATGAAATTATGTTTGCCACCTCCGCACGGGATATTCTCCACAGCGCATTCATTGACATTGACGATCCTGTTCCCTACTCTCTCAAGGTCACCGGCACAACGATGATTGGATAAAGAAAACGCACATCGCAAATTGCGATGTGCGTTCTTCCTATTTTTCTACATAAGCAAGGCTTTTTCTTAAATACTGTTCCCAAGGGAATGTGCGGGTATCCTTTTTCCATTTATAGGCGTCCCGAATGGCCTTGCTGATACGCATAAGTTTATTCTGCATAAAGGAGGTCTGGAAATAGTCTTCATTGCCCTCCACCATAGCATACTCGAAAATAGTCGCCCGGTCTTCCTTGGCAAAGGTCATTCCGTAGGCATTAATAAATGCTCTTGTGCCATCCTTCAAATACACGGATTTTTCGTGAGTAGGATAATCCGTGTAATTGTTATCGTACCGGAAGCCCTCCGGATTCACTGAATCCCAATCATCATACATTACACTCTTGGAAAAAATATAAGCATCCATAACATGACTGATCTGATGAATCAAAACCGACTCCATGTTTTCAGAAATGCACAACGCTATAGTGGCGTTTCCGTTGCTCCAATACTGCAATCCGTATTGGTCTGCTGTATCCTTAGGGTCAACTGCATCAATAGAACGAACCAGTCCAATATGAATCATTCTCGTGTCCGAAATCTTTGCAGTGGTACGCAGGAAATCCAACGGAAATCTTGCCAGTACCGCCTCCACCGCATCCAGTCCTCGCATAATGGCATCTACCTGATGCTCATATTCGATGATATAGCCCTGGGTCTGTTTTACAGAACTCAACAGCGCTATTTTCACCCCGTATTGATTGTATATTTCTTTAGCCCGTTCCTGGCACCGGGCAATGCCCTCAGCATCCGGGTGACTAAGCGTATAGCGATCCACTGTATAAACGGCTTCATCCTCGCCTACAGGAACAGATATATCCCAACGGCAAAGGAATTCCTCCCCCTGCATATCCCGGTAAATAAACCACACAAAGCCGCCGTTTGCATTGGAAGACAGCTGGGTGATCTCACCGGCAGGCAGCTTGATTCTGGCAGTGCATTTGCCGTTTTCCAGATTATAAAAAGCAAGGCAAACACCGTCGGCAACATTGGAAACCGTTGCAGCGCCGTTTACAGAAAGCAAGCTAAACACATCCCCCGCTTCCAAGGGAAGGAACAGTTTCTGTTCACCGCTCAGATTGCCGATCAAAAACTCCCGCACCGTTCCATCCATACGGGAAAGCATGTATTTATCCTGAAAGGTATCGATCCATTCCAGGCCTTCATCCGCCCCCAGCGTTGCCCCGGTTTGAGCGGACACAAACTCTGTATACCCGTCGCTCCCATCTGCCGTTAAATAGCAATTCAGCATGCTGCCATCAAATATTTCCTGACGAATACTAAGCAACTGGGAACGGACAATACGGGAAATACCCGTGTTCAGATTTACTGCGAACAATTCCTGCCCAACACAATAATATGCACTTTGCAGGTTATCGCTCAACACCGGTGTACCCATGGCATGCTGGGGCATAGCAGTTTTTCCGGCAACCGAAAAATCTCCATTAAGAAAAACAACGCTCTTGTCCTGCTGATTGTAATAAGCCAGCATGTTCCCGTTTACTTTTGCAGATTGACCGGGCAGCACACCTGCGGGAAGTGCGGTTTGCACCGCAACAACACCGCTTTCACCGGTCAAGCGGGTAACAGCTGTTTCGTTTTCCCGGAAAAAAAAGACAAGAATATCCTCTCCCATGAAATCGATTGCCGTCATGCCTTTCTGCTCCATGGCATAGGCCCGTACAGTGCCGGCTGTCTGCTGCTCAATTTTGCTTCCCGGAACATACATTCCCGCCTCCGGGGCAGTGGTTTGAATGGTGGGGCTAGTGACCTGATCCCGTTTTTCTGCGCAACCGAAAAGCAGCACAGAGATAAGAACCGGCCAAAGGATCCATTTTTTCATAGTCACTGTCTCCTTGCCAGGGTATAGTCATCTCCCTGTTTATAAAATGGGCAACGGGTTTGATGGGTGGCTACGATTCTGTAATATTCATCTTCATCCAGATCCATCATGCAGTAATACTCCTGGTATTCTTCATCGTAATCGTAATACCAGCAAGTTTCACATTCATTCATGGTATACCTCCATGACTACAGCTTTTGCAAATAGGTATGAACATCAAAGGGTTTGATTTTTTCGTCCTTTCGAAGATACAGGGGATGATGAGGATGTCCTTTCTTGCTCACAGCGCCGGCGCAATACCAGCTGGCTCCATATTCCTCACCCACCGTCAGCATATCCTTCAGGCAAGCAGGCAAATAATCCCGCTTTTCAATAATGGTGCCCCATGCCGCCCAAACAGCAGGCTTTTCCGAAATGGAAAGGACATAACGGAACGCCTCCAGATTTTCTTTATGAAGCTGCAGATTGCATTGCTGCTCCATGGCGTCCGGGTCAGTGGCCCGTTGGGCATACACATTGAACATGATAAAACTGTCAAACCCATTTCCCCAGGCAATCCGCTGAACGGACTTCAAGGTGTTATCCAGATCTCCGGGCTTGGCTGTGGATGGGTTGATTCCAATGCAAATCAGAGGCTTTTTACCTCTTGTTCCCAATATGTACCTGTATTCCGAGTAAAAGTTGGGGGCATATAGCCATGTGTCGATGTCATAATCGGGACTGGGAGTATTGGCAACCGCCAGCGCTTGCCGGAAGGTCACCAACTGCAGCTGCGCCGTATTTCCTTTTGGAATATGCATACTCAGCCCTCCGCCACGGGGAACCAGCAGCTGTTATCCGGATCATAAAAATCACATTGTTCCTTCACTCTTCCGGTCTGCAACAACCAGGCTTCAAAAGCATGGTCCATAAAGGGGTATACTTCTGTCATGGTCGCCTGCAGCTGTACTGTACGCCCGTCTGCAAGATACAGCTCAATCAATGTCTGACCATAATTGCTATAAAGCTGCTGGCTGCGAATATCCTTATAGGCATATACTTTACTCTTTTTGCCGAAAGTCGTCAGCATAAATGTATCGTCATCATAAAATACGCCAAAGGTCATGTAATGTACCAGCAGACCGATTCCAACCACTGCCAACAGCACACCGCCGGCACAAAGCACCCAATTCTCCTTCAATCCTGAAATAAAACCGGCAATGCCCAGCATCAGCATAACCAAACCGCCAATAGCATAGAATTTATTCAGCCGCACCGCTTTGCCACTTAAATGCTGGGGCTTGCTGCGAAAAAACTTTATGAACAGTTTGTCTGCAATCCAGCAAAGCAACAGCGTGCCGCCTATTACCAACAGTATTTCCATGGTTATCTCCTTATGCCCACAGAACCAGGTCTACGGGAATATCATGTTCCTCCGTATCCAAGCTGGAGAACATCTGAAAATCATAGCACAAAGCCACGGTGGGATGCTCTGTTTCCTCTTCCAGAAACTTGTCATAAAAGCCGCCGCCGTATCCTACCCGATGCCCCCGGGGATCAAAAGCAAGGCCGGGCATGATCACCAATGCGGTGGTGTCGTCTGCAACAGGGCCATCCGTCACCGGCTCAGGAATCCCGAAATCACTCTTTTCCATGGCAGTTAAATCCTGCACATAGAGAAACCGCATTTCATCCCCGTACACCTTAGGAACTGCCACCTGCTTACCATCCTTCATAGCCTGCTCCAAAATAGGAACTGTTCGCACCTCCTGATTATAGGGCATATACCCGTAGATGGTCTTTGCCTCCCGGTAAGCCTGGGTTTGATACAGTTTTTGCGCCAGCAAGGCGCTCTTCATTTGAATTTCCTCCGGGGTCATGCTTCGTTTTTTTGCCATGATCTCCCGGCGAAGTGCCTTCTTATCCATCTTTTCTCTCCTTTGGATGCCAGAACATGTAAAACCACAGGGAAACAGCAGCCTGGCCTACCACGCCCAGCAATACAACCTTCCAGAAATTAAAGTTCATAAACACAAAAAACGACACATATAAGCTAGCCAGTACGCCCCACACAATCAAAGAAACCAGAAGATGATTCAGTCTTTTCTTCTTCCATGCGCCGCGAAGACACAGCAACACAATGGCATTAACCGGCACTGCATAAACAAAACCGACCCAGCTTCTGCCGATCTCCAGAGAAGACAGCACCACATAGGTTAACAATGCCACCGTCCATACCAGAAGGGAAACCAGCAGCTCAATAATGATTTTATTCACCCGTTTTTTCGAAGCAACCGACACTTCCCGAATAGCCGCCGCTGCATTCTCTCCCACAAGATCATTGACGCCAACCTGCAGCTGCTCTGCCAAAAGCACCAAAGTGACAACATCAGGCAAAGAGTCGCCCCGTTCCCATTTGGAAATCGCTTTGTTGGAATAGTTCATCCGCTCCGCCAATTCTGCCTGAGTCAGGTTCATACGCTTGCGGAAGGCAGCAATATTATTACCGATTTGAATTTTAAGTTTTTCGCTGTGCATTCTCTGCCTCCCCTTTCATTTCTGTTATTTTATCAAAAACCGGTCTGTATTGCAATAACAAAATCAAGCCGCACCCCCTAAAGGGTGCGGCTGCCCATTCAGTCTTCCGGGAACAACATCCGGTCACAGTATTTAATAATCGCGCCTCTGGTGACAAGGCCGATAAAAGTGTCCTTGTCATCCACCACAGGAACAAAATTCTGGCTGACCGCTCTTTCTACCAGGTCATGCATATTGGTATTGACCCGAACAGGAATGTACTCCTTACGGCGGGAAATTTCCAAAATTTTATGTGCCTCCGCCTGTCGCATATCCATATAGCAAAGATTTTTCAGAGCCCACAGCAGATCTCCCTCTGTCAGAGTCCCTCTGTATTCGCCCCGCTTGTTCAAAATAGGAAGCGCAGCAAACCCGGAAGCTTCCATTTTCTCCAAAGCCTGCCGGATGGTGTAGTCATCGTGCAAATATATACACATAGCCTTCGGTGTCAGAAAGAATAAAATATTATTCATAACGGCTCCTTTTCTGTGTTGCATTGGAGAATCTCACTCCACTGGTATTATATCACAGATTCTTCCCAAAAAGAAGAGAATTTTGTGTAAACAAACTGTTTGGCCGCCGAATTTCCCGGCTTCTTTTTGTGCAACTTGCACATTCCACTCTGTATTTTCTTTCTGATCTGAAAAATCAGCCGGACACCTTGATTGGTATCCGGCTGACTTGTCATTTTATTGCATAATAGTCTGTTTGCAGAATCAGATTGTTGATGCGTACAAAATTGCTGACCGTGTCGGCCATTTGAGCCACCCAATCTGCCGAAACATCAGCCCCCTCCTCCAGGATCATGGTTCGCCCGGAAGACGCAGAATAGGCGATACCCCGGCTAACCCAGCTACCATTAGGAAACAGCGCATAACCAACATAGGTATCACTAAATGCATCCTGCCCAATATAGTCATAGGAAGAATCTATACCCAACAAATTCAGCAGTGTAGGCAGCAGATCCGATGTGTTCAAAGTCTTATCCATCTGCACAGCGGGACCCTCTGCGCTCCAGATAAAACAGGGTGTTTTCTCCAGAAGCAGCATATCGTCCACCCCGGATTTTTCCAGAAGCAGCGGTTCGTTCTTAAAGCCATAGGTGTAATGGTCGGTAAAGGCAACGATCACCGTATTTTCCAATTCACCCTTTTGCTCCAGCTCCGTCAGCAGCCGGGCAAACATATCGTCCACCAGCCGGGCCTTGAGGTACATGCAATCCACCTCTTCATCGCCGGTAAGCCCGCGGTACTGGGGATATTTCTGCAAACCCCAATGGCTAAGAACTTCATTGTATTTGTAGCTCAAATGAGCAGAACGGGTAATGATGAAATTAAGCTTTTGTCCCCCTCTGAAAAAGCTGTCAGAAATTGCGACATTATCAAAAAGCAGCTGATCATCATACAGATCCCGTTTATTCTCCTGAGATACAAAATCCTCGTAACACACATATTCCTCATAACCCATAGCAGGAGAAAACACACCCCGGCTGTAAAAGCTGGGCGTATTATAATGGTAAACCTTGGAGGAATATCCCTGCTGCTTCAGCTGATTTGCCAGGGATTGCCGAAAATCATTGGTCACATAGTCAAAAGCATAGCCACCCTGGCTGGAGAGAAATGATCCGGTATTGGCGCAAAATTCCGTGTTAAAGGTACGCACACCGCCATAGCCGGGGGTATAGAAATTCGTAAAGTTGATTCCCTCTTCCATCATGCGGCAAATGGTAGGCGTATGCTCACCCAAGGCCCAGTCGTCCATGGATTCCATAAGAACAAAGATTACATTTTTCCCTTCAAACAATCCGGTGTATTCGTTTCCCTGCGGATCCTGGCGTTGATCAAAATAATCATCAATTTCCTCTACAGCCTGGGCCTGCTGCGCCGCGTAGCCAGGCAGCAAAGAGTAGATAAACTCCTTGTAAACATCCTTAACCGCTGTTTGATAAATACCGCACACAAGATACAGCCGGTGGGTATTGAACATATTGGTATAGGCAGCCTCTGCAGATTGGGCTCTGCCGTAATCAGAGCCGGCATAGCGCACGGTGCGATCATGCTGAAACACCGCATTAGGCAGCAGGTACGCTGACACGCCACAGCTCAAAGCCAACAAAATACCGGAAATACTAAGCCAAAGCTTTCTCTTTCTGCAGGGGAATTTGATCACAATAAAGGTGCCGATTCCCACCAGCAACAGCATGAAGCCCCACCAGATCCAGGGATACTGCAGCAACACAGAGAAAAACTCCGAGCCCTCCGAAGCATAACGAAATTCCACCACCCACATCATCTGCCGGAACATAATGTAGTAGCCGGTTTGGGCCGCCGTATAGAGAATTGCCATCCCGTAGGTAACGCAAAAAAAAATGCGCCCGACAAGTTCCGGCAAAGCAAGGCAAATGCCGGTGAACAGCAGCGCCCACAGGCCGCCAAAAGCCAAGGGCCAGTAGTTCCCCTCCGCCCGAAGGAATGTAAAGGCAAATACCTCTATCAAAAAATATGCCACAGGAAGCACAAAAAACGGCAACCGCCATTTTTGACAGCCTTCCTGGTCAACTGTATGCGTATGCTCTTCCATGCCGCTCTCCTTTTATCTCCATCTGTTCCAAAATATAACACGCCGACATAAACTTTCATAATTATATCCGTAAGATACGCAGATTTCAACTACATCCCGCCTGTATATGTCAATATTATGAGATTTTTTCGAAAAAATCACCAAAAACCAAGATTCCCTCTTGTAAATTCCGCCAAAATGACATATACTTGCCATATTACCATCAAGTGAGGAAGATCATTATGGAACTGATTCCCCTTCGCGAGCTCTATAAGAATACAGACAAGTATGCCGACAAGACCATTGAGATCGGCGGTTGGGTGCGTAATCGCCGTCCCAGCAAGCAGTTCGGTTTTATCATGCTGTCTGACGGTACTTACTTCAACCCCGTGCAGGTAGTGTATAATGATACCATTTCCAATTTCCAGGAAATCTCCAAGATCAACATCGGCGCTGCATTGATCATCAGGGGCACTGTGGTTCTGACACCCGACTCCAAGCAGCCCTTTGAGATTCAGGCAGAATCCGTCACCGTTGAAGGTTCTTCCACCGGCGACTATCCCCTGCAGCCCAAGCGTCACACCATGGAGTTCCTGCGCTCCATCCCCCATCTGCGTCCCCGGGCTAACATTTTCCAGGCAGTATTCCGTGTGCGTAGTCTGGCTGCCATGGCCATTCATCAATTCTTCCAGGACCGGGATTTTGTATATGTTCACACACCCTTGATTACCGGCTCTGACTGTGAAGGCGCAGGCGAAATGTTCCAGGTGACCACTCTGGATCTGAACAACATTCCTCTAACTGAGGACGGCAAGGTAGATTTCTCCCAGGACTTCTTTGGCAAGCCCACCAATCTGACCGTTTCCGGCCAGCTCAACGGTGAAACCTTCGCCATGGCATTCCGTAACATTTATACCTTTGGTCCCACCTTCCGGGCAGAAAATTCCAACACCACCCGTCATGCTGCGGAATTCTGGATGATCGAACCGGAAATTGCCTTTGCCGATCTTTCTGACGACATGCGTCTGGCAGAGGACATGATCAAGTATATTATTTCCTACGTCATGGAGCATGCCCCCGAGGAAATGAACTTCTTCAATCAGTTCGTCGACCAGGGCCTGCTGGACCGGCTGAATAATGTGCTGAACTCCGACTTCGGTCGCATCACCTACACCGAAGCAGTGGAAATTCTGGAGAAGCAGAACGACAAGTTTGAATATCCCGTTCACTGGGGCAGCGATCTGCAGACCGAGCATGAGCGCTATCTCACCGAGGTAGTATTCAAGCGCCCGGTATTTGTTACCGATTACCCCAAGGACATCAAGGCATTCTATATGAAGCTGAATCCCGATGGAAAGACCGTGGCAGCTATGGACTGTCTGGTTCCCGGAATCGGCGAAATCATCGGTGGCTCCCAGCGTGAGGACGATTACGAGATTCTGCGCAACCGCATTGAAGAATTAGGCATGAACCCCGAAGATTACGGCTTCTATATGGATCTGCGTAAGTACGGCTCTGCCCGTCACGCAGGCTTCGGTCTGGGCTTTGAAAGAATTGTCATGTATATGACCGGCATCGGTAATATCCGTGATTCCATTCCCTTCCCCAGAACTGTTGGCACTTGCGAACTTTAATGACAAAAGCACCGCATCCACAGGATGCGGTGCTTTTTTGATCATTTAGCCGTGAAGATCATTGAGAATCTTCAGATAATCTGCAACCAGGCGCTCAGCAGTGCCGTGGGCAAAGTAAGTAATATCCACACTATAGCCGCCGTTTTTGCAGTTCAGCGCAGAGGGAAGATAACCGTTGTGACCGTTACTGCAGGTGGCAATAATGGTCATCTTAAAGGGGTTCTCCAGCTGATCCTCGGCAGCATAGTTTTCGTTGCCGACAGTACCGTACTTCAATTCCATACCATTGGTATCAAACATCTCATAGGCATGGGAGGTAAACGCCACATCACCGAATGTAACAACTGTCAAAGGAAGGTTTCTGGAAGCGGCAGCTTCTACCTTGGAAGCAATACTCTTAGCATGATACACACTATGGAATTCCGGATACTTGGCTGCCATTTCCTTGGCCTTTGCAAAGTCCGTCTTATACATCTCAGCAATGGGCTTGGCAATGTCATATAAATGGTCCATACTATGGTCAGTAGCATATTCATTGTCCACTTGATAGCCCTTAACAGTACCGGCTTCCACCTTGGTGTAGGAGTCCTCAGCCTTTACCACAAAATTGGCAGCCCGCTTTCCGTGACCCTTATAGTCCTTGGAATAGTCTTTCAGCGCATTTTCCTCCGGAATCTCACTAAAGGAATTTATGTTTCCGCCGGCGCCGGAGAAATAAATCACATTGCAACCAAGCTCTTCTTTTACATATTCACGCATAGCGCCGGGCCAGTCGGCAGAAATGCTTTTATAGCTGGTATTCGGCGCCATAATGGGATGCGCCCGGAAATTGGTGATCAGAATATCTTTTTTATCTTCACCGCGGACAAATTTCAACAGCTGCATTTCATTGTCTGCTTCCGATTCGTGGGATACAAGACCGAAACCTACGGTTCCATAATTAGGCGTATACATCTGACCTTCCGCATTCCAGTAATGCCGAACAAAGTTCAACGCTCTGGTCTGCGCCACATTGATGTAAATCTCAGCAGGCGCCCGGTCGTTCATTGCCTGGGTAATTGCTCCCTTGGCAATTGGGGTTATGTACTTTATATACTCACTGCTGTTAACGGGCACAGAATGTTGATGAATGGAGGAAACAATCACATTTTCCTTGGGAATATTATACTCTGTTTTGCAGAATTCCACCATACTGTTATAGAATGTATTGTCAGTAGCGGCAAGATCCAGAGACATCAAAATAGCAGAATTGCCCTCTGCATCGGTAACAGCCAGTACCAACGCATAAATCCTGGTCAATATGCCTTCAGAGATTCGGGTCTTCTCATCGCCGTAGCCGGACAACCCCACAGGAAATCCGGGGTAATATCACCCTGTCCAAAACCGGCCAGAAAACTGCTTTGCTGGGAAGCGGTTGCTTCTGTAGCTCCTGTATTGCCGGAGAATGTACATGCGCACAAGCCCAAAATCAAGGCTGCAAGCACAAGGATAGAAAAAATCTTTTTCATAAGCCGCCTCAAAAAAACGTGATATCAAAATTATATCTCACACACAGATTTTCGTCAACCCATCAAATCCCACTTAAATATTCCGCTTTTACAAATAGCAGTATTTTGCATTTTTTCTGTTGGTTTCCGGCAATATTTTATTTATATGGGGTAAAAATAGAAACAAAGGAGGTTGCAATATGAAAAGAAATTTTTTGTGGCTTTCTGTGTGTTTACTTCCCTGTCTTCTCTTGGGCTGCGAAAAAAGCGGCACTATTCGTGTGGTAACCGGCGTATCAATTACTGCCCACACTCCCGATTCTACCGTTCAACGACATTACTCTCAGGATCATAATATTTCCAATGTGCTGAATTATTTACGGTTGTTGGATCCCTACACAAGTGTGGAACTGGACCCAGAAACCTTTCGCAGCGGTGACTATGAAATTATTATAAGCTACTCCGATGGCGCCCATACAGTTTACCGCCAAATTTATCAGGATTATCTACAAAAGGACGGCGGACATTGGAAACGCATTGATCCCGAGCTGGGCAGCCGTCTGCAGGAATTAATAGAGAAAATACCGGACGACGAGATGACTCTTGCTTTTTCCCCGAAAAAAACATATAATACCCAGAGATGTGGTCCGGAGGTTTAACCATGAAAATATGGAAACATTTTATAACCATTACCCATCACCGGCTGCTTGTTATGACCGGTTGTTTTCGGGTGGGTCTGATTTGGCAGGGTCTGACCCATGACCTTTCCAAGTATTCCCCCACAGAGTTTTTAGTGGGCGCAAAATATTTCCAGGGCAACCGCAGCCCCAATGCCGCAGAACGGGAAGTCAAAGGCTACAGTGAAGCATGGATGCATCACAAAGGTCGCAACCGTCACCATTATGAATACTGGACAGATATGAACCGGACCACCCGCAATTATGAGTCCGTAATAATGCCTCGAAAGTATCTGGTAGAAATGGTCATGGACCGCCGCGCTGCCTGTAAGATCTACCAAAAAAAAGCATACGTAGACAGCTCTCCCCTGGCCTATTTTCTTTCCAGCCGAGAGCGGGAATTAATGCATCCCCAGACCCGGCAGCAACTGGAATACATATTAACCCTGCTTCAGGATCAGGGCGAACAGGCTACCTTTTGTTACCTGCGAAGCTCCGTGCTGAAAAACAAACCTTTCCCCTGGGAGGAATAAGAAAAAGAAACCTGGGCAAGCTAATTCTTGCCCAGGAAATTTTTCTGGAATTTGGAAAAAAGTGCTTGACTTTTAGCCATGAATCGATATAATAATATCCGTGCTTGTCACATAGAGGATTAGTGTAACGGTAGCACACCGGACTCTGACTCCGTTTGCGGGGGTTCGAATCCCTCATCCTCTGCCAATGGAAATACCCGGTATTCATTACGAATACCGGGCTTTTTCTTTATATTCTGCCGCTTTGCCCCACTGAATGTTGAGATTGTGGGTAGGGCGGTGTTTTTGTTTCCCTTTTGTTTTCCCTTATGCGTTTACAGCTTTGATAAACTGCTCCATGCGGTTTGCACTGTCCTGTTTCATTTTCTCTGTGACATGGCCATAGATATCAAGGGTAAACGATGCCGTAGCATGGCCTAGATTCTCTTGTACGGTCTTTATATCGTCCCCGGATTTGATGGCCGCTACGGCGTAAGAATGCCGCAAATCATGGAATCTTGTATCCGGGCAGCCGATATCCACAACTACCTTTTTGAACTCCCTGCGGACAGCCTGGGGCTTTAGATAGTGGCCCAGCTCGTCAGTGAACACAAAGCCGCTGTCCGTCCAGCACTCACCGTACCGGAGCCGGTTCTCCAGTTGTTTCCGCTTTACTCCACGCAGCACCTTCACCACAGAAGGGGCAAGGGTAATCGTGCGGCCCTTGCTGTTCTTTGTGGGTAGGAGCTGATGATCTCCCCGGGTATTGCGTACCAGCTGCAGCTGCTTGTTGATCGTCATGGTGCCTTTAGTTAGGTCTACACAGTCCCAGAGCAGGCCGCAGACCTCACCTTCACGCATACCGGTGAACAAGGTCGTTATAAACAGATCTTCAAGCCCGTGGCCTTTGATGGCCTTCAGGAAGTTGGTAATCTGATCTTCATCCAAGGGCTGCAGCTCCTTCTTGATTACCCGGGGCAGCACACATGAATCCGTTGGATTGAATCGAATATAGCCATTGGCCACAGCTTGCTGCAGGGCCTTGTGGAGTACGCCGTGGGTGTTCTTTATGGTTTTGGCAGACAGAGCCTTGCTGCCTTTCTCCTGTGCTCCCAGACTGTTGTATAAGCCTTGGATGGTGTGCGCTGTCAATGATTCAAGGCGGATTGCGCCCAGACCGGGCTTGAGATGCGTCCGCACGGTAGCTTTGTAGGAGGTGACTGTGGCGGGTTTTACGCCGCCCAGGTACTCAGCTGTCCAGATGTCTAACCATTGCCCCACGGTCATTTTGCTGGGAGCTGTGTATGTGCCCTCGTCTATGGCGGCGATGGCTGCCTTCAGCTTTTGGGCTACCTCCTTTTGTGTCTTGCCGGTGATCGAGCGCTGGATCTGCTTGCCGGTACCCGGATCGTAGCCGGCGGTATATCGCGCTTCCCAGTAAGTGTACTCCTTGCCGTTGCGGGTGATCGTCTTCTTGCGGATCGTGCCGGTGCCGGCTGCTGCTTTTCTTGCCATAATTATACTCCTTTCTTGACAGTGCGCCTAAAAAAGGGTATAATAAGGGCGCACTGGTGCCTATGATTTGATCGTTGTGGGTATTTGTGTCTGACCGTGTGGGAGTTGCCGCTCCTGCACGGTTTTTTATTGCAATTAAGTTAATTCTGTGGTATAATACAACTATGGGGCATCCCTCTGCCCGTTGGCGGGGGTGTCTCACAGAGATCTTACCGTTGGCCGCTCTAGGCTGGGGGGAAGATCTCTTTTTTTATCCGCTCAGGGTCGGTCTTGGGGCAGTTCTTTTTTATATTTGGGGATCTCTGTCAGCTCCTCGACACGCTCGACGGCTTTGCTCTGGCCCTCGTCATTTAGCTGGTCGAAAACGGCAAGCAAGCGTTGCTTTGCTGGAATATTGTTTTCATCAATACTCCATAAGAATTCGCCAAGCGTCATATTTAACGACTTGGCCATCCCTTCGATGGTTGCAATATTCGGCTGTCGTTCGTTTGCTTCATATCGACGGAGGCTGGTAAGTGATATACCGCATTTCTGTGCAAAAGCCTCCTGCGTAAGCTGCAGGGCTTTTCTAATTTTGCGAATGCTTTGACCATATTGCGCTTCCATATTATCACCTCGAAAAACAGTATAGCACAAATATGTCCGTTTGGGAATATATTTTTTCAAAAAATATTGACAATGTGTCCGAATGGGTATATAATAATTAAAAATCGTCCCGAACGGACATATTTGGAGGTGAGAAAATGAAAGTAAACAGCACAAAACTGCGTCTTGCAATGGCAAGGGAGTGTATGAACACTGCTGATTTATCTGAAAAGGCTGAGATGCCAATTCAGACTATCAACGGCGTTCTGAGAGGTCGCAGCATTCGTCCCGCCACATTGGGGCGTATTGCTAAGGCTTTGGGAGTAGATCCAAGTGAATTACTGAAAGAGGAGGAATAACCATGCCAGTAGTTGAAAGTTTAACCATGAGCGTAGAGGAAGCGGCCCAGCAGCTGGGGATCTGTACGAAGATCGCATACCAGCTGACCCACAGAGCAGACTTTCCCACAATTAAGATCGGACGGCGCACCCGGGTATCCCGTGAAGGTCTCCGGGAATGGGTACGCAGCCAAGAGCAGAACAGAATGGAGGTAACACAATGAAAACCACAACGACAATAAAAGCATTTGCCTATCCTGTGATTATCAAGGATCACCGTACCGGCGAGAAGTTCGAGGATGTGATCGTGCTCCCCAAGGAGTGGCTACAGATCTGCGGCAGTGATGGCGTAAACATCTCCGACGATAAGCACATGATCTACCGGGCCTATAATGTCAAGGGCTATGAGGTTCTGGAGGTCGGCAAGCGGCGCAGCGTGCAGCTCGCTGTGGATCTGGAGGAACTGTACAATAAGCAGGCCCGAATGGAACATCTGCAGGCATTTGGTAAAGCCCACACCGATGCACAGCCGGATAACCAGGAGGATGAAATCTGTGATTAAAGGGTTGGCACCATGGGAGCGGGACGACGATAACGACGATCTGGGCTGGCCTGAGAATTTGGCAGATGTCTGGCAAAAGCGTCCTGATCTCAACACACAGCTTATCGAAGGAGTGCTTCGCAAAAACCATAAAATGTTAATTGCTGGACCATCAAAAGCTGGAAAATCGTTCAGCCTAATTGAGCTTGCAATTTGCATCACAGAAGGTACCCGCTGGATGGGACATTTCCAATGCTCTAAGGGGAAAGTCCTCTATGTGAATTTTGAACTTGATAGTGCTAGTTGTATTAACCGCTTTTACGATGTAGCAAAGGCTTTGGAAGTGAATAAATTCTCAAGCACTATTGATATATGGAATTTACGTGGACATGTGGTCACGTTGGATAAGCTGACCCCTGCTTTGATCCGCAGGGCAAAGCACAAGGGCTATGCAGCCATAATCATCGATCCTATCTACAAAGTACTTACCGGTAATGAGAATAACGCGTATGCAATGGCTCAGTTTTGTAACTACTTTGACAGGATCGCTTTGGAATGCAACTGTGCAGTTATTTACTGCCATCACCACAGCAAGGGTGATCAGAGCTGGAAGCGCAGTATGGATCGTGCGTCTGGATCCGGTGTGTTTGCACGGGATGTAGATGCTCTTCTGGATATGACAGAACTGGAATTACCACAGTACCAGCGCAGGGATGGGATCACAGCGTGGCGGGTCACAGGCACACTCCGGGAATTTGCATCATTCCCTCCGGTAGATGTGTGGTTTGATTATCCTCTCCACGTGATAGAGCACTTCAATACTAAAGAGGTTGCGCCACACCATGAGCTGCAGCCCCACCAACGAGCAATGAACGCCCGGAAGTCTAAGGAGCAGAAATTAAAAGAACGTAAGCGGCGGCTGGAGGCGGCATATGACATTTGTTCCTCAGATGGTCTGGTTACGGTTTCTACTCTAGCTGAATATCTAGGTGTTACCAAACAAAGTATCCGCAACAGTGTCGATGAACATCCGGGCTTTACACGTGAAAATGGCGTTATATCAAGAGCGTTCCACAGCTGAAAACAAAGGTCAAAAAAACAGAAATTTATGGTCTTTGCCGTGCGGAAAAACAGGGTCAAAAAAACAGTATTATATATATGGAAAATTACGTGTATGTGTGTACCCCCATATGTGGGGGCTAAGAGTACGCCCCACACATGGGGTAATACACACACTAAGCCAAAATTCAAAAGGTGAAAAGAGGAAGGATGTGCAAGAATGTCATATTACCGAATCTGTCCACAGTGTCGTGCCTACCTCGATCCGGGGGAGCGTTGCGATTGCCAGGACAAAGAGAAAGCCGCCCCTGTGCTGGAACACAGAGACGGCCAGGTGGAAAGTGAATTGCGACACCCACATTCCACCTCCGAGTATAAACCAAATTAAGGAGGATTTCAAGTATGAAGTTAACAGAAAACCTTGATGCGCACATTTCTGCGTATGAGCAAGAAATAGGGGAGGTAATCAAGCCTGAGGTTTTGGAGTTGATAAAGGCTATGGCTGCTGCCGGCGATCACTTTGAGGCAATTGGCAAAAAAGATGCTTGTGGCGGATATGATCCGTGGACAAAAGAGGATTTTATCAAATGGGGCAAGCGGGAGCTTGCAGATCCGGAAGGGAATGACAATCCTATCGTGGATCTGATGTACCAGTGCTATCTGGATGGCTACAACGCCGGGAGGGCGGCTGTATGAAAATTACCATTGCGTACTTACCGGAGGAGCAGCAGAAGGCTAACAACCTTCTGCGCTGCCTCTATAGCTTCCTAGGGGATGGCGTGGAAAAGGTGCGGGAAAGTGACCGTCACGCCCCATTTAGGCATACATATTTGAGCACTAGAAAACCGGAAAAGCCTAGGGGCGTCAAGGAGAAAGCTTGACAATACCCCCTATCTGTGGTATAATA
>JAZRBJ010000047.1:0-1847 GCA_045635065.1 Faecousia sp. | reverse complement strand
GATTTCGTCGTATGCGCTTCTGGGAACCAGAACCAGATCGTTCTCGAAATAGTTCTCCACATAGAAGTTCATGGCCTCATACATGTAGTCCTTCTGACGCTTCAGCAGATAGTAGTCAGAGTAGTTGTATTCTTTCCAATGGTAGTTGCCGGTGGGCTCGGTAGCGCCGAAGGTAGCCAGCTTGCCGGTCCACATATCCCATTGCACCTTCTGGTGTGTGTTATCCACATAGCACTTCACATCCAGGAGGTCAGCGAAAGCCTTGATGGATGCGCCCACGCCGTAGATAATGACGACCTGGCCGTCTTTTCTTTCAAGAGCCTTGCGCATCTCTTCGATGGCTTCAGGCTGCATGATGTCTTCGATGACGCCGTACTTGTTCACCTTACCGAAACCGGGGTCCTCGGTAACAAAGGGAGCGTTGTAGGCAATGATCTCCTCTCTGGACAGGAAAAGCTTTTCTGCGCCCAGCAGAACAACCTTTGCGCCTTCTACCTTATCGGCAACTGCCTTGGCAATCTTTTCGAAGTTGATGCCATACCAGCCGTCGATGGCAATGTTTTTCTTACCGCCCTTTACCAGTGCAGCAAGTGCATCTGCGGTCTTTTCCCAACCAAAGATGACGGAGTCTTTGCTTTGCGCGGAGATAGCAATTCTGTTGTCCGCGTTTTTAATAGATTCATATACCGGCATATTTGTACCATGTCCTTTCTGTTGCTTATTATAATTCGGATTTCTGTCCGATTATAATTCTGTCTTTGGGATACTTTCTCACGATCCCGATTAAATTATATTTTACATATGGTTGACGAAGCAAGAAAGAAATCGTATAATTAATGGACAATAATTTACTTTTTGGAGGATTTATGCTTGAACTTATGGATTTAAAAGGCATCACAACGGATGCCACAAACAGGCAGAATGTATCCTGTAACTACCATTTTCACTATCAATTTGAGTTCTTAATTGTTTGGGACGGAGAGGTTAAGGTAAAGATTTCGGGAAGAGAATATAATTTACATAGAGGGGATGTTGCCTTTGCGCTGCCCTTTGAACCCCATTCCTATGTTACAAAAGAAAAGTCTAATTCGGGATGTTTTGTGTTTGCGCCTGAGGTTGTTTCCTCGTTTTATAAGATGATTCATTTTAAAAAGGTGCTTAAAAATGCCTTTGCGTTGGATGCTGATCTGTTTCATTACATAGAGCGAATATTCTGCCGGGAGAATTTGTATACACCTCGTATCAGCAATGCAGAAAAAACAGGAATACTATATCTTTTGTTGTCGCAAATTGAGCGAAACTGCCCGGTTCTGGATGATCGTGGCATTGGTGAGGATACAAATTTATGTGATATCACATTGAAATATCTCTCCCAACATTTTTTGGAACAGGTATCTTTGGAGTCAGTTGCAAAGGCCCTTGGCTATAACAAAAGCTATTTAAGCCGCGCGGTAAAGGAACAAAGCGGAAAGGGCATTGCCAGTCATTTGCTTAGCCTTAGAATTTTCCATGCCGTCTATTTGATTGAGCAGGCAGCGGAGACGAATAAAGAGATCGCTTTTTCATCCCTTGCCCTGGAGTGCGGATTTAATAATATTCGCAGCTTTAACCGTGGCTTCAAAATGATCACAAACGAGACGCCTAGTAAATACCTGTCCAATCATAAAAGACATATTAAGCAACAAAGACATGCCAATGAAGTTGTTGTGTGAAGAAAATAAAAAACAGTCGTGCGGGTTGGGACGAGTGTTTTTTGGAGCTGCTATCCTGTTGCGGTGCCCGGCACCTGCCAGCGTCGTCGGCGCTCCTTGGCATCTGCCGACCGCGGCCACTCGCTCCCCTCCCTG
>JAZRBJ010000046.1:0-17345 GCA_045635065.1 Faecousia sp. | reverse complement strand
CATTCGGTCTACATCCGCAAAACGGCTCATCGCTGAATTGGTATCGGAAATAAAAAAATGCTATGATAGGCAAGCGCCTATCATAGCATTTTTATTGTTTTCACTGTTTTGCAACGGATGCCATTTGATCCGCCGCTTGATTGATTACATGTCGATATCGATCTGCTTCAGCTCGCCATCGATGTAGCGGCGCTTCCACTCGTCGTACTGTGCCATGTAAGCCTTCTCCTCAGCGGGGAACTTACGCAGGGTGTTGACGACCTCACCGTTGTTGTACTTGCGGTCGCCCATATCTTCGGTGGTGCCGAACAGGGTCAGGTTGACCTGGCGGGGACGTGCGCGGACGTGGTCCCAGTCGATGAAGTAGATGTGAGCGAACTCGCCCAGATCCAGCTTGCCGTCCTTGATGGTCAGGGTCTCGCTGCGGCCGAAGAACACGCTGCGCAGGTGGCCGTCGGTGTTCATGGAGGTGAAGTTGCCGGGCTCGTCAACATAGCGGCCGAACTGTGCGTGAACGGGGCCGGGATGACGGTAGTCGTGCTCGTTGGTGAAATCGGGGATCATCTTGCGCATGATGTCCAGCAGGTCGTGCTGCAGGTACTCCAGATCGAAGGTGTCAAAGTCGTGGGAGCACTCCTGGATCATAACGGAGCAGGTGGTGTGGTGGGAAACCACGGACACGGTGCCGTTCTTGATGCCGGACTCTTCAACGATCTTGTGGACATCGATGGAGATGTCATGGAAGGTGGGGATCCAACCGCGGGACTGCAGCTGGATTTCTTTCTGAATCATAGTAAATTCCATTGTTTGTTCCTCCTGATATGTATGTTAATTTTTGGATTCTTAAAATTAGTTGTGGCGCTCGTTCCAGGCCTTGCGCACAGCGGCGATCATTTCGTCCACCATGGCAGCACGGTCAGCAGCTTTGGCAACGCCGGAAGAAGAACCGGTGGCATCTGCGCCGGCGATGATGGTGTTGTACACATCCTCACCATTGGAAATGCCGGCAGCGGTAAGCACCAGAATGTCGTTGTCCACATCCTTGACGGACTTGGTAGCGGCAGCTACATACTCGGGACCAACGCTGACACCGGTACCAATCAGCTCGGAAGGCTCGGCAACAATGATGTCGGGCTTCAGAGTGGCGATCTTACTGGCATCTGCCAGAGAATCGGCGCATACGATGGTGGACAGGCCCACTTCATTGGCGCGGGCAATGGTCTGACCCAGAACTTCAAAGGTGAGGGGCTTTTCCACATGGTTCAGCATAACACCTTCGGCACCGGCAGCAACCAGGGATTCTGGTAGGATATCTGCCAGACCGCGGCCCACGGGAATGGGATCCATGTGGGGAGCATAAACATGCAGCCGCTGGGTGGCTTCCTTTACCCGACGGATGTCTACCACGGGGCAGGTGAAGATGATGTCCACATCGTACTTCTGGCTGGCAGCATCAGCGGCCTGCGCCAGAGCAAGAATGTCATCACCGTACAGATAGGACTTAGGACCGATCTCGAAGAACGGTGCTTTGATATTGGTCATGGAATGCACACTCCTGTTCATTATAATTCTAGGAATATTGTAGCAAGGATTTTTCTTTTCGTCAATCATCTTTTCGTCAAATTATTTCTTTTGTTAAACACATCAAATTTCTTCGAATAAAATTGTATAATTTGCGAATTGAAAAAAATATTAAAAAAATATATGCTTTATTTATAATCGGTTATTATGTAAAATCAAAAAAATTAAGGAGGTTCATTCATTATGGTAAGCGCAGATGCTTTGCAGGCTGCAAAAAACGCCTATGATATTGAGGCTGCCTGCATTCAGGAAATGAAGAATTATTTTGACGACGGGCAATTTGCCAAGGCGGTGGAACTGCTGAGTAATGCACCCCGGATTGGTGCCGCCGGTTGCGGTCATTCCGGCATTATTTGCCAACACTTTGCGCATTTAATGTGCTGTATTGAGCGTCCTGCCAGATTTATTTCTCCTGCAGAGGCTGTACATGGCGCCACCGGTTTTTTGCAGCGGGGAGATGTAATGGTGTTTGCTTCCCGGGGCGGTAAAACCGGTGAGCTACTGCCTATCGTGGATATTTGCAAAGCCAAGGGCGTATCCATTATTACCGTGACGGAAAATCTGGATTCTCCCCTTGCCAAGGCTGCTGATGTGGTTTTGAAGCAGTATGTAAACCGGGAGACTGACAAGTGGAATGCTCAGGGCACTACCAGCACAACCGCTCTTTGCATGATTTTCCACGCATTGCAGGCAGCGGTTATTGAAAATACCGGATATCAGGCAGAGCAATTTGCATTGATTCATCCCGGCGGCGCTGTGGGTGAGCGTTTGAACAACAAACCTTTGATTTAAATAAAGGATGTGATATATTGACTGCAGGTAAACTGAAGATTGATATTCGTAGAAAAAAGATATTGGAGTTACTTCGTCTGGAAGGCAAGATTTCAGTTACGGAAATTGCCGATGCGTTGAATGTAACACCTGTAACGATTCGCACGGATTTGAGTGTATTGGAGCAGGAAGGTCAGCTTATGCGGGTGCAGGGCGGTGCCGTGCAGGTTCCCCAGAAGGTTAGTGCTTTGACCCTGGAACAAAGCCGGGCTGTGGTGTTTAATGCAGAGCAAAAACTGACCATTGGTGCTGCTGTAGCTAAGATGGTTCAGGACGGGGATACCCTGTTTATCAATTCCGGAACCACCAGTGAGTTCATTGCCGGGGCGCTGAGTACCCGAATTAATCTGAATATTGTGACCAATTCTTTGAAGGTTGCTACCCGGCTGGGCACGATTCCCACGTTTCGGGTGTTGCTCATTGGTGGAGAGATTAACTCCCAATATGGCTTTACCTATGGCGGCGATGCACAGGAGCAGTTAAGCAAATACCAGGCGGATTGGGCGATTTTGTCTGTAGACGGTGTAAGCGCCAAGGGCGGCGTGACCACGCATCATGCGGAGGAGGCAATCATCGACCGGATGATGGCAGCATCGGCACGGCAAAAAGTGATTGCGGCAGATGCCGGAAAGATTGGTCGCGCGGGCTTTAGCCGTGTGTGTGAATGTAACGCAGAGCTGCTGCTGGTGACCAACCGGTCAGAGGATATCTCTGCTTCGGAAGAACTCCAGGAATGCGGTATGAAAATCATTTTTGCATAAAATTTAAATTATAATATAGGAGTGTATACCATGAAAAAGAATGTTGTTGGCTATGTTTGTTTTGGTGAGATCAACACCCCCATCGAGCGTCTGCAGATGAAGCACGATGAGGCTCTGGAGGCTCTGAAGAATGCCGGTGTGCAGGGTCTGGTAGATGGCGGTCTTGTTATTGACGATCCCACTTATGAAACCGCAGATGCTGCCTATGCCAAGCTGGAAGGCCTGGATCTGGATTGTCTGATTGTTTGTGTGGCCGGTTGGGTTCCCACCCATGCGGTTGTTCGCGTGACCGATCATTTCCGCCATGTTCCCATGCTGCTGTGGGGTCTGTGCGGCTGGAAGGAGAATGGTCGCATTATCACCACTGCTGAGCAGGCAGGCACCACTGCGATCCGTCCCGCATTTGAGGCTCTGGACTACACCTTTAAATATGTTTACAACATCATCGGCAAGGAATGGCCCATGGAGAAGATTACTTCCTTTGTGGCTGCCTGCCGTGCCCGTAAGAATCTGCGCAGCGCCAAGGTGGGCACCATGGGTTACCGTGATATGCTGTTGTACGGCACTCAATTTGAAGGCAACTCCATGCGCGGACAGATGGGCGTGGAAGTGGAGCCCTATGAGATGCTGGAGATGGTTCGTGCCATTGAAACCCTGGATGCCAAGGCTGTGGAAGAGGGCGTTGCTTTTGTAAAGTCTAATTGGAAGTTTGAGAAGGCTTGTGACGATTCCGTTATTGAAAAGGGCGTGAAATATGCCCTGGCTATCACCCTGAAGATCCGTGAGCGCGATTGGGAAGCCATCACTCTTATTGATGTGGATGGCATGAAGAAGCTGGAAGGCTTCCCCCCCGCAATGGTATTCATGCTTTTGGAGCATTACTGCAATATCCTCACCGTTCCCGAGAATGATGTGATGGGCGCTGTGACCCAGCTGATCTTGAAGTACATCTCCGGTCAGACCGTGCCTTATCTGGAGTACTATGAGTTCTTTGAGAACTCCATGCTCATCGGTGTGCCCGACTTTGTGCCCAAGGCTGTTACTGAGGGCGATGTGACGGTTCTGCCCGCAGCTTTTGGCCTGCTGAATGCATCCTTGCTGAATGTTTCCAAGGTTAAGACCGGTTATGTGACCTGCGCTCGTCTGGCTTATCTGAAGGGTAAGTACAAGATGCATGTGTACACTGCTGAGGCTAAGAATCCTCCTGCATGGAACGAATTCGGTTGGGATGATCCCGCTCCTCAGCTGCCCAGCCTGGAAGTGTTCCCCGATTCTTGCACCGTGGAAGAGTTTGCTCAAAATGTGTGCAGCCAGCATGTGATCGTCACCTATGGCAATCATGTGGAAGCGCTCCGTGACTTCTGCAAGATGATGGACATTGAGCTGATTTATTAATGCTGCTTGGAAGGCTATCCCCAGGGATAGCCTTCTTCCAAAGGGAGGTTATTCTATGTATATCGGCGTGGATCTTGGCAGTACCAATATTAAAGCTGCCATTTACGACAAAGATTTTAATTTGATTGACCGGCAGAGCGTACCCGTAACCTATATTCGGGACAATGGCTTTGTGGAGTTTGATGCAGGGAAATATTGCCATGGGCTGATTGCTTTGATTGCGGATATGGTTAAAGCCAACGGCGTTACCTATGTACGCCAGATGGCATTTACCGGCCAGGCAGAATCTCTGGTGGTGCTGGACAGGGAAGGTAAGCCCATGATGAACGCCATCTCCTGGATGGACGAGCGTTCTCAGGATGAGTGCCGTGCTCTGGAGAAACAGTTTACCCCGGAGCTATGCGAGGCTGTGACCGGTCAAATGGCGGTTCTGCCTACCTGGCCTGCCACGAAGATCCTGTGGCTGAAGAACAACCGGCCTGAAATCTATAATAATGCCGGCTGCTATATGCTGCTGAAGGACTATATCGTTTATTGCCTGACCGGAAAAAAGCTGGCAGATATGTCCATTGCTACTTTTTCTTTCTATTTTGACATTTATAATAAGGTATACTGGCAGGAAATGCTGGATGCCATTGGTGTATCCCAGAATCAGCTGCCTCCGCTGTGCGAGCCCTGCTCCGTTGCCGGCGGTTTGCTGCCGGATGTTGCCCAGCAAATGAATCTTACTGTGGATACAAAGGTAAATGTGGGAACACTGGACCATTTTGCCGGTATGATTGGTACGGGTAACATTGCCCCCGGCAGTGTTACCCTGTCCACCGGCACGGTTATGGCATTGACTACCATGAACGATGGCAGCATTGGCAAGAACAGCGGTATGGCTATGCATTACGGCTTTCTTCCCGATACCCACGTGATGCTGCCTGTAGCGGAAAGCGGCGGTGTCAGCCTGGAGTGGTTCCGTCGCAGCTGCATGGGTCAGACCGATTATGACACCATGAATCGGGAGTTGGCGCAGCGTAAGCCCAATGAGCTGCTGTTCCTGCCTTACTTGGTAGGCGCTAACGCGCCGGAATTTGATACCCAGGCCAATGGTGTGTTCTGGGGTCTTCGTCAGGAGCATGATGCCATTGATATGGCTGGTGCGGTTATGGAGGGCGTTGCCTTTGTGTTGCGCAAGAATTGTGATCATATTGCCGCCAACGGTGTAAGGCTTAACACCATCATTGCCACCGGCGGCGGCGCCAAGAGCGCTATCTGGTGTCAGATGCAGGCGGATATTACCGGTCTTCCCGTATCCATTCCCAAGGAAAAGGAAGCTGCCTGCTTGGGCGCAACCATGATCGCAGCAGTCAGCGACGGTCGCTTCACGGATTTTGCTGAGGCTGTTCAGCATTGTGTTGCGCTGCTGCATACTTACACCCCTGCGCCCACAGACCGTACGGAAAGAAAGTACCGCCGGTTCTGCGCGCTGTATAATGCAGCTTTGGCGCTCAATGAAATCAATTAAGGTGAGGATCAAATTATGGCAATTTTATCTCCTTCTATTCTTTCTGCTGATTATATGAATATGCAGCGGGACATTCAGCAGAGCGCTGATTGCGGTGTAAAGTGGCTGCATGTGGACATTATGGACGGACATTTTGTACCCAATCTGTCTTTTGGTTATTCCATGGTACAGTCTCTGCGTAAGATCACCGACCAGGTTCTGGATGTGCATTTGATGATCGACCGTCCCATCCGTTATGTGGAAGAGTTCTGCAAGGCCGGCGCAGATTACCTGACCATCCATGTGGAGGCAGATACTCAGGAAAACACCCTTGCTGCTTTGGACAAGATTGCAGCCATGGGCGTAAAGCGCGGTGTGGTGGTCAAGCCTAAGACACCTGCTGAGGCGGTGAAACCCTTCCTTTCCAAGTGCGCCCTGGTGCTGGTAATGACCGTAGAACCCGGTTTCGGCGGTCAGAAATTTATGGCAGACATGATGCCTAAGGTCAAGCAGCTGCGGGAAATGATCAATGCAGAAAATCCCGCTTGTCATCTGGAAGTGGACGGCGGCGTGGATTTGAATACCTGCGTGACCTGCAAGGAAAACGGAGCCAATGTACTGGTTGCAGGCTCCGCCTATTTCCGGGCAGAGGATAAGGTCACCTTTACAAAGGAAATGGAAAAATAATTTCAGAACCCCGGCTTTTGCCGGGGTTTCTGAGCCTGTCAAAAACACTTTTTGACGCTCTCACAGAGGTCACTAAAGTCGTCAAGACAAGCAACGCGACCCCGAAGTGTATAAAGATACTCGAGAGGGAAGCGTTGCGCAGTAAGTCAGAATACCTTGCGCAGCAAGCTTTTTGCGGCTTTTCAACGCTGTGGGCCATCGAGGGCGCTGGTCCCTACAAGAAAGCATAATGCCAATCATCAAAACCTTGTGTTCTGACGATTGGCGGCTTTTTTGACACTCTGTGAAACCCCGGCTTTTGCCGGGGTTTCTGCTGCTTCTGAAATATTTCTTGCAAAAACTGGTGAAAATGATATAATATAAGTTAATTTGAAAAGTGTGCCCATTTTACGATGGGTGGCGGAAAGGAGAAAACTGTGGGTCGATATCAAAGATTTCAAAGGGTTTGGGCAGAGAAAAAACGGCTTCACCTTACCGCTACTCAAACCATTGCGCTGGTATTTGCGGCACTTATTTTGGTTGGTGCATTGCTGCTGAATTTGCCGATGGCTTCCCGAAACGGTCAATCCGCAGGTTTCCTTCCTTCTTTGTTTACGGCTACCTCTGCCACCTGTGTGACAGGCTTGGTGCTGTTTGACACCTGGACCCAGTGGAGCAGCTTTGGTCAGACGGTAATTCTTCTGCTCATTGAGGTGGGCGGCCTTGGTTTTATGTCCGTATCCTCCCTGGTTGTGTTTTTATTGCGCCGCCGAATCGGGTTGAAGCAGCGTATGGTTATGGCCCAGGCGCTCAGCGTAGATGATATGGATAGCGTGGTCAAGCTGCAAAAATGGGTGATTTTGGGCAGCTTGAGTATTCAGCTTTGCGGTGCGTTGGTGCTGTTTGCCCGGTTCTTGCCTCAGTATGGATGGCAGCGGGCAGCTTGGTGGGGTGTTTTCCACGCTGTTTCTGCTTTTTGTAATGCGGGCTTTGATGTGGTTGGTTCTGTAGCGCCCGGTGCTAATATGATGGTATTTCAGAAGGACCCCGTGGTTCTGGTCACACTAATGGCGCTGATCGTGGTGGGTGGTCTAGGCTTTTTTGTGTGGGATGAAGTGGCTAGATTGCATAGCTTCCGCAAATTCAGCGTATACACAAAATTGGTGTTGATCACAACGGCTGCATTACTTGTGGGCGGCGCAGCAGCGATCTGCGTTGTGGAATGGAATAATCCGGATACTCTGGGCACTATGACGTCGGGAGAAAAGATTTTAAATGGTATTTTTCAGGCTGTAACATTGCGTACCGCCGGATTTGCTTCTGTGGATCAAGGACTTTTAACAGATGCGGGCAAGGGTATCAGCATGGTCTTAATGCTGATTGGCGGATCTTCCGGTTCTACCGCCGGCGGTATTAAAACGGTAACAGTAATTACTCTGCTTTTGTTTATCTGGAACCGCGCCCGGGGCAGGCAAACAGTTTGCGTATTTAAGCGCAGCATCCCTGAACATAAGGTTATGGATGCAATGACGATTTTTGGGATTATGATATGCCTGGCTTTTGCCGGGGGAGTATTTATTTGTGCGACCTCTCCGGTCAGCCTGACAGACGGCTTGTATGAATCGGTGTCTGCTTTGGCAACTGTGGGTCTTAGCGCCGGCAATACCTCCTGCCTGCATGTGGCAGCGAAGGTATTGATCATAATCTATATGTATTTTGGCCGGGTAGGCGTTCTGACCATCAGCCTGGGACTTCTTATGGGGGACAGGGTGGAGGAGCGCTTCCGCTATGCCTATACCAATTTGTTGATCGGATAGGAGGAAAACTATGAAATCCTATATGGTAATCGGTCTTGGCCGTTTTGGAACTGAGGTAGCCACGAAACTGCATCAGTTGGGCTGTGAGGTTTTGGCTGTGGACACGGTCAGTGACCGGGTGCAGCAGATTAGTAACGATGTGACCCATGCCGTTGTGGCAGATGCCCGGGATAAGGAAGTGCTGCGGGCTTTGGGCGCTGCCAACTTTGACTGCGCAATTGTGGCCATTGGCGGAAGCTTGGGAGATTCTGTGTTGGCAACCATGAATGTTAAGGAGCTGGGCGTCGCCAGGGTGGTGTGCAAGGCACACAATGAAACCCATCGGCAGGTGCTTTTGAAGCTGGGCGCAGATCAGGTGGTGATTCCTGAAAAGGAGCATGCTGACCGTCTGGCAAAGAGCCTTTCTTCCCATAATGTGCTGGATTATATTGAACTATCGGCAGATTACGGCATTATTGAAGTGCCTGCGCCGAAAAGTTGGGTTGGCAAGAGCTTGAAGGAGCTGAATGTGCGGGCGCAGCTGGGGCTGAATATTCTGGCGGTGAAACAGGGGAGTCAGATCAATGTTTCTCCTGCCGCAGATGATACCATTGCCCAAAATGATATTATGGTGGTTCTGGGAGATAACCAGGCCCTGGAGAAGGTGCAGAAGCTTTGAGAGAAAGCATGATTACTTCCCGTAAGAATCCTTTGATTCAACAGCTGCGCCGCCTGTTAAATTCCCGGAAAGAGCGGGAAGCTGCCGGATTGTTTGTTTCCGATGGTACGAAACTTTTAAAAGAAGCCATACAATGGTGGCCGCAGTTAGAAACAGTGTTTCTTACGGAAAATGTAGAAATTGATTTGCCAAATACCGTTGAAAAGGTTATGGTGTCGCCGGAAATCATGGAGTATGTATCTCCCATGCAGACCCCTCAGGGTGCGCTGTTTGTATGTCGTTTGCCGGAAAACCAGGCGTTTTGCCCCCAAAAGGGTATGCTTTTGCTGGATGGAATCCAGGACCCCGGAAATGTTGGCACAATTTTGCGTACGGCAGATGCATTGGGTGTGCCTGTGGCGCTTCTGGAGGGCTGTGCAGACCCGTATAGCCATAAGGTAGTGCGTTCTTCCATGGGCGCGGTTTTTCGCACGCAGGTTGTTCAGACAACCTGGGAGCTTGCCGGCGCTGCAATGAAAGCTGCGAACATTCCTGTTGCGGTTACCGCTTTGTCGGATTCCGCGCAGGATATTCGGGATGCATCCTTACCGGATATGGCGGTGGTCATCGGCAGCGAAGGGCAAGGCGTTCGCCAACAGATTTTGGATGAAGCTGAGCGCCAGCTGATTATTCCTATGAATCCCAATTGCGAATCTCTGAATGCTGCCATTGCGGCGGCAATTGTCATGTGGCAAATGAAGAAATAGAGAAAGAAGTGAGAAAATGCTCGAATATTGGCTGTGGCTGACGGAAAGACCGGGGCTTACCCTTCGGGAAAAGCTGGAACTTCTGGAGCATTTTCATACCCCTGAGGATGTTTATTTTGCAAAGCAATATCCCGACAGCATCAGCATAGAGGGAAAGTCTGCTCTGCAGGATAAAGATTTGAGCGAAGCAAGGAGAATTCTTGCACAATGCAGAAGAAGGAAAATTCAGCTTATAACCTTGCAGGATGAGACCTATCCGGATCGCTTGAAGAATATTTACGATCCGCCAATTGTGCTGTACTGCAAGGGCAATCTGCCCAAGCTGGACGAACTTCCTGTTATTGGTGTGGTTGGAACCCGCAAGGCGTCTGCCTACGGTCTGAATATTGCCAAGAAGCTGAGCGGTGAAATTGCAGCCTCCGGTGCGGTGGTGGTATCCGGTATGGCCATGGGTGTGGATGCTATGGCTACCTGTGGCGCATTGGAAACTGCCGGTTATGCAGTAGGTGTCTTAGGCTGCGGTGTTGACCGGGCGTATCCTGCCTGTAATCTGGATTTGTTTCGCCGCATGGAGCGCGATGGCTGCCTTTTGTCTGAGTATCCTCCCGGCACAAAACCGGACAAATGGAATTTTCCCAGAAGAAACCGGATCATCAGCGGCTTGTCCTGTGGTGTGCTGGTGGTGGAAGCCCCGGCAAAAAGCGGCTCTTTGATCACAGCCCGTCAGGCGTTGGAGCAGGGCAGGGATGTGTTTGTGGTTCCCGGAAATATTGATGTGGATACCTTCGCAGGCAGCAACAGTTTGCTGCGGGATGGGGGTATTGCGGTCAGCTCTGCCTGGGATGTGATGAGCGAGTATGAAGGTCTCTATCCTCAGGTGCTGCGCAAGCAACCTCAAAGGGAGGAAAAACCTGCTGTCGACAAAATTACAGTTGACAACGGCAAGTGCGGGAATTATAGTTGGCAGGAAAACAATTTTGCGGACCTGACCCAGGATGAACAGATTATTTTGCAGCAGATTACAGGTGAGCAGCTTGTGGATACGGTGATTGCCGGCTCTGGGCTTAGCACCTCTGCGGCAATGGCAGCGCTGACCATGCTGGAGATCAAGGGCGCAGTTACTACATTACCCGGCGGACGGGTCATACGAAATTAATTTACGGAGGCTAATATGGCTAAAGGTGAAAATTTGGTTATTGTGGAGTCACCCTCCAAGGCAAAGACCATTGGGAAATATTTGGGACCGGAGTATATCGTAAAGGCCAGCATGGGTCATTTGCGGGATCTGCCCAAGAGTACCATGGGCGTTGATTTGGAGGATAACTTCCGGCCGCAGTATATTCCCGTGGCGGGAAAAGAGGAGATTATCTCCGACTTGAAGAAGCATGCCCAAAAGGCGCAAATGGTCTATCTGGCAACTGACCCCGACCGGGAGGGCGAAGCCATCTCCTGGCATTTGAAGGAATTGTTGGAGCTGCCGGATGAAAAAAGCCGTCGGGTGACCTTTAACGAGATTACTCAAAGGGTGGTCACGGAATCCGTAGCCAATCCCAGAGATATTGACATTGATCTGGTGGATGCCCAGCAGGCTCGCCGTGTACTGGACCGCATTGTGGGCTATCAGCTGTCTCCGCTGCTTTGGAAAAAGGTTCGCAGAGGTCTTTCCGCCGGTCGTGTGCAATCCGTTGCTACCCGTTTGGTGGTTGACCGGGAAAATGAGATCAGAGCCTTTGTTCCCAAGGAGTACTGGACGCTGGATGTGACATTGGAAAGAGAGGGGAAACCCGGTTCCTTTGTAGCCCGTTATCATGGCGACACCAAAAAGCGGGAGCTTGCCTCTCAACAGCAGGTGGATGCAGTCATTGCGGATATTGATGGGAAGTCTTTCACCGTTACCAGTGTCAAAAGGGCAGAGAAGAAGCGCAGCTCCGCGCCACCTTTTACTACTTCTACCTTACAGCAGGAGGCTTCCAGAAAGCTGAATATGACCCCTAAGCGTACTATGGCCATTGCCCAGCAGCTGTATGAAGGCGTGGATGTAGCAGGTGAGGGTACTTTGGGCTTGATTACCTATATGCGTACGGACTCTCTGCGTCTGAGCAACGAAGCAATGGACGCAGCGGCTGATTTTATCAAGAGCCGTTACGGGGCAAATTATTACTATGGCAAGCACCATGTTTATAAGACGAAGAACAGCGCCCAGGATGCTCACGAGGCCATTCGTCCCACCCATGTGGAGCTTGACCCCGAGCGTATCCAGAGTTCTCTGACCAAGGAGCAATATCGGCTCTATAAGCTGATTTGGAGCCGTTTTCTGGCTTCCCAGATGGCAAATGCTGTGTTTGATACAGTGGCAATTGACACCCAATGCCAGACCCATGTGTTCCGCAGCACCCATCAGAGCATGAAATTCCCCGGTTTTATTGCCGTGTATGAGGAAGGCCGTGACGATGAGGCAGAGGCAGTGGGTTCTCCCTTGCCCGACCTGCAGGAAGGGGAAACTGCAACCGCATCCAAGATTGAGAAGGAGCAGCATTTTACTCAGCCTCCCGCAAGATATACTGAGGCCACTTTGGTTAAAGCTATGGAGGAAAAGGGCGTGGGTAGACCTTCTACCTATGCATCCATTGTGTCTACCATTCAAGACCGGGAGTATGTAAATAAGGTGGATAAGCGCCTGTCACCTACATCCTTGGGTGAAGTGGTTACCGGGCTGATGCTGGAGCGGTTTAACGATATCATTGATGTGGAATTTACCGCCAATATGGAGCAACGACTGGATGATGTGGAATCCGGTAAACAGAATTGGATTGATCTGCTTGCTGAGTTCTATAAGGATTTTTCCAGAGAAATGACAGAGGCAGAGTCTGCACTGGAGGGAACCCGCATTAAGGTTCCCGATGAAGTCACCAATGAAATCTGCGATGTGTGCGGCAAGAACATGGTCGTTAAGGTGGGCAGATTCGGCAAGTTCCTGGCTTGCCCCGGCTGGCCGGAATGTAAGAACACCAAGCCCATTGTGGAGAGAATGCCCGGCCGTTGTCCCAAGTGCGGCAGCGGGCTGCTGAAGCGCAAATCCAAGCGGGGCTATGCATATTATGGCTGCGAACGGGGTGCAGAATGCGGCTTTATGTCCTGGGATGTTCCCACGGAGCAGGATTGCCCCCTGTGCGGACAGACCATGTTTAAAAAGTCCGGCAGAGGCAGAAATAAGCCTTTCTGCATTAACGAAAGCTGCCAGAATTTCTTGCCCGAGGACAAGCGGGGATATTATAAGAAACCCGAGGATTCCGAAGAGAAAAGCGCCAAAAAGACGACCAAAAAGACCTCCGCAAAGAAGGGGGCTAAAAAATGAGAGTTACCGTAGTGGGCGCCGGTCTGGCGGGCAGCGAAGCCGCCTGGCAGCTGGCGCAACGGGGCTTGCAGGTGGATCTGGTGGAAATGAAGCCCCATAAAATGACGCCCGCTCATCACAGTGAAAGCTTTGGTGAGTTGGTTTGCTCCAATTCTCTGCGGTCTGACCGGCTGGAAAATGCTGTGGGTCTTTTGAAGGAAGAACTGCGGAGAATGGACAGCCTGATCATTTCCTGCGCAGATGCAACCAGAGTGGAAGCAGGCGGCTGTCTGGCGGTGGATCGCCATGGCTTTTCCGCGTTGATCACGGAAAAACTGCGCAGCCACCCCAATATTACCGTTCGGGAAGAGGAAATCACCCAGGTGCCGGAGGGCCCTGTAATTATTGCCACAGGCCCGCTGACCTCCGATGCATTATCCAAGGCCATTGGTCAGTATTTCGGTACGGAATATTTGCATTTCTTTGATGCGGCTGCGCCCTTGGTTACGGCAGAATCCGTGGATATGGAGCTTGCCTGGTGGCAGTCCCGGTATGACCGGGGAACGCCGGACTATATTAACTGCGCCATGGATAAGGAGCAGTATGAAGCTTTTATCCGGGAGCTGACCACCGCTCAGGAGGCTGAGGTTCACGGCTTTGAGGATAAAAATGTGTTTGAGGGCTGTATGCCCGTGGAGGTGATGGCCCGCCGGGGCGCGGACACCCTGCGCTACGGCCCGCTGAAGCCGGTTGGCCTGGTAGACCCCAAAACCGGAAAAGAGCCCTATGCCGTTGTCCAGCTGCGTCAGGACAATGCTGCTAAGAGTGTGTTTAATCTGGTGGGTTTCCAGACCCATTTGAAGTTCCCGGAGCAAAAACGGGTGTTTTCCATGATTCCCGCCTTGCGTAATGCGGAATTTGTGCGTTACGGCGTCATGCATCAGAATACATTTTTGCAGTCTCCCGGTTTGCTTGACCGGTACTATGCAGATTTGCGTAATCCCATGGTTGCCTTTGCCGGGCAGATGACCGGTGTGGAGGGCTATGTGGAAAGCGCAGCCTCTGGCTTCCTTGCTGCAGTTGCCATGGCGGCACGGCTGCAGGGCAGGGAACTGCCGTACTTCCCCAATACCACCGCCGTTGGTGCGTTGGGTCTTTATATCAGCGACCAGCGAATCACAGATTTCCAGCCAATGAATGTGAATTTCAGCATCATTGCCCCTCTGGAACAGCGGATTCGCAAGAAATCAGAGAAGAATCTGGCAATCGCCAAGCGGTCTTTGGAAGTGATCGACGGCTTGATTGCCAAGGGCTTTTAGAGAGAGGTGCGTCTATGAAAATTATTCTTGATGCAATGGGCGGCGATCTGGCGCCGGAAGCACCGGTACTGGGTGCGTTGCAGGCGGCAAAGGACTTTGGTGCGCAGATTACCCTGGTGGGTAAGGGAGAGGCCATTCTGGAAGTGCTGCGAAAGAATGGTATCGATACCCTTCCTGCGGGCGTGGAAATTGCCAATGCCGACGATGTGGTGGATATGCATGATGATCCCGCATCCGTTGTCCACAAGCGGAAGGATTCTTCCATGGTGGTGGGTCTGAAAATGCTCGCCGACGGTCAGGGAGATGCCTTTGTATCTGCCGGTTCCACCGGTGCGCTGCTTACCGGCGCAACCTTGCTTGTAAAGCGGGTTAAGGGTATCCGCCGGGCAGCCATGGGTCCCACTATGCCCATCAAGGCCGGTGGCAAGACCGTTATTCTGGACTGCGGCGCAAATGCAGAATGTACCCCGGAGTTTTTGCTCCAGTTCGGTTTGGTGGGTTCTCTGTATGCCAAAAAGACCCTGGGTGTGGATAATCCCAAGGTGGGCCTGCTGAATATCGGCACGGAGGACTCCAAGGGTACACCTCTGCAGAAGGAAGCCTATGGGCTGCTTACCGCTGCTTCTGAAAAGGGACTGCTGAACTTTGTGGGCAATGTGGAGGCAAGAGATGTGCCTCTGGGCGCTGTGGATGTTATCGTTTGTGACGGCTTCTCCGGCAATGTGCTGCTGAAGACCCTGGAGGGTACTGCCATGTTCATGGGCAGTCTGATGAAGCACAAGATATTTAAGCGCAGCCTGTTTTCCAAGATCGGCTATCTTTTCTGCAAGCCGGGTGTGGATGAGGTCATGAAAATGATGGATTACCGGGAGATTGGCGGTACGCCCTTCCTTGGTATTCGCAAGAGCGTGCTTAAGGCACACGGCGCATCGGATGCCTTGGCATTCCGCAATGCGGTACATCAGGCCATGCATTCCTCTCAGGATTTCTCTGAGGAATTGGAGCAGGCTTTGGCACAGCTGAAGGAGAATGGTGATGATTAAGGATCTGGAAGCTGCTATCGGTTACCGATTCCGGAACATTTCTCTGCTGCAGAACGCATTGGCTCATTCCTCCTATGCCAATGAGCGCTGGCACGACAGCTTGAAGAGCAATGAGCGCCTGGAATTTCTGGGTGATTCCATTTTGGGAATGATCGTGGCGGAGCATTTGTACCGCAATTTTCCCGACCGTCCGGAGGGTGAGCTTACCCGCATGCGGGCGGACATGGTATGCGAAAACTCTCTGGCTGCGGTAGCTGAGCAGGTGAATCTGGGCAATTATCTGCTGCTGGGTCACGGTGAAGAGCGCTTTGGAGGGCGTGCAAGGGCCTCTATCCTTGCAGACGCGGTAGAGTCTGTGATTGCTGCCAGCTTTCTGGATGGCGGCATGGAGGCCGCCAGAGGCATTGTGGAGCGCTTTGTGCTGAGCAATGTGCCTGTAAAGCGGCTGCAGAATGTGGATTATAAAACGGCTCTGCAGGAACTGGTGCAGCAAAAGAAAAACCAGGTGCTGAGCTATACTCTGGTGGGCGAGTCCGGCCCGGATCACGATAAGGAGTTCCGGGTTGAAGTTTCCCTCAACGGTACTGTTGTGGGTGGCGGTACCGGCAGCAGTAAAAAACGGGCAGAGCAAGAGGCGGCGCACAGCGCCATGGAAAAGCTTTTTCCGGAAGAAATGAAATAAAGACGCCGGGTAGTCCGCAATGAAATGGATTACCCGGTGTTTTGTATTTTTAATCTAAAAAGGGGAATGCTGTTTTTGGAGGGATCGTATGACGGAAAAACAGTATGCAAAAATGGTGGGGGAGCTTTGTCCCAAATCACCTATCTGGAAGGACTGCTTGCTTGCGTTTTTGATTGGCGGCCTGATTTGCGCCCTGGGGCAGCTGATCCAAAATGGGTATGCCGCTCTGGGACTGGAAAAACAGGATGCAGGCACAGCAACCTCCATGACATTGGTAACAATTTCTGCGTTTCTTACGGGGTTAAGCCTGTATGATAATATAGCCAAGTACGCCGGCGCCGGCACATTGGTGCCGATTACCGGTTTTGCCAATTCCATCGCTGCCCCGGCTGTAGAATTCAAAACCGAAGGATTCATTCTCGGCGTCGGCGCAAAGATGTTCACAATCGCAGGACCTGTTATCGTCTACGGCGTGTCGGCAAGTGTGGTTTACGGCCTGATTTATTGGATAACGACATTGTTTTAATAGTAAAAGGCTTGCCGTTCGGCAAGCCTTTTTCGTTAGTGACATCTTTTGCAAGGAGTAAATCCTCGAGATTCTGCTTCAGACTGCGTTACCTGCTCAGGATCTTCCATATTGCTACATCCAGCGTGGGTATGATACTTTGTGCCACCATTAGTGGGAATCCACACCATAGTTTCGTGATTGTAGTCGGGATCTGCCTTTCCACATGTTGTGCATTTTCCGTTGGAAAAATTGTGTCCGGCTGTTAAACCGCTGGTTGTACCGCATACAGTACATATTTTTGGATCCGAACATGTTGCGTCTTTCCAGTTATGTCCGTTAGCTTCGCCTTCCGTTGCACCACAAGAACAGGTCTTTGGTGTAGTGCAGGTAGCTGCGTTAAAGTTGTGAGTATGCGGCGGCTCCGTGGTAGGAGTGGTAGTCGGTTCGGTGGTGGGCGCATTGGATGGCTCAGTAGTGATCTCGGTTGTAGGCACAGTAGGAGATTCAGTAGT
>JAZRBJ010000045.1:0-6989 GCA_045635065.1 Faecousia sp. | reverse complement strand
CTACCGGGCCAAAACGGCCAATCTTGACCATTACCGGCTGTCCAGTCTTGGGATCATTACCAAGCAAGCGCTCGCCCACCTTGTGTTCGCTGTGGGTATTGATAGATTTATCTACAAGAGGCTCAAAATCGGCATAGAAATCCTTTAATACGTTCTTCCACTCGGCATTACCTTCGGCAATGTCGTCAAATTTCTTCTCCACATCAGCGGTAAAGTTGTAATCCATGATGTCCGGGAAATTCGCCAACAAGAAATCATTTACCACAATTCCGGTATCCGTGGGAAGCAATTTTCCACGTTCTGCGCCAACGGTCATTTGGCGTGTTTCTGACGCAACCTTGCCATCAGCCAAGGTCAGCGTCTGATAATTCCTCTCCTCTCCTGGCTTGTCACCCTTCATCACATATTCGCGCTGCTGGATGGTTGTAATGGTAGCTGCATAGGTACTGGGGCGTCCAATACCCAACTCTTCCAATTTACGAACCAGGCTTGCTTCGTTATATCTCAAAGGACGCTGTGCAAAACGCTGGGTTGCCACAATCTGGTTGTACTGCAATTTATCAGCAACCTTCATCACGGGCAGTTGCGCACTGTCCTCCTCTGCCATTCCCTCTTCCTGTGTTTCCTTATAAACCTTAAGGAAACCGTCAAACTTCACAATCTCGCCATTGGCCACAAAGAAATCTTCCATCCCGTCAATCGATATCATGACTGTGGTCTTCTCTATTTCCGCATCTGCCATCTGGCTGGCGATTGTACGTTTCCAAATCAGGTCATAAAGGCGTTTCTCCTGAACAGTTCCCTCTATCTGGATCTGGTCCATGTAAGTAGGTCTGATGGCTTCGTGAGCTTCCTGCGCGCCCTTGGAATGAGTCGTATACTGGCGGGTCTTAACATATTCCTCACCCATCTGCTCACAAATCACCTTCTTACTTGCGCCCAGACACAGACTACTCAGATTCACGCTATCCGTACGCATATACGTGATGCGTCCGTTTTCATAAAGATGCTGGGCAACCATCATGGTCTGCGCCACAGTAAATCCCAATTTGTGGGCTGCCTCTTGCTGCAAGGTACTGGTGGTAAAAGGAGCTGCAGGCATACGCTTCTGGGGTTTCGTGGTCACGTCCTGCACTGTGAAATTCGCCTTCACACACTTTTCAAGGAACTCGTTTGCCGCCTGTTCCGTGGAAAAGCGGCGGTTCAGTTCTGCTTTCACTTCATTTCCGTCTTTTGTCATGAAAAGCGCCGTTACTCTATAAGCGTCTTCTCCTACAAAATTCTGGATTTCCCGTTCGCGTTCCACAATCAGCCTCACTGCCACACTCTGCACACGGCCAGCGCTGAGCGAAGGCTTTACCTTGCGCCACAATACAGGGCTTAGCTTGAAACCAACAATACGGTCCAATACTCTGCGGGCCTGTTGGGCATTTACCAGATTCAAGTCAATATCGCGCGGATGTTGTATAGCCTCCAGAATGGCTGGCTTGGTAATTTCATGAAATACGATTCGCTTTGTGTTTTCGGGCTTCAGTTCGAGCACCTCATACAAGTGCCAGCTGATGGCCTCTCCTTCGCGGTCTTCATCGGATGCCAGCCAGACGGTTTCCGATTCTGATGCCATTTTTTTCAATTGCGCCACCACACGAGCTTTGTCTGAAGGCACTTCATATTGGGGATCAAAAGTTTCCGGATCCAGGCTAAACGACTTTTTCTTCAAGTCACGGATGTGGCCGTAACTTGAAAGCACCTTATAATCCGAACCCAGGAATTTTTCAATTGTCTTAGCCTTGGCCGGGCTCTCCACTATCACAAGATTTTGCTTCATCAGGTCTTATTTAATTTATGATTTGGGCGCAAAGATAATGCAAAAATATTTGTTACACATTATTTATATCATTATTTTTTATTAGTCCACATCATTTTCAGACGAATTATACCTTTGCGGACAGAAAGCAAGCCAAACTCCTGAGGCATTATCTGCTCCCAAGGAATCCAGGCCAGGCTCTCCGCATCATCCATTGCCTTGGCCTCTTGCGTCCCCTTTACCCTGCAAAGGAAAAAAAGGTCCATTGTATGCACATCCAACCCACTATAAGGATAAATGTTGGGGATGGAAAACAGGTAGTCACACTGCTCCACCTCAAGCCCAGTTTCCTCAAATACCTCGCGTGCAACTCCCTCCTCTGCCGTTTCCGCACAATCCAAAAAGCCGCCAGGAAGGTCCAGCGTCCCTTTAGCCGGTTCCTTTGCACGCCTCACCACAAGCAGCTCATCGCGTTCGTTCACAATCACCGCCACCGTGGCTCCGCTGGGATTGAAAAAATAGACAAATCCGCAATCGGCACAGCGCTTGCTCTTTTCATTGTTTGTCACAAAATTCGGGCTGCCACAAACGGGACAATACCGAAATATGCCCAAAGGATGGGGTTTATCTTTGCATTTTGTCATCTTTGCTTTATATTTGTGTGCAAACATACATTTTTTTTATCATTTTTCCAATCATTATAAAATTTCTTTTCATTTTTTCATTACCTTTGTTGATATTAACTTGAATATATTACTCTGATTATGGACACAATCACTATTTGGTACGAATCGCTCGACCCCACATTGCGCGTGTATTGGACTATTGCCATTGCCGCATCTTTGGTTTTCATCATCCAAATGACACTCACCTTCATTGGCATCGGCGACCACGATGCAGACCTGTCTATGCCCGACGCAACGGACATTCCCGATGGCGACACAGTGGATACCGGAGGCGCCATGCAATTGTTCACCATCCGCAATCTGATAAACTTCCTCTTGGGTATTGGATGGGGAGGCGTCTGTTTCTGGGGTGTCATTCCGCTTCGTCCTTTGCTGGCCATCGTAGCCATTTTGTGCGGAAGCGTTTTCGTTGCCATGTTCCTCTTCATGTTCAGGCAAATGAAGAAACTGGAAAGCAATGGGGCATTCCGTATCCAGGACTGCGTGGGCATGGTCTGTCCGGTGTATTTACGCATTCCCGCCGCTCGCGAAGGACAGGGCAAGGTGCAAATCAGCCTGCATGGAAGTGTACAGGAAATCTCCGCCATGACCGATGGCACTTTTATTCCCACCGGTGCCCGTGTCAGGGTTATCCAGGTCATTGATGACAACACGCTGCTGGTTGAGCCAATTTGAAAAGTATCAAAAAAAAGAGAAGAGACTACATCTAAAGTAATTAAAACCATTTAATCTGTTCAACATCATGTTTCCATTGTATTTTATCGTGATTGGAGTCATAGTGCTTGTCTTTCTTTTTATAGCACTTATCAATCGTTATCGTCGTTGTCCTTCAGACAAGATTCTGGTTATCTATGGCAGTAAAGGCACCAACAAGAGCGCCAAGTGCGTGCATGGAGGAGGTGCGTTCGTATGGCCCATCATAGAAGACTATGCCTATCTGGGCCTGACCCCCATCAGCATTGACGCCAATCTGACCAACGCCCTCAGCCGGCAGAATATCCGTGTGGACGTACCTTGCCGTTTCACCGTGGGTATCAGCACAGACCCCGAAAGTATGCTGGCCGCAGCCGAGCGTCTGTTGGGCCTGACCGCCCAGCAGATTCAGGAACTCGCACGAGACATCCTCTTCGGACAATTGCGTCTGGTCATTGCCACAATGAGCATTGAAGAACTCAACTCTGACCGTGACAAGTTCCTGGAGGCTATCAGTGCTAATGTGGAAGTAGAACTGAAAAAAATCGGCTTGCGTCTTATCAATGTAAACGTAACAGACATTAAGGACGAGAGCGGCTATATCGAAGCACTTGGACAAGAAGCAGCCGCCAAGGCCATAAACGAAGCCAAGGTGCGCGTGGCTGAACAGGAAAAGGTGGGAGAAATCGGTAAGGCCGAGGCTGTCAGAGAAACCCGCATCCGCACCGCAGAAGCCAATGCAGAAGCCGTTAGAGGAGAAAACGAAGCCAAAATTGCCATTGCAAATAGCGAGGCCAACCGTCGCGAGAAAGAAGCCGAAGCACAGCGAAAGGCCACTGCAGCCGAAAAGGTGGCACAGGCACAAGCACTCGAAGAAGCCTACGCAGCCGAGCAAAAGGCAGAAGAGGCACGCGCCAACCGTGAACGTTCCACCCAAACCGCCAATGTAATCGTAGCACAGGAAATTGAGAAGCAAAGACTTGTACTTGCCGCGGAAGCCGAGGCAGAACAGAAGCGCGTAAACCCAAAGGGTGAGGCCGACGCCATCTATGCCAAGATGGAAGCCGAAGCCAAGGGTCTGTATGAAATGCTGGCCAAGCAGGCTGCTGGTTATGACAAGATGATTCAGGCCGCTGGAGGCGATGCCACCAAGGCATACTCATTGCTGCTCCTGGAAAAACTGCCAGAACTGGTAAAGACCCAGGTAGAAGCCATAAAGGGAATCAACATAGACAAGGTTACCGTTTGGGACAACGGAGGCACCGCAGATGGAAAGACCAATACCGCCAACTTCCTCTCCGGTCTTATGAAAAGTATTCCTCCCTTGAATGACCTTTTTGACCAGGCAGGTATGTCACTTCCAGAATATTTGGCAAAGAAGAAAGAAGAGAACGCATCTACAGAAACAGCAGAGATAGAAGAATAAAAAAACTGAGAATCATGTTTTTACAGGCTGGGCATTACAATTGCAATGTCCAGCCTTTATAATGACAATACAACCGGATTTCACTAAAATGCGACCTCTTTAGCAAAAAAACAATTAAAACATTTGGTCAATTCAGCAAAAACATCTACCTTTGCAGCGCAAAAAGCCCAGATGGCGGAATCGGTAGACGCGCTGGTCTCAAACACCAGTGGGGCAACCCATCCCGGTTCGATCCCGGGTCTGGGTACAGAAGCGGAGAGAGTTGAAAAACCTCTCCGCTTTTTTTGTATTCCTAAGACATAAGGGTGGTTCTAAAAATTCTGAATTTAGGTTTTACCTTTTCAGCACACACGAAAATAGAACGAAAATCAACCCGACATAATTATTAGAACCACCCTTAATTGCTGGCCTGTACACGCTTGGATATATAGACTCAGCGGAATTGAAGAATAAATTCATCAAAATTGTTTGGCGGCTATAATGAATTTGTTTTTTAGCCACACTGAAAAAGTTTTTTGTCAACGATATGTCTTTTTGTAAAAAAGGTTGACTCTTAAAAATTCATTTTATGAGAGCAACAAGATCAGTAAGGAATTTGTCATCTACCCAAGAGCATGACATTTTGCGTGTCCTTTTGGAAGGTTATTACTATGATCATTTAAATTTTCAGGCATTATCTGAAAAAAGTGGCGTTTCCAAGAGTACTGTTTTCCGTTGGATTCGTAACTTTGAGGCAGAAAACCCTCAAATGTGCGAACAGATGAAAAAACAAGGCAAGGCAGTTACTCCGGAGGACTACAAGAAGATCCTCCGTGAGAACATGGAACTTAGGAAGCTACTTTCCCAGGAAAAGCTGCGTGCAGACTTTTATGAGGAGATGGTAGCCTTTGGCAAGGAAGTCTACGGCATAGACTTAAAAAAAGCTGGCACCAAGTAGCAGGGAGGCTTCACACACGGGACGGCAGGCATTATGGTGTCGCCCCGATGTGTCGCCTACTTGGTGTGAGCAAGCAAGCCTACTACAAGCATGATGACCGCCTGATGCAACGGCTCGCTCGCGAAGCCTTTGTCGTTGAGTTTGTCAAGGATGTACGCAGGAAGGACCCGGGCATTGGAGGGAACAAACTCTGGCTGATGTATACCCGATGCTTCGGAGAGGAGAACCGTGTCGGCTACAACCGTTTCTATGACATCATCGAGCAATACGGTCTGAAGGTGCGTAAGCGCAAGCGCCGTGTAAGCACGACGGATTCCAGGCACGACCTGCCGCTCTATCCCAACCTTGTGAAGAGCCTAATCCCTACACGCCCTTGCCAACTGATTGTCAGCGACATAACATATGTCCCGTTGTGGACTGACCCCATAGACGGAGAATACAAGTTCTGCTATCTGTCACTTGTGACGGACTACTATACGAAAGAGATCATCGGATACAGCGTCGGGGACACCTTGGAGACCAAACATACGCTGAAGGCTCTGGAGATGGCCCTTGGGCATTATGAGGGCAATGACCTTTCAGGGCTAATCCACCACTCTGACCGTGGAGTGCAGTATGCCAGCTACGCCTATACGGAAAGGCTTAGAGGGCATGGGATAGGCATCAGCATGACGGAGAACGGGAACCCAAAGGACAATGCCGTTGCGGAGCGGGTAAACAACACCATCAAGAACGAACTCCTTAAGGGCATGAGCTTCTTTACGGTCGACGAAGTGAAGGCGGCGTTAAGGACTGCTGTGGATTTCTACAACAACGAACGACCACATTTGAGTCTGGATGGAATGACCCCTTGCCAAGCAAGCAGGACCACAGGCGAGATACAGAAGAACTGGATAAGTTTCAGAGAAATCGCAATCAAAAAACAAATGTCTTTGAATAATTTGTCATAACTTTGCATATGCCTACTTGAATGGACAAGGAAAAGAGCGGGAGCCAGTCCCTATTCTATTCATCCTTGTCGGGACAAAAAGGTAAACTTCATTTATGACTAAAGATAAAATAGTCAACAGGTTTTAAAAATAAGGTTTAACACTGTCAACCTATACTACAAATAAGACGTACAACAGTCAACTAAAATCGTTAACATACAAGTGAAGAATTCGTACCAAGGCTTGGAACGTATATCCCAAGCCTTGGTATGTATATCCCAACCCATGAAACGTACATCCCAAGGTTTGGGATATACTTTTTACCGTTGACAAAAAACTTTTTCTGTTAAGATAAAAAACAATTTCTGTTGTATCTGTAAACATTCCTTCTATGGACTTCTGGAATCACGAAAAATAATATACAAAAAAAATCTCTGAAGAAAAAATGCCCCCTTAATGTGTTAAAAAGCGATTAAGAATCCGTAACAAGCAGATAATCAGAATAATAGCT
>JAZRBJ010000044.1:0-24116 GCA_045635065.1 Faecousia sp. | reverse complement strand
ACCAAGACCCTTCGTGGCGCCAAGATGGAGGATGTGATCTTCGGCGGCACCCAGAAGCGCTCTGCGGTTGGCTTTGCTGAAGCAACCCTGACCTTGGATAACACCGACCGCGCATTGGCTTATGATGCCGATGAAGTCATGGTCACCCGCCGCTATTATCGCAGCGGTGACAGTGAATACTACATAAACCGTCAGTCTGCCCGTTTGCGTGTCATTCACGAGATGTTTATGGACACTGGCTTGGGCAGAGAGGGCTACTCCAATATCGGTCAGGGCCGTATTGACGAGATTCTCTCTTTGAAGAGCGCGGACCGCCGTGAAATCTTTGAAGAGGCGGCGGGTATTTCCAAGTACCGTCACCGCAAGGAAGAAACGGAGCGGAAGCTTGCCCATACCGAGGATAATCTGCTTCGTATTGGCGATAAGGTTTCTGAGCTGGAAATGCAGTTGGAGCCTTTGAAGCAGCAGTCTGAAAAGGCCAAGAAGTATCTGGAATTGAAGGATGAGCTGCAGGGTGTGGAAATTGCCGTATGGCTGGACACTCTGGACAAGCTGTCTGCTGCCGCTAAAAAGGCAGAGGAGGATTACGCTTCCGCGTCCTTTGTTTTGCAGCAGGCCCATGATGAACTGGATAGTCTGTATGCCCAGTCTGAAAATCTGGCAGAAGAGCTGCGCACCAAGGACGGCGATCTGGAAACTGCCCGTTTGAAGGTGAATATGCTGGAAGCCACCCATCAGCAGCTGGATGGACAGATTGCCTTGCTGCAGGGTGATATTCGCAATAACAACGAAAATATTCAGCGCATTGAAGAGGAACTCCAGGGTCAGGAGGACCGCAGCGGCGGCATTACTGCCCAGATGGAGCAGGCCCGTGAGCGCATTTCTCAGATTGAGAAAGGTCTGGTGGAAAAGCGAGAGGCCTTGTCTGCCATGCAGCAGGAACTGGCGGTGATGACTGCCAATGCCCAGGGCATGACAAAGCAATTCCTGGAGCTGCGTACCCAGGAAACCAATCTGGCGGCAGATATTGCCGGCAGAGAGGCAGATGTCCGAAGCCTTGAGGACAGCATTGCACAGACAGAGGCGCGTATGCAGCAGCTGCAAGAGGACCTTTCCGCAGCCAAGGAAAGAGAAACCTCTGCGCGGGAGGAGCTGGATGCCTGCCGTAAGGAGCTGCGCAGAGCCCAGGAGGATGTAACCGCTGCCAACAATACCATTTCCGGCTATACCCTGCGACAGAATACCCGCAGCAAGCGCAGAGATGAACTGAGCCAGGATCTTCGTCAGCTGGATTCTCAGCTGGAATCCGTTCGCGCCAAGAGCCGCGTATTCCAGGCTATGGAGCGGGATTATGAAAGCTATCAGAAGTCTGTTCGTCTGGTGATGCAGGAGTCCCAGCGGGGCAATCTTCGCAATGTGCATGGGCCTGTGTCCCGTTTGATTCGTACCGAGGATGCCTATACTGTAGCCATAGAGATCGCTTTGGGCGGCGCTATGCAGCAGATCGTTGTGGACAGTGAACAGGATGCAAAGGCAGCTATTTCCCATTTGAAGCGTACAGGAAGCGGTCGCGCTACCTTCCTGCCCCTGTCTGTGATCAAGGGCAAGGAACTGCAGGAAAACGGTTTGGAGAATTGCCGGGGCTTTGTGGGTATCGCATCTAGCCTGGTTGTCAGCGACAGCCGATACAAGGGCGTTGTGGACAATCTTCTGGGTCGTATTGTGATTGCCCAGGATTTGGATGCCGCCATCGCCATGGCAAAGAAATACAGCAACCGGTTTAAGATCGTTACCCTGGACGGCCAGGTGGTTAATGCCGGCGGCTCCATGACCGCCGGCAGTGTAAATAACGAAGCTGGCATCCTTTCCCGCGCCAATGAGCTGGAAAAGCTGACGGTCCAGGAAAAGCAGCTGCAGGAGAAGTATAATAAGCTGGAAGCAGAGCTGCAGGAAGCGCAGCGGGCTGCCGATCAGGTGGAATTCCAGCTCAGCGCCGCAGCGGATCAGCTGCGTGATGCAGAGGATCGGGTACTGCGCCTGCAGGGACAGGAAAAGCAACATGAGATTCTGCTGCAAGCCATTTGCGATGCTAAGGACTCTTCCGATAAAGAGATGGATTCTTTGCGCAGCCGTAATAGTTCTGACCGGGAGCGCTATGCAGCCCACCAGGCAAAGATTCAAATTTTCACAGCGCAGTTGGTGCAGACCCGTGAGAGTATTTCTGCTCTGGAAGGCTCTCAGACCGAGGTGGCCAATGCCACCGCAGAAATTACGGAGCGCATGACCGCATTGAGAGCGGAAGAGGCAGCTTTGGAGGCGGAAAGCAATACAGCCCAGGCCCATATTCAAGATCTGCAAAACCTTCGTACCGCCATGGAAGGCGATCGGGATAAGAAGCAGATTCTTATGGATGCTATTCGTGAGAACAATGCCCGTCTGGAGGCAGAGATTCTGCAGTTGCAGAATCGTCAGCAGGAAAATGCTGCGGATACCCAGGCAAAGAAGGATGAGTTGAATTCTATTCTTGCCCAACGGGCGGATGCCGAGGCGGGTAAGACCCGTGCGGAGCGCCAGGCGCAGGAAAAGAACAAGGATATTCTGAATATGGAACGGGCCTGCGCGCTGCTTGAGCAGAAGAAGGTCACCACCGCCATGGAAGAAAAGCAGATCGTGGATAAGCTTTGGGATTCCTATGAGCTGACGCCCGGCACCGCTGTGGACAAGCGGGGAGAGATTGAGTCCGTGGCGGCAGGCAATCGCCGCATCGGTGAGATTAAGCGCAAAATTGGCGCTCTGGGTACACCGAACCTGGGCGCCATTGAGGAATACGCCCGTGTTAATGAGCGGTATTCCTATTTGGCGGAACAGCGGGACGATGTGCTGAATTCCAAGCGGGATCTGGAAACCATTATCCGCAATATCACCCAGGAAATGACCACCATCTTTGTGGAGGAGTTCCGGAAGATCGATGAATATTTCGGTGTTACTTTCCAGGAGATGTTTGGTGGCGGTAAGGGTCAGCTGATTCTGGAGAATCCGGAAGAGCCCCTTACCTGCGGCATTGAGATTCGGGTACAGCCTCCCGGAAAGCAGGTGAAAACCATCACTTTGCTGTCCGCTGGTGAAAAGGCCTTCGTGGCAATCGCTTTGTACTTTGCCATTTTGAAGATTCGTCCCACCCCTTTCTGCATGCTCCATGACATTGATGCGGCGTTGGATGACCGGAACGTGGAACGCTTTGCCAATTACCTCCGGGGCCTCAGCGAAAAGAGTCAGTTCATTGTCATTACCCACCGCCGGGGCACCATGGAAGCTTCCGATGTGCTTTACGGTGTGACTATGCAGGAACAGGGTGTTTCCAAGCTGCTGCGTTTGGATTTGAACCAGATGGAAGAATATTTGGGCATCATGGAATAAAGGAGCAAATTCTTCATGGGATTTTTTGATAAAATCAAGGCCGGTCTGAGCAAAACCAGAGAAGCGCTGGGCTCATCTCTGGGCAATGTGTTTTCCGGCTTCAGTGAGCTGGATGATGATTTTTATGATGAGCTGGAAGAAAGTCTGATTCTTGCAGATTTGGGTGTGGAAACTGCCTGTAAAGCTACGGATGCTTTGCGCAAGGAAGTAAAGGCGCAGCATTTAAAAACGCCGGAAGAGGCAAGAGCTGCGCTGAAAGAAATTCTGACAGCCATGCTGGATGTAGGTGATACGCAGCTGAATCTTCAGACTAAGCCTGCTGTGATTCTGGTGATCGGTGTTAATGGTGTGGGTAAAACCACTACCATCGGTAAGCTTGCCACCCGTCTTGTGAGCGAGAGTAAGAAGGTGCTGATGGTTGCCGGTGATACTTTCCGGGCAGCTGCAGCCGATCAATTGGAAATCTGGTCTCAGCGCAGCGGCGCAGAAATCGTTCGTCAGCATGAGGGAGCAGACCCTGCCTCCGTGGTATATGATGGTATTCAAGCTGCCAAATCCCGGAATGTGGATGTGATTCTGGTGGATACCGCCGGCCGTCTGCACAACAAGCAAAATCTGATGAATGAGCTGAATAAGATCAGCCGCATTGTGGAGCGGGAATTGCCCCAGGCCTCCCGGGAAGTGCTGCTGGTGCTGGACGGAACTACCGGCCAGAACGGCTTGATTCAAGCCAAGCAATTTAAGGAAATTGCCGGTGTTACCGCTGTGGCGCTGACCAAATTGGATGGAACTGCAAAGGGCGGCATTGTGATTGCCGTGGCAGACAGCCTGCAGCTGCCGGTGAAATTTGTGGGCGTGGGCGAGCAGGCAGATGACCTGATGCCCTTTAATGCCCGGGAATTTGTGGAGGCGCTAATATAATGAAAGTCGTTCTTGCAAGTAAAAATCCCCATAAGCTGGTGGAAATCAGCCAGATTACCCGGCTGTTTGGCATGGAGCTTGTGCTTCAATCTGAACTGGGTGTGGACATTGATGTGGAGGAAACCGGCAAGACCTTTGAGGAGAATTCCTTTTTAAAGGCTGAGGCGGTTATGAAAGCCACCGGTTTGCCTGCACTGGCAGATGACTCCGGTATTGCGGTGGATGCCCTGAATGGCGAACCCGGTATTTATTCCGCCCGTTACGGCTTTGATGATTCTCTGGATGACTGGGGGCGGCTGCAGCTGCTTCTGAAAAACACGGAGCATGTACCGGATGGACAGCGTCAGGCGCAATTTGTGTGCGTGATTACTTTAGTGACCCCGGAGGGGCAGACCATTCAGGCCAGGGGAGAGATTCACGGAGAACTTCTCCGCACGCCTGTGGGAGAAAACGGCTTTGGCTATGATCCTATTTTCTACTATCCCCCCATGGGGAAATCCACCGCAGAAATGAGTCCCGAGGATAAAAACAAGGTTTCCCATCGGGCCAACGCTCTGCGGGTGTTGTACGATAAACTAAAGGAGGCAGGATATGCTGACAAGTAAAGAGCGCGCGGAGCTGCGGGCTCAGGCGAATACATTGGAAACCACTTTGATTGTGGGCAAGAGCGGTGTGACCGAAGCCCTTATTGCCGAGGCTGACAATCAGCTCACCACCAGAGAACTGGTAAAAGGTAAGGTGCTGGAAGGCGCATTGCTTTCTCCCAGAGAAGTATGCGATGCTCTGTGCGAAGCCACCGGCTGTGACGGTGTGGCGGTAATCGGCACCAAGTTTGTGATTTATCGCTACAGCGAAAAGCTGCAGGAGGCGCGCAATCAGACAGGCAGAGCCAAGCGCAAGGCTGTGTCCGTGGCAAAATCCAATCCTGTGCGCAAGGGCGCAAAGGCCAGAAGAGAGGCCACCAAGCAGCAGCGGGAGCAGCGCAACGCCTATTTCCGCCAGCAGGCCATTGATAAGGCAATAGAGCGGGAGAGAGAAAAGCAGCTTCGCAAGGAGCAGTAAGAGGAGAAATTATGCAGCCGGAAACCCTGAATCTGGAGATTCTGGCCCGGGAAGCCGGGATGGATGCCAACAATCTGAAAAGATTGTTGGTGTTTCGCTGCGCTTCGGAGCACCTGTCAAAAGAGACTTGCGGGCAAATTTATGCCCGGGGCTTGTTTGGAACGGATAAACCCATGAAGGGGCTTCCTGCTGCAGAGCTTGCTCAAAGAGTGACGGAACTGCTGAAAAGCAGCCGCGTAAATCATGTTCTGGGCTGCCGGGATACGGCTGTTGCATTGGCAAAACAGTATGGCGCCAATGTGGAGGCTGCGGAAAGAGCAGCGCTGCTGCATGATATAACCAAGGCATTGGACGGCCCGCTGCAATTGACATTGTGCCGGGAATATGGTACGATGTTGGATACTTTTTCCACCAAGAATCCTAAGACTTTACATGCGTTAACAGGCAGTCTGGTGGCGGAGCGGATTTTTGGAGAAAATCCGGCTGTGGTCAGCGCAATTCGCTGCCATACCACGGGGAAAGCCAATATGAACCTGCTTGAAAAGATTATTTATGTGGCAGACTATATGGAGCCAAACCGGGATTTTCCCGGCGTGGAGCGGCTGCGTGAACTTGCTTTTACAAACATTACTGCGGCATTGAAGCTGGGATTGGAAATGACTCTTGCCATGCTGCAGCAACAGGGAAGAGAGATTTCGCCGGAATCCAGCCAAGCTTTGGCTTATCTGGAACAAAATGGCGTTTGAAAGGAAAATCAATATGAAGAGTGCAAATGAAGTTGCGATTACGGTAACCAAGGCCTTGGATAGTAAAAAGGGCATGGACATCAAGTTGCTGAAGATCGATAAGGTCAGTAGCCTTGCGGATTATTTTTTGATCTGCACCGGTACTTCCAACACCCATGTTAAGACCCTTTGCGATTATGCAGAGTTCTGCATGGATGAGCTGGGGGAACCCCTGCTGAGCCGGGAGGGTCACCGGGGCAATTCCTGGGAGCTGCTGGATTATGGCAGTGTGGTAATCCATGTGTTTACCGATGAGGCCCGGAAGTTCTATGATCTGGAGCGCCTGTGGGCTGATGCAGAGCAGGTGGATTTGAAAGACATCGTTATCGATGAGATGTGAAAGAAGGAAAGACCATGATTTACGATCATTCTGCCGTTGAAAAGAAATGGCATCAATATTGGGAAGAAAATAATACTTTCCACACAGATGTGTGGGATTTCTCCAAGCCCAAATACTATGTGTTGGACATGTTCCCTTATCCCTCCGGTGTGGGCTTGCATGCCGGTCATCCGGAGGGCTATACCGCCACAGATATTATGTCCCGCATGAAGCGTATGCAGGGCTACAATGTGCTGCATCCCATGGGTTATGACTCCTTTGGCTTGCCTGCGGAGCAGTATGCAGTAGACACCGGCAATCACCCCAACGGCTTTACCCAGAAGAATATCGAAACCTTCTCCGGTCAGCTGAAGGAGTTGGGCTTTGACTATGACTGGTCTAAGGTCATCGCCACTTCCGATCCCGATTTCTATAAGTGGACCCAGTGGATTTTCAAGAAGGTGTGGGAGGCAGGATTTGCCAAGCGCATTGAAATGCCTGTTAACTGGTGCGAGGAACTGGGAACGGTGCTGGCCAATGATGAGGTCATTGACGGCAAATCCGAGCGTGGCGGCTACCCGGTTGTGAAGAAGAACATGGCGCAGTGGGTCATCGATCAGCCTGCTTTTGCGGAAAAGCTGTTGGAGGGCCTGAATGAAATCGATTGGCCCGAATCCACCAAGGAAATTCAGCGCAACTGGATTGGTAAATCCACCGGCGTTGAGGTGGACTTCAAGCTGGTGGGCGGCGGTGAATTCTCCATTTATACCACCTGTATCGAAACCATCTACGGTATCACCTTTATGGTTCTGGCCCCTGATGGCAAAATCGTTCAGGGTTTGATGGACCGGGTGGAAAACAGGGAAGAGGTACAAGCCTACATCGACGCAGCAGCAAGCAAAAGCGAGATTGACCGTACAGATGCTACCAAGACCAAAACCGGCTGTCCTTTGAAGGGTATTTATGCCATCAATCCTGTCAACGGCAAGGAAGTGCCTGTGTTCATCGGTGACTTTGTGCTGGGCAGCTATGGTACCGGCGCGGTTATGGCAGTTCCCAGCCACGATCAGCGTGACTTTGAGTACGCTGTGGCACACAACATTCCTATGATCCAGGTCATCGATGGTCGGGATGTATCCGAGCGTGCCTTTGAAAAGCAGGATTACCTGGGTAAGGGCTGTAAGCTTTGCAACTCTGAGGAGTTTACCGGTTTGACAGTGGAGGAGACCAAGGAGGCCATTACCAGCAAGCTGGAGGCCGCAGGGGTTGCCAGACGCAAGGTTAACTATCATTTCCGTGAGTGGATCTTTGCCCGTCAGCGCTACTGGGGTGAGCCTGTTCCCTGTGTATACACCGAAGACGGTAAAACCGTGTTCCTTCCCGATGAGGAGCTCCCCTTGGTTCTGCCCGAACTGGAGGACTACAAGGGAAAGAACGGCAAAGCGCCTCTTGAAAATGCTGCGCAGTGGAAGCAGTATGATGCAAATGGCATCAAGGGTTTGCGTGAAACCTCTACCATGCCCGGCAGTGCCGGTTCTTCCTGGTATTACATGCGTTATATCGATCCCAAGAATGAGAATGCTTTCTGCGACCCTGAACTGCTGAAGCATTGGATGCCCGTTGATTTGTATGTGGGCGGCCCGGAGCATGCCGTGGGTCATTTGATCTACTCCCGTATCTGGAATCGCTTCCTGTATGACAACGGTTTGTCCCCTGTGGCAGAGCCCTTTAAGAAGCTGGTTCACCAGGGCATGATTCTGGGTGAAAACGGCATTAAAATGGGCAAGCGCTATCCGGAATTTGTGGTGAATCCCAGCGATGTGGTTCGTGAGTACGGCGCAGATACCCTGCGTCTTTATGAAATGTTTATGGGCCCTCTGGAGGTTTCCAAGCCCTGGAGCACCACCGCTGTGGCCGGCGCTAAGAAGTTCATCAACCGTGTGTGGAACTTCTTTACCGAGAGCGCTAATATCACCGACACCGACGATGGCAAGCTGACCAAGGTTTATCACCAGACGGTGAAAAAGGTGACTTCTGACTTCGAGGTTTTGGGCTTTAACACCGCCATTGCCCAGATGATGGTGTTTGTGAACGAGGTTTATAAGAACGGCACTTGCCCCAGAGAATATGCCGAGGGCTTTATCAAGATGCTCTCCTGCATTACCCCCCATGTGGGTGAGGAAATCTGGCAGGTAATGGGTCACGACAACACCATTGCCTACGAACCCTGGCCCACTTACAGCGAGGAAAAGTGCAGGGACACAGAGATTACCTTGGCTGTGCAGGTCAACGGCAAGATGCGCGGAACCGTTGTTATGGAAGCAGATCTGGATAACGATACTGTGGTGGCCAATGTACTCGCTGATGAGAAGATTGCCCGTTTCCTGGAAAAGAACGGCGGCAATATTATCAAAACCATCGTGGTAAAGAACAAGTTGGTCAACTTGATCGTAAAATGATTTTCTGTGTCAAATTTGATAAAAATCCATCTTGACATTCTGAAAAACATAGCATATAATATTCAAGCCTAGCCATTAGGTCCTGAAAGCATCCAGGAAATAGCCGGATGCCATCGGAGGGAGGGAAAACAATGTCTGAAATTCGCGTTAAGGAAAACGAATCTCTGGAGAGCGCTCTGCGCCGTTTCAAGCGTAGCTGTGCCAAGGAGGGCGTTATTGCCGAAGTTAAGAAGCGCGAGCACTATGTCAGCCCCAGCCTGAAGCGTAAGCAGAAGTCTGAAGCTGCCCGTAAGAACAAGAGAAAGTTCTATTAATATTCCCTCTTTGTCATGTGCTCAAAAGCACCTCGCTTATGCGGGGTGCTTTTTGCTTTTCTTGACAGAAAAAGCAGGTTTTAGTATACTAATGATAATGAGAAACCTCTCATAAACGATGAATAAAGGAGCAAACAGCAATATGGATGCAAAATATGATGCCCTGTTTACCCCATGGAAGGTTGGTAATGTAGAAATTAAAAACCGAATTGTTATGTGCCCAATGGGTGGCACAAGCCTGTTCGGTTGGTTTGAACTTACCGGTTGTCATTTTGATAAAGAAGCAGCAGCTCTGTTTTTGGAGCGGGCGCAGAACAATGTTGGCTTGATTATTCCCGGCATTGCCCCTCTGCGGGATACTTTCTGGGGAAAGTGGCTGTGGCAGAATCCGAAAATGTTTGAGGATTTGAAGGAGTTTATGGATGAGATCCATAAGACCGGCGCCAAGCTGTTTATTCAGCTTACCGCCGGCATGGGCCGCAGCTGGGCAATTACAGAACTGGTGGCTCCCTTACATAAGAAAAAGTTTACCCGTACATTGATCAAGCCTATTTTGGATACCAATCATGAGCTGGCCAGCCCCAGTCCGCTGCCTTCCCGTTGGGATCCAGAGATCACTACCCCCGAAATGACCAAAGAGCAGATCCATGAAATCATCGAGGCATTTGCAAAAACAGCCAAGCTGTGTATGGATGCCGGTGTTGACGGCGTAGAAATTCACGCAGTCCATGAGGGCTATCTGCTGGACCAGTTCACTATGGAGTGGACCAATAAGCGTACCGACGAGTACGGCGGCAGCTTTGAAAACCGCTTCCGTTTCCCTGTGGAAATCGTGAAGGCAATTAAGGAAGTCTGCGGCAAGGATTTCCCCGTGTCCCTGCGTTACAGCGTGGAATCCAAGGTTAAGGGTTTCCGTGAGGGCGCTGTCCCCGGTGAAAAATATGTGGAAGCCGGTCGCTGCATGGAAGAATCTGAGAAAGCAGCAAAGTATCTCCAGGATGCCGGCTATGATATGCTCAATGCCGATAACGGCACCTACGATTCCTGGTACTGGGCCCATCCCCCTATGTATATGCCCCAGAACTGCAATCTGGACGATGTTGCTCATATTAAAAAGTTTGTGGATATTCCCCTGGTCTGCGCAGGCCGTATGGAGCCCGATGTAGGCGCTAAGGCTGTGGCTGAGGGCCGCATTGATGCCGTTGGCGTTGCCCGGCAGTTCCTGGTGGACCCGGAGTGGGTCACCAAGCTGATCGAGGATCGGGTAGAGGATATTAAGCCCTGTATTTGCTGCCATAGCGGCTGGTTCAATTTCTCCTCTTCCAAGGGTCATGCCAATACCCAGGATCTGAAGGATACCATGGGTCTGGCAAGATGCGCGCTGAATGCCCAGACCATGCAGAGCAAAAAGCATTACATTAAGCCTGCTAAGCGGGTGAAGAATATTGCTGTGGTTGGCGGCGGTATCGGCGGTATGGAGGCTGCTATCGTCTGTGCAAAGCGGGGACATAAGGTTACCCTGTATGAAAAGAGCGACCGCCTGGGCGGTGTGTTCCATGCGGCGGCTGCGCCTTCCTTTAAGGAAAAGGACCGGGATTTGCTGAAATGGTATGAGCGGGAAATCAAGCGGTATCCCGGTATTCAAGTGGAGCTGAAAACCACCATTAACGATGTTGCCGGGCTGAAAGCGGACGAGGTGATTATTGCCACCGGTTCTGTAGCTAACCGGATTCCTGTGAAGGGCATTGAGAAGGGCATCCAGGCTGTGGAGTTCCTCCTGGGCGAAAAGCAGGCAGGAAATGAAGTTGTGATCATCGGCGGCGGTCTTACCGGCTGTGAGATTGCATACGAGCTGTATCTGCAGGGCAAAAAGCCCACCATTGTGGAAATGCAGGATGATTTGATTACCACCCCCGGTATCTGTCTGGCAAACACCAGCTTCCTGCGTGACTTCTTTAAGGCAAACGGTGTGCCGGTACATCTGGAAACCAGACTCAATGAGGTGCATGATGACGGCGTTACAGTTACCGACAAAGAAGGCAAGACCTTTAAAATCCACGGGGACAGCGTGATTCTGTCCACCGGCTACAAGCCCAACCCCTTGGTTGCCAAGGGAAGACACATCCATGTCATTGGCGATGCCTGCAAGGTGGGCAATTTGCGCACAGTGATCTGGCAGGCCTGGGATGTGGCCATGAAGCTGTAATACAGGAGGAAGCATTATGTTTTTAACCGACGAACAACAAGCCATACTGAATGGCTCCAAGGGTGAAACCATGGCCAAGGTCATGAAGACTTTGGTTATGTACGGCGATACCTTCGGCGCAGATAAGCTGGTGCCGGTGACTTCTCAGTATAACCATTTGGTCACTTCCTTTGGCCTGAAGATGATGAAGCCCGTGTTTCAGCTTATGGAGCAGCTGATTGAAGCCGGCGCATTTTCTTCTCAGCAGTTTTCTGTGGACCCCAGACCTTTGGATAAAAATGTTCCTGCCAATTTGTTGCAGAACTTTATTTTCAATAAGTTTATGTATTCCACCCAGAGCAACTACGAGGGGCAGCTGAAAGCATTGGGCTTGATGAATGACGATGCCTTTACTTGCGCCTGCTATCTGGATCAGGTAGGCAATAAGCCCCAAAAGGGCGAGATTCTCAGCTGGGCAGAATCCTCCGCCGTGGTGTATGCCAACTCTGTGCTGGGCGCCCGTTGCAACCGCAACTCCGGTATTATGGATATTATGGGTTCCATTGCCGGCTTTGTTCCCAATTTCGGTTTACTCACCGATGAGGGCCGTAAGGCAACCTGGATTGTAAAGGTGGAAACCACTAAAAAGCCTGAGGCGCAGCTGCTGGGCTCTGCCATTGGCATGAAGGTTATGGAGGATGTTCCCTATATTACCGGTATGGACAAGTGGCTGGGTACAGAGCTGACCGATGAGGTTTGCGCATATCTGAAGGACTTTGGCGCAGCCACCGCCTCTAATGGCGCTGTGGGTCTCTATCATGTGGAAGGCTTGACCCCCGAGGCAGTGGAGCAGGGTGAAACCCTTATTACTGAGGGCGCAAATGTGTATGTTATTGATGATGCCGAGTTGGAGCGGGTGCAAAGGGAATACCCCGTTATGTGGAAAAAGCCCAATGCTGCTCCCAAGCTGTGCTTCGTGGGTTGCCCCCATATGAGCCTGCAGCAGCTGAAGGATTGGACTGTGCGTGTGGAAGAAGGCCTAAAGGCAAGCGGCAAAAAGAAGGTTCAGATTCCTACCGTATTTACCACCGCGCCTGCCGTAATGAAGGAATTTGAGCAGACGGAGTACGCCACCCGCTTGAAGGCCACCGGTGTGATTCTCAGCTATATCTGCCCGCTGATGTACATGAATAACCCTCTGTGTAAGTCCATGCCTGTTATCACATCTTCCAATAAGCTGCGTACCTATACCACCGCCCGTTATTACAGAGAAGATGAGATTCTGGAAATGATCACGAAAGGAGCATAATGGATATGAAAACATTTAAAGGCCGTGTAGTTGCACCCGGTACCGTGACGGCTTCTGCTGTGGTTTCCCATGGTGGCTTGAATACCCTGGCTTCTTTCCAGGGCGCTCTGCAGTTTGGCGATAAGAAAGCTACTTGCGGCGATCAGAACAATCCCGATTTGTATAATAAGGAAATGGCCGGCAAGGCTTTGTGTCTGCCCCAGACCATTGGCTCTACCACCGGCGGTCTGGTGCTGTACTGCGCCTGCGCCATGGAACGCCAGCCTGCCTGCATGCTGTTTTCCAAGCCTATTGATTCCTTGGCAGCTGCCGGTTCTATTCTGGCTTCCGTATGGCTGCCGGATGTGAAAATGCCTGTGGTGGATACTCTGGGTGATGAGTTCCTGGACTATGTTAAGGACGGTATGCAAATTACTGTGGCAGAGGACGGAACGGTTACTGTAGAATAAAGATAAGTGCGTGTTGCTAAGGAAATGCAACACGCACTTTATTTTAGTTGTTGATACAGCCCTATGAAATTTGTTACGCCCAGTTGGCTGGCTTCTTTCATAAGCGCAGGAAACTGATCCCGGCAGCGGTGCAGAATGAATTCTGCGTGGTTGGGAAAAACTTGAATTTGATAGTTACAATGCAGTTCTTTGGAATATATGGTTTTTTCTTGGGGTGGGAGACAGGGGACGCAGTTGCTGCCCTCTGGGGTGACTGTGAATTTTACTGATTCCTCCGCAATGTCCATCCATATCTCTCTGCCTTGCCATGGCGCTAAATAATCGCAAAGCTTTTCATCCAGGGGCAAAGGCGGCACAAATACGGGGCAGGAAAGCGGCGGGGCATAGAAATGGGAAATACCCACAGGGCAGGGAAGCGCGCCGGCAAGGCAGTCGCAAAGCAATGCCGTTTCTTCTTCATCCGGCCGCTGAAAATCCAATAAAACGCCGCTGCAGTGAAGAGTGTTTACAATACCTTCCAGCTGTTCCCGAATTTTGATTGCGTCATGGTTGCAAATGGGTGTTCTGTCATTCACGATCAGAATACTATCCGGGGGCAAACTTTCCGGAAGATTGGACAGCCCGGTCCCGTAGGGAGAAAAATGACATGCCATGTAGGCAAAGTGCTTCGGAAGTGAGTCGGCACCAAGTATTTCTCCTGCCGTCATTGCAAGATATATGGAATCAGTCATGGACAAATGCCCCCATTCGTGGTATAATCCATTCATACTTTATGAAAACAAGGGGAAGGATATGCGGTTTTCTCTACTTCCATCCATGATTGTGTCATCTGTGACGGATTTAACACCGGAATTTTTTTTGCAAAAGAATATCCGCTTGCTTATGTTGGACTTTGATAATACAATCGTGCCTTATACCACCAACACCCCTACAGAGGAAATGGAAAGATGGCTGCGCAGTATGCTGGCATCGGAGATTCAGCTGTGTGTGGTGTCCAACAGTAAAAAGAATCGGGTGAGGGTTTTTTGCGAGCAATACAATCTTCCCTGTATTACCCATGCAAGAAAGCCTTTTTCCAAGGGGATCCGGGAATGTCTTAACCAATATCAGCTGCCTAAGGATTGCTGCGCATTGGCGGGAGATCAGATTTTTACAGACACCCTGGGCGCTAACTGCGCGGGAATCAGATGTATTTTGGTAAAAGCAATTCATAATCATAATTTTTGGCTGAAGCTTCGCCATGTGGCGGAACTGCCATTTATATTCATTGCCGGGAAAAGGAGAATATGCAAATGAAAAATATGGACAAATACTTATCTTTGCTGGGCGAGGAGGCTGACGGCCTGCTGCTGACCAGCCGTTACAGCCGTTACTATGGCGCTGAGTTTGATATTGCTGAGGGTGTGGCTGTTGTGAGTAAGGCAGGCTGCCGTTACTTTACCGACAGCCGTTATATTGAATCCGCCCAGAATGGCATCCAGGGCTTTGAGGTGATTATGGTAGACCGGGAACACCCTTATACCAAGCTGTTGAATGAAGCTATCGCAGATTTCGGCATCACGACTCTTGGTTATGAAGAGAATTATCTTACTGTTGCAGAGTTTAAGCTTTATGAGGACAATCTGAAGGCAAAGCTTGTACCTATGCACAAGCAAATTAGCGGTTTCCGCGCCTATAAGGAGGAGTGGGAGCTGGAACTGATGCGTAAAGCTCAGGCAATTGCAGATAAGGCATTTACCGAAGTGCTCACCAAAATTAAGGCAGGTATGACGGAAAAGGAATTGTGCGCTGAGCTGATTTATTGCTTGCTGAAAAATGGTGGTGAGGGACTTTCCTTTGACCCCATTGTTGTTTCCGGCCCTAATACCAGCCTGCCCCATGGCGTGCCCGGTGACCGAAAGCTCCAGGAGGGCGATTTCATTACCATGGATTTCGGTGTGCTGTATAAGGGTTACTGCTCCGATATGACCCGTACTGTGGCTCTGGGTTATGCGACTGATGAAATGAAGAAGGTCTATAACACGGTGCTGGAAGCCCAGAAAGCAGGTATTGCAGCATCCAAGGCCGGCGTTTTAGGCAAGGATGTGGACGGCGCTGCCCGTAAGGTGATTATCGATGCCGGTTACGGTGAATATTTCGGTCATGGCTACGGTCACAGCCTGGGTTTGGAGGTTCACGAAGCGCCTAGCCCCAATCCCTCCGGTGAAATTCCTCTAACAGAAAATGTGGTTGCATCCGCTGAACCCGGCATCTATCTGCCCGGAAAATTCGGTGTGCGTATTGAAGATGTGGTCATTTTCAAGGAAGGTGGCTGCGAAAACATTACTTTCAGCCCAAAAGAATTGATTATTCTGTAAAAAAGTGGAGATTTCCTCTTGAAATTATTCGCATTTTGAGTTAGAATATATGCGCTAAAGCTATGTAAATTATACGCTCCCCTGTGGGGCGCAATCTTAGGAGGATTATAAAAATGATTTCTGCAGGTGAATTTAGAAACGGTATTACCTTTGACATGGATGGCAAGGTCATGCAGGTCGTGGAGTTCCAGCACGTTAAGCCCGGTAAGGGCGCCGCTTTCGTTCGTGTGAAGATGAAGAATGTCATCACTGGCGGCGTGACCGAAACCAGCTTCAACCCCACCGCAAAGTTCCCCACCGCTTTTGTTGAGCGCAAGAAGATGGAGTATTCCTACAACGACGGCAATCTGTACTACTTCATGGATTCCGAGACCTATGAGCTGGAGCCCATCGATGCTTCCGCTCTGGACGATTCCTTCAAGTTCGTCAAGGAGAACGACGTTTGCACCATCATGAGCTACAAGGGCAGCGTGTTTGGCGTGGAAGTTCCCAACTTTGTTGACCTGGTTGTTACCGAGACAGAGCCTGGCTTCGCCGGTAACACCGCTACCAACGTCACCAAGCCCGCTACTGTTGAGACCGGCGCTGAGGTGAAAGTGCCCCTGTTCATCAACGAGGGCGACAAGATCCAGATCGACACCCGTACCGGTGAGTATCTGGGCCGCTCCAAGGCTTAATCTTCTTTAAGGAGAATTATTATGACAATTTCTGAAAAGGCTGCATACCTGAAGGGCCTGATGGATGGTTTGTAGCTGGACACCGACAGCAATGAAGGCAAGATGATTTCTGCCATCGTGGATCTGCTGGGTGATGTGACCCGCCGCCTTTCCGATGTGGAAGAGACCACCATCGCCATCTCCGATGAGCTGGACGAGATCGAAGAAGATCTGGATGCCATCGAGGACTACATCCTGGACGAGGATGAGGACGACGATTGGGATGACGAAGATTGGGACGATGACGACGAATACTACGATTTCGAGGATGTAGACGAGGATGCTGAGGAAGGTTTCGACTTTGGCGATCCCGATTCCACCATCTACGAGGTAGAGTGCGCTTGCGGCAAGATCATCGACTTCGATGAGGAGACCCTGGAAAAGGGCAGCATTATTTGCCCCGACTGCGGCGAGACCCTGGAGTTCTCCTTTGAGGACGACGAGGGCGAGGAATAATTCCTGAAGTTTACCCCCTTGTACCATTTCGGTACAGGGGGGGTATTTGTTAGGTGGGCATAAGCCAACGAACGGTAAGAGAAGCCATAAAAAATCCCACAAAATCCGCGAATAAAGCGGCAATCAAGGTGTAGCGTGTTTTGCGAATGCCCGCTGCGCCAAAATACACACTCATGGTGTAGAAGGTGGTTTCTGTAGAACCCAACATGACGGCGGCAGTTCTGCCAATTACAGAATCCACCCCGTGGGTAGCCATCAATTCTGCGCCAACCGCCAGGGCGGCGCTGCCGCTAATGGGGCGAATCAGTACCAACATGGCCGTTTCCGGAGGAATGCCAACCCATTGGAGTACCGGAGCAAAAAACCGGCTGACCAAATCCATAGCACCGGAGGCTCTGAGCATGGATACAGCGGTCAATAAAAGTATAAGTGTTGGAACGATACTCAGTAACAGCTTCAGTCCGTCCCGGGCGCCGTCCAGCATTAAGTCGTAGGCATGTTCTTTTTTGCCCATGGCGATGGCGCAACAAGTAAAAAGAAGGAGAGGAACGATGTAATCAGTCATGCTTCCACGCCTTTCCCAACAGCCAGGCGGCGGTGACACCCAATCCGGCAGAGCATAGGCTTGTAATCCAAACGGCGGGTAGAATATCAAAAGGGGTGGCGCAGCCCAGGGTGCTGCGCAAGGCTGCCACATTGGCGGGAATCAGCTGAATGGAGGCGGTATTCAGCACAATCAATCGGCACATCTCATCCGTTGCCCGGTGGGGATGTGTGGGATCAATCATTCGCTTTGCGCTTAAAATGCCCATGGGGGTAGCCGCATTGCCCAATCCAAGGAAATTGGCGCAGATGTTGGCGCTGAGGGAGGACGCAAGCTGCGAATCCGTTTTTGTGCTGGGGAAGACTCGCTGTAAAAGTGGATGAAACAAGCGCGACAGAGCTTGAGTTAAACCGATTTTTTCCATTAGCTTGCCAACGCCTGTCCAGAGACAGATGGAGCCAGCAAGGGAAATTGCCAAAGTGATTCCGGCTTGTGAGCCTTGAGCGGTGGCAGCAGAGAGGGCACCTCCGCTTCCGTTCAACATAGCACTTATGAGAGAAATGCCTACAAATAATGTAAAAATTAAGGTCATAATCATGGATTTACCCCCTCATACTGTACAATATGCCGATAAATCCAAATCTTGCCTATGCAAATACGACAAAAATTTTAAGCCATTCAAAAAAGATTTGACAGGACATGACAAACCAATTATAATAAATATAAGGCGTTAAAAATCTACTTAGAAACAGGGGGAATTCTTGTGAAGGCAACAGGTATCGTTCGTAAAGTAGACGAATTGGGGAGAATTGTGTTACCCATAGAATTGCGCCGGACATTGGATATTGAAGTGCGTGATTCCTTGGAAATCTATTTGGACGGCGACCGAATTATCCTGCAAAAATATGAAAATGCCTGCATTTTCTGCGGCTCAACCCGTGGTCTTTCCAATTATCGTGGGAAAAATATCTGCCGGGAATGTGCCGGTAAGATTCAAAAACTTTAAAAGATAAAAACCCCTGACACTTAAGGTGTCAGGGGTTTTGTTTTTATGGGTAAAAGCGTTGTTAATGCACAATATTTACAAATTAAGGGCAGCGTCGTAAACCACATTTTTGGGAAGATCCAGCGCAATGGCAGTTTGTTTGATGGCATCCTTGCGGCTCATGCCGCCCTCCATAAGCTTGGATACATAGGCAGCAGCATCCTCCGGTGTGGCGGCAACCGCTTCCTCCTCCGGCGCACCGGCAACAACCAGTACGAATTCTCCACGGGGTGGTTGCTCTGTGTAAAGGGCAATGGCTTCTCCCACGGTGGTTCTGACAACCTCCTCATGAAGCTTGGTCAATTCCCTGCAAAGGCTGATGGGACGATCAACTCCGAATACACCGGCCATATCCTCCAGGGTTGACAGCAGCTTGTGAGGCGCTTCGTAAAACACCATGGTGCGCTTTTCCTTCACCAAGGATTCCAGATGTTCCCGGCGGCTTTTCTTTGCGGTGGAAAGAAAGCCTTCAAAGCAAAATCTGCCGGTATTCTGTCCGGAAATGCTTAACGCGGTAATCACGGCGCAAGGGCCGGGGATTGCGCAAACTGTAATTCCGGCATCTGCGCATTGCTTTACCAGCTCTTCTCCGGGATCGGATATGGCGGGGCTGCCCGCATCGGAGACCAGCGCGCAGGTTTCTCCAGCCAGAATCCGGGCAACAATCATATCGCCTTTTTGTGTCTTGTTATGCTCGAAATAGCTGACAAGATTTTTTTTAATGCCCAGATGGTTCAAAAGTTTTATTGTCACCCGGGTGTCTTCCGCGGCAATGAAGTCCGCTTCTTCCAGAGTCTGTTTGCAGCGAATGGAGATGTCTCCCAAATTGCCAATGGGCGTGGGAACCAGATAAAGCATACCAGTCATAGCGGCCTCCTAAAGATGGTAGATTTTATGATATTCGCCGCTGGGAGAGCCATCGGGTTCAAACAGATAAAGCTCCTCCCAAAGTAAACCCGGCTTTGCGCCTTTGCGGCATTGAATCAGAACAAGGCTTACAGGGGCGTTGGGGTTGTGCCGCACCAGACAAAGTCGTTTCGGCTCCAGTTGAACATTGCGGGCGCAGGCAAAGATGGATGCCAGCTGCTCCGGACGGTGTACAAGGAAAAAATCCCCGCCGTATTTCAAAGCCCAGGAAGCTGCGTGGAATAAATCTTCTGTGGCGCAGCAGTCATTTCTGCGGGCGGTAGGATGGGCTTTGCTGGCCGGCCCGCCGGTAAAGTAGGGAGGATTGGAGATGCAGCAATGAAAGCTGCCGGGCTTGATTAATGTTTGAATATTTTTCAGGTCGCCGCAAATGCTGCGCATCCTGCTTTCAAGCGCATTGCGGGCAATGTTATCCATGGCCGCAAGATGGACCTTTTCATTTATCTCAATGCCTGTGACGGAGCAAAGGCTGTGGGATGCGCAAAGCAGAAGTCCCAAAGTTCCGCAACCGGAGCCAAGATCCAGCACAGAAGCATTTCGGGGCAACTTGGCGAAGGCTGCCAACAGCATGGAATCCGTGCTTAGGGGAAATGCTTCCTCGCAAAGGCTAAGCGTATAGCCGCAGGGTAAATGTTCCATGTTTGCCTCCTGATAAATATAAAATCAGCCTGTGCAGTCGGGTTTTCCGATTGCACAGGCCGACTGCGGATTCTGAGAATCAGCCTTCTTCGATTGCTTCAACGGGGCAGTTGTCAGCGCAAGCGCCACAGCTGACGCAAACATCAGCGTCGATGACGAACTTGTCGTCGCCCTCGGAAATTGCCTCAACGGGGCAGTTGTCAGCGCAAGCGCCGCACTTCACGCAAGCATCAGTAATCTTGTATGCCATGATATTTCCTCCATATGTTCGTTGTAGGGCATAAATTATGCAACTCTATTCTAACATGGATTTTTAAAAAAGCAATCCCAATTTTTATTTCCCGGTATATTTTTTTACGGCCATGGGGAGAATCAACGGGAAAGGGAGGGGAGAAATGTATTACAACGAGGAGGCGCAGCTGCTGATTAAGACCGCGGCGGCAAAGGCCAGGTGCATGGGTCACGGATATGTTGGCAGTGTTCATTTGCTGCTTGCTTTGACAGAAGCACGGGGAACATCAGGAATGTTGCTCCGGGGTACCGGGCTTGAGCCGGGATTGGTGCGGGAGATGATTGAACTTTTGTACGGCAGCGGGACTTCAGAATTGCCGTTGCCTCAGGGATGGACGCCTCAAGCCAGACAGGTGCTCCGCGGAGCCGGCAATGAGGCGCGGTATAGGGGAAGTCGGTGTGTACAGGGCGTGCATATTTTACTTTCTCTACTACGGCATGAAAAAACCGCAGCAGTTCGGCTTATTTGGATCGCGGGGCTGGATGCGGATATTTTATTTTCCAGAACTGCGGAATATATTGAATGGTCAGAGTTACAAAGTGTGAGAAGAAAAGGGGAGGGATCAGCTACGAAACTGTTGGAACAATTCAGCGAGGATCTGCTGCAAAAGGCAGCAACGATGGACCCGGTCATTGGCAGAGAACGGGAGATCGACACGGTAATTGGCATTCTAAGCAGAAAAAATAAAAACAATCCTGCGCTTATTGGTGAGCCTGGGGTGGGGAAAACCGCCATCGCGGAGGGCCTGGCGCAGCGGATGGCAGCGGGTAATGTGCCGCCGCAACTGAAGGATAAAAGACTAATCAGCTTAAATATGGCTAACTTGGTTGCAGGCACAAAATATCGGGGCGAATTTGAAGAAAGGCTGCGGGATGTTTTGGCAGAAATCCGCCGTAGTGGAGATGTGATTCTGTTTGTGGATGAAATGCATACCATTGTAGGCGCCGGCGCGGCAGAGGGAGCCATTGATGCGGCAAACATTCTAAAGCCGGCTCTGGGAAGAGGGGAATTGCAGATTTTAGGCGCCACCACGCTGGAAGAGTATCGTAAGCATATTGAAAAAGATCCGGCGTTGGAGCGGCGTTTCCGTCCGGTAATTGTCAATGAACCGGACGCAGAGGCAACCCTTGCGATTTTACATGGATTAAAACCGGGATTGGAGCGGCATCATGGCTTGCGAATCACAGAGGAAGCCATGAAGGAAGCGGTGCGGCTATCCCAGCGGTATCTGCCGGATTTATATTTGCCGGATAAAGCAATTGATCTTCTGGATGAAGGCGCTGCCCATGCCAGAATGGAAGAACTGCGCAGCGGGAGGGTCAGTAGAAAGGGCCTTGAGCAAGCGCTGTCTGAGGCTGTGCGGGAAAGCCGTTTTGAAAAAGCAGCTGAACTTCGGGACAGAATGCAGCAAATGACTGCAAAGTCCGGAGAAAGCCGCCGTCCCAGAATGGTGACACCCGGGGATGTGGCCTGGGCGGTTTCCGGGAGAACCGGCATTCCTGCCGGCAGATTAACCGCCAATGAAAGAGACCGTTTGCTGCGTCTGGAAGAGATTTTGAAGAAAGACGTTTTTGGCCAGGATGAGGCTGTAAAGATTGTTGCCCAGGCAGTGCAAAGGGGATTTTGCGGCATTCGGGATACGGGCAGGCCCATCGCCTCCTTTTTGTTTACAGGTCCAACAGGCGTGGGAAAAACGGAATTGTGCCGGGTGCTGGCAGAAGAACTGTATGGCAGCAAGGATGCCATGATTCGTCTGGATATGACCGAGTATATGGAAAAGCAATCGGTGTCACGGCTGATCGGCGCGCCTCCCGGTTATGTGGGATATGAGGAGGGCGGCAAGCTGACCGAGGCTGTCAGACGACGCCCCTATTGTCTGGTGCTTATGGATGAACTGGAGAAGGCGCATCCGGATGTGGTGGGAATTCTGTTGCAAATCATGGAAGAGGGAGTGTTGACAGATTCCACGGGTCGCCGTGTCAGTTTCCAAAATGCTATTGTGGTGATGACCTCCAATGTGGGCGGTGAACTGAAATCCGACGGGCTGGGTTTTCAACCTGCCGGTCGGGAGGGAGAAACGGATGCAGCTTTGCGCAGAACCTTTACACCGGAGTTTCTGGGACGGCTGGACAAGATTGTATGCTTCCGAAAACTCTCCGATGGAGCCAGGGAAGAGATTGCACAAAAATATTTAAATCAGCTGCAGCAACGGTGCGCCGGTGCAGGAATGCAGCTTCAGTTTCCTGCTGATCTGGCGGAAAAACTGCACTGCAGTGATTCCAAAAAGGACGGCGCCCGGTATTTACGCAGAGTGGTGCAGGAGCAAGTAGAGGGACCTTTGGCGGCATTTTTGTTGGAAGACGGAAAAAAGCACACCAAAATCCAGGCGGTCTGGACCAAAAGCGGATTGGTTTTTCGGGGGTGATATAGAACAAGTGTTCTAAAAATTAGAAAAACTTAACTTTTTTTAGGGATTTCCCAAAAAAGATGCAAAAAAAGGTTGATTTTTTGAAATGAAGTGATTATACTGTCATTAAATGGAGTAAAAGGGTAGCAAAGTGGAGTAAAATGGAGTGGAGGTGAGCGCAAATGATCGGAAAGTACCCTGCAAAGCTGGACGATAAGAATCGTCTGTTTGTTCCTGCCAAGTTGAGAAACGAGCTTGCCGGAGACTTTTATGTGACTTTGGGCGTCAACTGTGGCCGCAGATGTCTGACGGTCTACACCGCCACCGACTGGGATACGCTGGGTCAGAATTATAATTCGCTGCCCATTTCTCAAAGATCCGCTGCTACCAGCTTGATCTTCATGAACGCCACAGAATGTATGCCGGATAAGCAATTCCGGTTTACCTTAACTCAGTTTCTTCTGGACTATGCCGGCATTTCCCGTGATGTGATGATCGTGGGCAGAGCAGGGCAGGCAGAGATCTGGGATGCTGAGGAATTTGCAGCCTTTGAGGCTGAGAATCTTACTCCGGAAAAATTGCTGCAATCTCTGGAGGCAATCGGACTATGACGGAATTTCATCATGTGTCCGTGTTGCTGCAGGAATGCATGGACGGCTTGAACATTCGCCCGGATGGTATTTATGTAGATGGCACTCTGGGCGGTGCGGGCCATTCATCTCAGATTGTTGCAAGATTGACCACCGGACGGCTCATTGGCATTGATCGGGATCCGGTAGCTCACAGAGCCGCTGCAGAGAGGCTGAAGCCCTGGGCGGATAGGGTTACGCAGGTGCATGCTAATTTTTATGAGATTCCCCGGGTGCTTCGTGATTTAGGAATTCCCGGTGTGGATGGTATTCTTTTGGATCTAGGCGTTTCATCACCGCAGCTGGATGACGGAGCAAGAGGTTTTTCCTATATGCAGGACGCGCCTCTGGATATGCGTATGAATTCAGAAGATACGCTGACAGCGCATGCGGTCGTTAATACATGGTCCTATGAGGAACTGCGCAGAATTTTGTTTGATTACGGCGAAGAGCGGTTTGCGCCGCAAATTGCCGCGGCAATTTGCAGACGCAGAGAAACGGCGCCCATCGAAACCACCTTTGAATTGGTGGATGTGATCAGAAGCGCTATGCCGGCATCTGCGTTGCGGGAAAAGCAACATCCCGCAAAACGAAGCTTTCAGGCGATCCGCATTGCAGTAAATGATGAGCTGGGCGCTGTGGAAAGTATTATGAAGGAAGCCTATGATTGCTTGAATCCCGGAGGACGGCTGGCGATTATCACCTTCCACTCTTTGGAAGACCGGATCGTGAAAAACGGTATGGCCAACGCGTCCAAGGGCTGTACTTGCCCACCGAACTTCCCGGTTTGTGTCTGTGGAAACAAACCGAAAGTAAAACTGATCTCCAGAAAGCCCATCGTGGCAAGCAACGAAGAGCTGGAGGTCAATCCCAGATCCCGCAGC
>JAZRBJ010000043.1:0-6577 GCA_045635065.1 Faecousia sp. | reverse complement strand
TACATTTACCGTAACCAACGGTAAGGATGGCGCCAATGGTAAGGATGGTGCAAACGGCAAAGATGGCGCTGATGGCAAGGACGGTGCCGACGGCAAGGACGGTCTGACTCCGTTTATCGGCGAGAATGGCAACTGGTGGATCGGTGATACCGACACCGGCGTGAAAGCTGCTGCAGAGATCCCCACAAACCCCAACACCTCCGAAGCAGAAGGCGTAGAGACTGTTACAGTCGTTGCAACTTCCATTGCAAGCCTTGCGCTTCTCGGTAACGTTCTCCTAGCTGTACTCGTTCTCAAAAAGAAAAAATCTCTTGTATAAATATAATGAACCATACAAATAGCAGCAGGTGAGAACTTGCTGCTATTTGTATTTAAAGGGTAGAAGAGTGTTGGTCCTATATTGACACACTGGTGTCCGGCTCTCCTGTTGTGGTACCCTGTGTGCGCCTTGCCGACGGTGCGGCAGCGTTGCACACAGACCACTGCCACTCGCTCCCCTCCCTTCCTCTGCCACCGGCAGCGGTCGGGTCGCTCCCCCATTATCCAAGATGGCAAACTCATCGGCGCAGTAACCCACGTTCTCGTGAACGACCCCACAACTGGATATGGAATATTTATAGAAAATATGTTAAACGCCGCTGCATAAAGAAAACGGATTCCCACGCTCCGTTTCACTCCGCTCGGAATGACAGAGTAGTATCGATAGCCGCAGCAACCACCGTACCTTTTCTGTCATTGCGAAGCTTGCTCCGCAAGCCGTGGCAATCCGCAATCCCCGGCGCCGCGGCATAACTGTAGGGGCACCCCTCCCGGGGTGCCCTTACTATATTTCATTCTTTGAGGTTACTCCCCTTATTCCTTATGCGCCAGTAACGCAACATAAATACTTGCCGTCAGGAACAGGAAATTTGCGAACATGGAAACCACACCTGCACCATGCATGCCGAGGCTTATCATCCACGCGCATTCAACAATATTCAGCAGACCCTCCAAAGCCAGCGCCGCAATGCAAAGGGGAATCCGGATTCGCCGCATAACAGGCTTGCCCACAAAATAAGTGACGCCCACCGCTGCCAGGGTAAACATCCGGGCAAGCTGAAAAATTATTCCCAAAACTTCCGCGACAACCGAAGCGCCAAAATACATGCCTAAATACAGCCCGTAATTACTCGAAACGCCAAAGAGGATAATACCCGCTCCCAGAATAATATTTCCATACCTTCTGCCAAGAATGATACCCACAAGCATACCGGCAACCGCATTCACCAATAAAAACCCCCTAAACGAAGGGTTTGCCGCAAAGGGAATCAACCGCACGGTAAGGGCAATACTCATTAAAATCCCAGCCACCACAGGAAATTTCTTTCGTCTCACCGGTGACACCGTTGCTGCCGCCACAGCCGGTTTCGTACCGCACCTGCCGCAAAACACGCCGGTCAAGGGTGCGCCGCAGGATGTACAATACTTTTGTTCCATATTAAACCCTCCTGAAATGGTTTCCTCCATTATATCACAAGCGCCGCCCTTTGCAACCGTTCTTTTATTGCATTTGCCTGCCTCCGGGCATACTTATTCCCCCTGTGCGCATACTTTTTATAAAAACAAAGGGAGGAATCTTATGAAGCGCTCCATTCCATTCTGGCAAATGGCAGGATTTGTGTTCACCGGTATTCTGGGCACTTTTTTGCATTTTCTCTTTGATCTCACCGGAGGCAGCCCTGCTGCGGCTTTGGTCAGTGCCGTAAACGAATCCATTTGGGAGCACATGAAGCTACTGTTTTATCCCATGGCAATCTTCGCCATTGCAGAATATTTCTTCTGGGGCAAAGACCACCCCGGCTTCTGGTGCGCCCAACTGCTTGGCATTTTGCTGGGTCTTGCGATCATTCCCGTCACCTACTACACCTACACCGGAATTCTGGGTGTGTCGGCGGACTGGTTTAATATCACCATTTTCTTTCTGGCTGCGGCAGCCGCTTACCGGTTGCAAACCCGGCATCTGACCCACCAATGCTCCCTTCCCCCGGCTGCAGCCATTGCCATTCTCTGCGCCCTTACCATCACCTTCACGGCGCTGACCTTCTGTCCGCCCCATGTCCCGCTGTTCCGGGACCCCCTCACCGGCACCTACGGCTTTTTCAAAACATAAGCGCCCCGGAACCCTAAGGATTCCGGGGCGTTATCTATTAATCCAAATAGCGGCAGGCCGCCATGGCAGCGATTGCGCCATCGGCAGAGGCGGTCACCACCTGACGAATCCGCTTGGAGCGGCAGTCGCCGGCTACAAAAATGCCGGGGGTAACGGTGCAGCAATCCTCACCGGAGTCAAAATAACCCCAGTCATTGAGCTTGGCATGCTCCGCAAAGGGCTCGTTTTCGGGCATCAGACCCACAGCCAGAAATGCGCCGTCCACAGAAATCCGGGATTCCTCACCGGTTTCCTCATTGCGCAGCCGCAAACCGCTGAGCGCGCCGTCCTTGGTTTCGTAGCCCACCACCACAGTGCTGAAAATGGCGGTCACATTCTTCTTTTCCAGCAAAGCATCTGCCAGCTTCTTCTCACCGGTGAAGCCCGAAAGATTCTGCACCACAGTTACCTTGGTGCAAACCTCACTAAGCAGCAGTGCCTCCTGCAACGCAGAGTTGCCGCCGCCAATCATGGCAACCTCCTGCCCGGCATAGAATGCGCCGTCGCATACCGCGCAGAAGGAAATGCCGTTGCCGATAAGCTCGTTCTCACCGGGAAGGCCCAACGTGCGGTGCTTCACGCCCACCGCCAGAATCACGGTCTTGCCCTCGTAAACATTGCCGTCCTCGGTGCTTACAAGGAAAACCTCTCCCTGCTTCTGGACGCCGGTAACCTTTTCCAGCTCCACATCCGCGCCCAGCGCCATGGCCTGATCGGTCAGCTGATCCGCAAATTCCGTGCCGCTGATCACCTTGGTGCCGGGAATGTTCTCCACCTTGGGAGAGTAGGCGATCTGACCGCCAAAGCCGTTCTTTTCAATCACCAGTACGGACTTACCCGCCCGCAGGCCGTAAACCGCAGCGGTCAAACCCGCAGGGCCGCCGCCCACAATAATCATATCATGCATAATCGTTCCTCTTTCAATATGCCAAAGCCTCCCCTGTGTAAGGGGAGGTGGCAAAAATCTTTGATTTTTGACAGAGGGGTTGTTTTAACCCTCTCACTTACAGAGAAGCCAGATACTTCTTGATCTCGGGAACGCTGTAATAGTTCACATGGTTTTCACCGTCGGTGATCACCAGAGTGGGAGCGCCCTTAATGCCGTACTGCTTGCACAGCTCCACATTTTCCTCAGCAATCAGCTTTTCGTAAGCCATGCCGGCCTTGCCCAGCAGCTGCTCAGCTACCCGGCAGTTGGGGCAGGTCACACGGGAGAACAGCATTGCCTTGCCGGTAACGGCAGCCTTGGGTGCTTCCTCCGCCACGGGAGCAGCCACCTTTTCAGCCATGGGCTTCAGCACGGAGGTGCCGATGTTGTAAACCAGACGATCCTTGTACTCCTGGCTCTTGCCGTCGTTCCAGTTCTGAACGGGACGGTAGTAACCGGTAATACGGCTGTAAACCTCGGTCTTCTTGCCGCAATGGGGGCACTCATACTGCTCGCCCACCAGATAGCCATGATCTGCGCACACGGAGTAAGTGGGGCTCATGGTGTAGTAGGGCAGCTTGTGATTCTCGGCAATCTTACGAACCAGATCTGCAGCAGCCTTCCAATCCGGCAGCTTCTCACCCAGGAATGCGTGGAACACAGTACCGGAGGTGTAACGGGTCTGCAGCTCGTCCTGAATCTCCAGAGCAGAGAAGATGTCCTCGGTGTAATCCACAGGCAGGTGGGAGGAGTTGGTGTAGTAGGGCGCGCCATTCTCGTTGGCGGTGATGATGTCGGGATAGTGCTTCTTGTCGTGCTTAGCGAAGCGGTAGGTGGTGGACTCAGCGGGAGTTGCCTCCAGGTTGTACAGGTCGCCGTACTGCTCCTGGTAGTCGGACAGACGCTCACGCATGTGATCCAACACTTCCTGGGCAAACTTCTGCACCTTCTTATTGGTGAGGTCAGCCTTCAGCCATGCTGCATTCAGACCCACCTCGTTCATGCCGATGAGGCCGATGGTGGAGAAGTGGTTGGCAAAGGTGCCCAGATAACGCTTGGTGTAGGGATACAGGCCGTTCTCCATCAGCTGGGTGATAACGGTACGCTTCACCTTCAAGCTGCGGGCAGCGATGTCCATAAGCTTGTCCAGACGGGTGTAGAAGTCAGCCTCGTCCTTGGCAAGATAGGCGATCCGGGGCAGGTTGATGGTAACAACACCCACAGAGCCGGTGGACTCACCGGAGCCGAAGAAGCCGCCGGACTTCTTGCGCAGCTCACGCAGGTCCAGACGCAGACGGCAGCACATGGAGCGGACATCGGAGGGCTCCATATCGGAATTGATGTAGTTGGAGAAGTAGGGAGTGCCGTACTTGGCAGTCATCTCAAACAGGAGCTTGTTGTTCTCGGTCTCGCTCCAGTCAAAGTTGCGGGTAATGGAGTAGGTGGGAATGGGATACTGGAAGCCACGGCCGTTGGCGTCGCCCTCGATCATGATCTCAATGAAGGCCTTGTTGACCATGTCCATTTCCTTCTTGCAATCGCCGTAGGTGAAGTCCATCTCCTTACCGCCCACAATGGCAGCCTGGTCAGCCAGGTCGGGAGGACATACCCAGTCCAGGGTGATGTTGGAGAAGGGAGCCTGGGTACCCCAACGGGAGGGGGTATTCACGCCGTAAACAAAGCTCTGAATGCACTGCTTCACTTCCTTCTGGCTCAGGTTGTCCACCTTAACGAAGGGAGCAAGGTAGGTATCAAAGGAGGAGAAAGCCTGTGCGCCGGCCCACTCGTTCTGCATAATGCCCAGGAAGTTGACCATCTGGTTGCAGAGGGTGGACAGGTGGCTGGCGGGAGCAGAGGTGATCTTGCCCACAACGCCGCCCAGACCTTCCTGAATCAGCTGCTTCAGGCTCCAGCCTGCGCAGTAGCCGGTGAGCATGCTCAGATCGTGAATGTGCATATCGCCATTGCGGTGTGCCTCAGCAATCTCGTTGTCGTAAATCTCGGACAGCCAGTAGTTGGCGGTGATAGCGCCGGAGTTGGAAAGGATCAAACCGCCCACGGAGTAGGTAACGGTGGAGTTCTCCTTCACGCGCCAGTCGTTGATCTGCAGATAGTTGTCCACCAGATCCTTGTAGTTCAGGAGGGCGGAGTTAACATTGCGGATCTTCTCTCTCTGCTTACGGTAGAGGATGTAAGCCTTGGCAACATCGGCATAGCCGGCATCGGAAAGCACCTTTTCCACGCTGTCCTGAATGTCTTCCACAGCAATGAGGCCGTCCTTGATCTTGCTCTCGAAATCGGAGCTGACCTGCAAAGCCAACATATTGATGACGCTGGGATGGTACTGCTTGTTCACAGCCTCAAAGGCCTTGATCATAGCAGCGCTGATTTTGGTAATCTCAAATTCGACGGTACCGCCGTCACGCTTCAGTACTTGATACATCTTTCTTTTCCTCCTGTAATATGTAAAAATACGGTCACTGGCCGTATTGGCGACAGTGACCGTATTATACAAGAATTTTTCTCAAATGTCAATATGTTGTAGCAAAATATTTTTTCAAACCACAATATATTGTGTTTTACCGCCCTCTAATGGTGATTTCCTCTACATACGGGGTCAGAATTTCCACATAATGGGAGACTGTATCCTCCCGGGGCGCACACAACCCGGAAAACACCACCGTATTCCGGTCCACAAAGCTCTGGAGGAACAGCCGCCGGGGTTTCTTACCCGGCACAAGAGAGCCCAGCCACCGCCCCATTTTCTCAACAGATTCTTCGGTGTGCAGCGGCTCTACCAAAGTGGTACGCAGCTCATAATCCACCCCGCCGTCTATGAGATAGCGCAAACTTTCCTCGGTGGCAGCCAAATCAAAATTCTGCAAACCCACAGTCTGGCCATATTCCTCCGGGCCGTTCTTCACATCCATAGCCACATAGTCCACCAGACCCTGTTCCACCACAGCCTTCAGCACCTGGGGGCGGCTGCCGTTGGTATCCAGCTTTACTGCGTAGCCCATGGCTTTGATTTTCGCCAGCATTTGAGGAAGCCCTTTATATAAGGTAGGCTCACCGCCGCTGACCGCCACGCCGTCCAGCAGACCCTTGCGTTTTTCCAAAAAGGCAAAGAATTCTTCCTCAGTCATAAATTCCTCGCCAACGCCACCCAGCAGCTGGCTGTTGTGGCAAAAGGGGCAGCGGTAGTTGCACCCATGGAGAAACACAGTGCAGGCCACCTTGCCGGGAAAATCCAGCAGTGTCATCTTTTGCAATCCGGAGATCATTCTATCCCCTCCCAAACAGTTTTCTCCATTATAACACAATTTTCCTCCCTTGCCTAGAGGAAACCCCTGCCAATGCAAGAAAGCAGGTGCTGCTTTCCCGTTCCGGAAAGCACCACCTCAGAGTGTCAAAAAAGTCGCCAATCGACAAAACACAAAGTTTTGGTGATTGGCGCTTCT
>JAZRBJ010000042.1:0-10307 GCA_045635065.1 Faecousia sp. | reverse complement strand
CTTGCTCCTCCACGGTCAGCTGGATGTGATTTAAGTAAAAGGCCAGGAGCACACCTTTCCCTGCAACACCGATATACTCTCCATCGGGAGCAACCATATGAAATTGCCCTTGCAGCGTCACATCTGCCTTGGTAGCAGGAATGTGCTGCCCGGCGTTGACCGTGTTCCACGGGCCATCGGCCAGCTTATACTCACCGGAAAAGTAGATATTAGGATACAAGGCAGGAATGGACTGCTGGCTGTTTGTTATATTGCCCCACAAAAGCAGTAACATAACGGCTAAAACAGATATGATCCCTATAATGGCAAAGGGTATTTTTTCCATGCCTTTTGCAGCTGTTTGTTTCCTTGCATAGTTTTGCCCCTTCGATATTTTTGCTCATTATAGCATATTAAGCAAAAAAAATAAATTCTTTTTTTGCTGCATGCGTTTGTCCGAAGTGTAGCGTTACAATTGGAAGCAAGTCCAATCACACCCCTCCCTTGACAAATTTATGCTTAGTGGTCAAATAAATTAGGCAGTTGTTTAAGTATAAAAACGGCCAAATTTCCGTTGCATTGCAAGGCGAAATTTGATCTGTATTTCCCCTGAAATAGTGACCAACTTTTGACCAACAGTTTCCCACTTGGTTATTTTCATATATACTTGCAAAGATTTATTTTAAGTGGTAAGATTGTGGTAGAGATGCAATTTTTCTGCAAATTACCCAGCTCATTACTTTAGTTACGGAGGTGTTTTATAATGAGCAATGTCTATCCTTCTATCTCAGAAAAGCTTGCCGCACTCAATATAGATATCTTTCGTCTCGAGGATATTGTCCGCTAGAAAGGTAATGAATCAAATGAACGAAAGACTGACTGTTGCGATTATCGGTTGCGGCAACTTTGCAAAGTTCTTTGTGACCCTATTCAAGGCGCATCCTGCAGTGGACAAGGTATATGTATGCGATACCATTCCCGAGAAGGCTAAGGCTTATTCCGAAGAATTCGATGTGGAAATCATGGATACATACGAGCAGGTCCTTGCAGACAAATCCATCAACTGTATCGCAAACTTTACACAAAGACATCTCCACGGTGATGTTGTTATTCAGGCGCTGAAGGCAGGCAAGCATGTATATTCCGCTGTTCCCATGGCACCCACCGTAGAGGAATGTCAAGAGATCGTGAAACTGGCAAAGGCGAAGGACCTCATTTATATGATGGGCGAAACCTGCTATTACTATCCCTGCGCCATGTTCTGCCGGGAGGCATATAAGGCCGGTAAATTCGGTGATTTCACCTACGGCGCCTCCCAGTACTATCATCATATCGATCACATCTCCTACGGCAAACGCCCCAACGAAGGCGGCATGCCTCCCCTTCTCTATCCCACACACTCCACCGGCATGATCCTGTCTGCCGTGAATTCCTATGCTAAAAAAGTCACCTGCTTCGGATATGTTGACAAGACCGGCGACGGTCGCTTTGAAGTCGACAAAAACCAGTGGGGCAATGTCTTCTCCAATCAATATGTATTGATGGAGCTGGCAAACGGCGGCACAGCCAGAGTCACGGAAGCCCGAACCTTCGGCTGGATGAAGCCCAGTTCCTACATCTCCGCTCTGTACGGCACAAATGGCGGCTATGAATTCTCCAACGCTCAGCACGTTCTGGTGGAAAGAGATCCGGAGAGTGAAAAGGAAAAGGTCTTCCTTACGGATGTCAGCGACTATGTAAATACCTCCGGCATGGTTGCAAACAAGCACCTTCCCGAATTTAAGGAACTGGTTGCCAATGGAAAATGGCAGTGGGACGATGTTGCAGAAGTGCAGAAAAAGGAAATGGAACGCCTGCCCAAAAGCTATGAAACAGTCGAAAACGGTCACATGGCAACTCACAAATTCCTGATCGATGACTTCTGCTCCGCGGTTTTTACGCACAAGCTTCCGGCGCTGAATGCCTGGACTGCCGCAAGATACACCATTCCCGGTCTGATTGCCATTGAATCTGCTAAGCAGGGCGGCATCCCTCTGGATGTTCCCGATTGCGGCGAGCCTCCTGTGAAATAAGCAGCGGGCCTTTTTAGAACAGGTGCTATTTTCTGTGTGACCACCGAGTTCTTTACGCCCTTTGAAAAGCGCCATGTTTTTCTTTAGCCATACAAATACCCCCATAAGAAGCAGTACTGTTTCTTATGGGGGTATTTTATTATGAATCCTGGAAATTTATTGTTTTATACCCTCAAACCGGCAAAGGGTTTGAACCTCCTGCCCGATTTGCGGAAACACACAGGCTATACCGGTGCCCGGGCAGAGGGGTGTCGGCTTCAATGCAAAGCCGCCGAACCGCCTTACAACGGAATCATGCCGATAAGCTGGCACGCCAGCACGACACATACAAGGGCAAAGGGGTAAGTAGCTGCATAAGCAGATGCTACGTCGTCAGTACCTGCAACCCGAATCAGACTGCCCAAAGCGGGGGTGCTGGTCATGCCGCCGCAAATGGATCCGAGGGCGTTAAGAACATCCAATTTGAGGATCTTTCTTGCAAAGAAATAACCAACAAACATAGGCACGATTGTGACAACTGCGCCGAAAAGGAACAGCTTGATGCCGCCGTTATCGGCAAGGCACTGCAGGAAACCTGCGCCGCCTTCTACACCGGCGCCTAACAGGAACAACACAAGACCCAGTTCCCGGACGGCTTCCAAAACGGTTTTCTTTACCTTAAGACTGACAGAACCTATTTTGCCAAAGTGACCAACAATAAGACCCAAAATCAGAGGACCGCCAGAGGTGCCAAGAGAGAAATTACCAATCTTCAGCTTGGCAAGACAAATGCCAAGAACGATGGTGAGCGCCAAAGCACAGAAGCCCATGCTGTCCAGTTCCAGAAGTTTCTTTTCTTCAGTTCTCAGCTGGACACCTGCGGCTGCGGTGAACTTTTCTCGCTCAGCGGCCATGTCAACTTTCAGCAGCTTGGGTACTACCTGCACAAACAATACAACACCTACAACGCCAAAGATATAGGCAATGCTGTAACCGGCGGAAGCGTTACCAGGAGTGACAACCGCTTCTTTGGCAGCGCCCAAACCGGGGGTGCTGGTCAGCGCGCCGGAAAGCAGGCCAGCGCTGACGTCGGAAGGCACATTCAGCAGGAATACACCGGCAACACAGGTCAATGCGCCAGCCAGAATGATGATTACGCCTAACAGGATATAGGATTTTGCGTTAATTTTAAAATTCCGGAAGAAGTTGGGACCGGCGATGAGGCCTACTGCCGTTACGAACAAAATCAGTCCAATATCACCGACAATATCCGGAATGGTTACGCCAAAATGTCCAAATACCAATGCGACCAGCAACACACCGGCAGAACCCAGGTTCAGACCGCAGACGGTGACTCGTCCAATGGCATAGCCCAGAAAAAGAATAGTAAAAATGATGAACAACTCACTGCCAATGATATTATCGCAGTAGGTTTTCAACCACTCCATTTACAATCGCCTCCGTTATCGCTCGTGACGGGCATACTTAGGCAGGAGCAGAGGGGAAACACCGGCTTCGGTGGAACCAGCGTCCTTCAGCATATCTGCGTATGCATAAATATGGTCCAAATTGGGCGCACCCAAAGTAATCTCCTTTGCCTTAGCGGCAGCTGCCTTACCTGCATTACGGCCAAATACGATAATATCCAGCAAACTGTTGCCCATCAGACGGTTGCGGCCGTGGATGCCGCCAACAGCCTCACCGGCAACCAGTAGGTTGGGGATGGTCTTGGTAAAGCCGTCGCCGCCGATTTCCAAGCCGCCATTCTGGTAGTGCAAAGTGGGATAAACCAGAATAGGCACTTTTCTCATATCAATGCCGTAGTTTAAGTACATACGCAGCATGGCGGGGATTCTCTTTTCAATGGTGCCTTCGCCACCCAGAATTTCGATCATGGGGGTATCCAGCCAAACACCGCTGCCCAGAGGGGTATCTACACCATTGCCATTCGCGCATTCCCGAATGATGGCAGATGCGGAAACATCTCTTGTTTCCAGAGGATGGGCATACGCCACGCCGTCCTTGTTGACCAACATTGCGCCCAGAGAACGAACCTTTTCTGTAACCAGCGCGCCGAAAATCTGGCTGGGATAGGCAACACCGGTGGGGTGATACTGAATGGTATCCTGATACAGAAGAGGTGCGCCTGCCCGGTAGCCCAGAATCAAGCCGTCGGCAGTTGCGCCATAGTGGTTGGAGGTGGGGAAGTTCTGGTAGTGAAGCCGTCCTGCACCGCCGGTGGCAATGATGACGGTCTTGGCCCGGGCAACCAGATAGTCGCCGGTTTCCATGTTCAAAAGGACTGCGCCTGCTACCTGGCCCTTGTCGTCTTTAATCAGCTCCACAGCGGAGGTGAACTCCACCACGGGAATTTTTCGGTTGAGAACTTCGTCCCGAACAGTACGCATAATTTCTGCGCCGGAATAGTCCTTGCAGGCGTGCATACGCTTACGGGAAGTACCGCCGCCATGGGTAGTGACCATACGGCCGTCCTCATCCTTATCAAACATAACACCCAGCTTGTTCAGCCAGGAAATGGCATCGGGGGCCTCCATGACCAGACGACGCAGCAGCTCAGGACGGGCAGCAAAGTGACCGCCGCCGAAAGCATCCAGATAATGCTGCACGGGGGAGTCGTTCTCTTTGTCGGCTGCCTGGATACCACCTTCTGCCATCATAGTGTTGGCGTCGCCAATGCGCAGTTTGGTAACTACCATAACATTGGCGCCGGCTTCATGGGCTTCAATGGCTGCGGAAGCGCGGGCTCCGCCGCCCCCGATGACCAGCACATCCACATCATAGTCGATCTTGGACAGATCCACTTCTTCACCCAGCAGACGGCTGTTGGAGTGGAGCAGATCTGCCAGCTCCACGGGGGCTTTCTGACCCTTGTTGGGTCCAATCAGAATCTCTTTAAAACCTTCGCTGCGGTAGTCGGGGTGATAGGCTTTCAGCAACTCATCCTTTTCTTCCGCAGTCATACGGCGGGGTTCCGTGCGCATTCTTTCTGCGCGGGTTGCTTCCACTTTTTTGATGGATTCCAGCATAGCATCTGTAAACATTTCGACCCCTCCTTACTTTTCAATATCCCGATGGTTGTAGAGTTCCCGCATCTCACTGATGGGCTTTTGCATAATTGCTTCGATCATCTCATCGTAAGCACCGGCGTTGATTTCCGCAACTCTGTTTTCCAGATGCTCCGTTTTGGGAGCAATGTATTTACCAGTGAGACGTCTTGCCAGCAGGCCAACCATGGGGTGGCTGATGCCGGCAGGACAGCGGACAGAGCAGCAGCCGCAGCTGACGCAGTCAAAGGACTCTTCAGCGCACTTTTCCAGCTCGCCCCGCTGGGCATAGGCAATATATTGCATGACATTCAGGCTCTGGGTACAGGCCTTGGTGCAGGCGTTACAGCCGATGCAGGCGTAGATTTCGGGATACAGTTCCATCATCACACGCTGATCAGCCTTCAATTCCTCGATAGAGTAGGTGCGCTTGTCGGTGGGGAAGAAGGGAATGGAAGCCACATACATGGCTCCCTGCACCTGGGTCTGGCAGGCCAGACAGGTTTTCAGCTCATTCTTTCCCTTAATGCGGTAGATGGTGGCGCAAGCACCGCAGAAGCCATGGCGGCAACCGCAGCCCCGGGTGAGCGTATAGCCGGCATATTCCATGGCGGTCATAATGGTCAGATCGCCGGGAACAGAATATTTCTTGCCGTAAAAATAGACATTTACCATATTATTTTCCATTTTGGCATTGTCCTCCTTAGTATTCATTGGGGAGTTCGTCCACCTGGTCGAACCGGAACACAGGGCCGTCCTTGCAGACATACTTGGTACCGATGTTGCAGCGGCCGCATTTGCCCACGCCGCACTTCATTCGCAGCTCCAGGGTGGTATAGACCTGCTCCATGGCAAAGCCCATTTCCTTAAGTCCCTGCAGACAGAATTTGATCATGATGGGGGGACCACAGAGAATGGCGGTGCGATTGGTATCAAAGGCCAGCTCCTGCAAATAGGAAGGAACAAAGCCTACATGGCCGTCCCAACCCTCCTGCGGACGGTCAATGGTCAGATGAACATTGACGCCGGGAATTTTGGACCATACTTCTTCAATCTCCTTGCGCTGCACCAGATCGTCAGCAGAGCGGGAGCCATAAACAATATCAATGTCGCCGTAATTTTCCCGGTTGTCCAGACAGTAGTTGATGACGCTGCGCAGAGGAGCAAGGGCAATACCGCCGGCAATAAACAGCAGATTTTTTTCTTTCAGCTCGGTTTCCACAGGGAAGTTGTTGCCGTAAGGACCTCTGACCAGAATTTCATCTCCGGCTTTCAGAGAGTGCAAATGCTCCGTGAGAACACCGCAGCGTTTAATAGAAAACTCTTGGTATAGCTTGTTAGTGGGAGAAGAAGTAATGGAGAACATAGCCTCACCCACGCCGGGTGCGCAAACCATGGCGCATTGACCGGGCAGATGCTCAAAGAGCTTGCCGCCGTTGGGTGCTTCCACACGGAAGGTCTTTACATCCGGGGTTTCCGTGCGAATATCGGTGATGATACCTACCTGGGGAATCAGGGTGTCCCGCATAAAGCCGGGATTGTGCTTGCATTCATGCATAGGCTCGTGCATTACACACCCTCCTTTTCAAAGGCTTTGATAACCTTGACAATATTCAAGTGGCTGGGGCATTTGTCCACGCACCGGCCGCAGCCAACGCAGGAGAACATGCCGTTGTTGTTGGCAGGGAAGTAGGCCAGCTTGTGCATAAAGCGCTGGCGGAATCGCTGCATCTGGCTGGTACGGTTGTTGCCGTGCGCCATCATGGTAAAATCGGAGTACATGCAGCTGTCCCAGCAGCGGTAGCGCTGCACGCCGTTGCCTGTGGTGTAATCTTTAATGTCGTAGCATTGACAGGTGGGGCACACAAAGGTACAGGTACCGCAGGCAAGACAGGGGCTGTACAGCTTTTCCCACAGAGGAGAATCAAAGTTCTTATCTGCAGCTTCAGCGCCCCAATTATCCAAGGACAGGTTGGAATAGGGCAGTTTTTCCACGATGGCGTGAATCTTCTGCTTTTCTGTTTCCACAGCGGCAGCATCTGCAGTTTCCAGAAGCGCTGTAAGCTGTGCGGTCAGGGCTTCGCCCTTTTCCGTTTTAGCTTCCCAATACAGAGCATCCTCTGTCAGCCAGGTTACCACATCGCCTTCCGGCTCAGCGCAATCCACACCGAAAACCTTGCAAAAGCAGGAGGCTTCGGGACGGCCGCAGGCCAGGGATACTATGGTACCCAATTGACGGCGGGTGGCGTAGTAGCTGTCTACCGGCGGGGAAAGGAATACCTGATCCAGAACCTCCAGTCCCTTTACATCACAGCCACGGATGCCGAAAACCACAAAAGGCTTTTCCCGCAGGGCTTCGCCTTGAATGTTCAGCTTACCATCTACCTGTAGAACCTTGTAAAGGGTTTCACTCTGGGGAAAGAAAATATCCTTAGCGGATTTTACGGTTTTTAATGTGTCAATGTCCACCTGAGCCTGCTCTGTCCACAGACCGAAGTTGACCTGCCCTGCAGTTTTCACAGGAAGGAACAGGTCACTTTTTTCAGCAATGGCAGCATAGAGGGCGTTCAGATTTGCTTTTTGAATTTTATACATATCTCTTACCCCCTGCCTACGCCCGGCTCGGCATCGTCGGTGCAGAAGTTGGTCAGAGGCGCTTTTGCCTCCAGATCGCTTCCTGCCTGATATTCGCCGTAAAGGGCGTTAATGTCCTTGATAAATTTGCGGTTAAACAGATGCAGCGGGATTCCCTGGGGACATACCCGGCTGCACTCACCGCAATCGGTGCAACGACCGGCTACATGGAAGGCCCGGATAATATGAAACATCTTTTCCTCGAAGGAGGTGGTGTTTGCCTTCTGCTCGGAGTCAAAGGCAGTACTGTCAAATACGCACTTGCGGCAGGAACAGGCAGGACACACATTCCGGCAGGCATTGCAGCGAATACACTTGGAAAGCTCGTTCTGGAAGAAAGCGAATTTTTCCTCGGGGCTCATGGCTTCAATGCGTTCCACTTCCGCAAAACGATCTGCATCCACGGTGTCAGCAGATTCTCCCAGCAGTTCATCATAAACCACATGGTCCTTGCCTTTGCATACATGGCAGCGCTCTAACAAAGCGGCTTTGTAAGGAATGGTTTGTGTGCCGTACAGGGTTTCCACAGTAAGGGTTTCGGCAGCGTCGGGATAGTCAGCGCCCTGAACAGACAGAATGCCGTCAAAGGGAAGCTTGGAAATACTCAGCTTGCCCTTGCAGCCCACACCGATGATGTAAGCCTTTTCCCGGTCTACCCGATGCTCCCGCAGAAGCTGGTTGTAGCTGTAGCTGTCGCAGGGCTTCAGAAACACAAGGGTCTTTCCCTCTTTCTTGCCTGCTTCAATCATGTATTTACTCAGGTTAGCGCCGCAGAAGCCGTCGTAGACAAGCGCTTGCAGACTGTCAATGCTTTCAAAGAAGCAAGGCTCCACATCCCAAGCATTTTCACCTTTTTTCCAACCAAGAACACGGGTGACCTGGCCGGATTCCATCAGTTCTTTTGCTCTCGTGATTAATTCCTGCATCGCAAATCCCCCAATCTTACATTCGGGCCAAGGCCGCGAACTTTTTCCACAAAGCTGTTCATGGTTTCGGAGAACTTTACGCCTTCCGCAGCGGAGACCCACTCCACCCGGGTGCGTCCGTCTTCCACGCCCAGATAATCCAGCATGGAGAATAGCAATGTCATACGACGGCGGGCGTAGTAGTTGCCGGTGGAGTAGTGGCAGTCGCCGGGGTGGCAGCCGCAAAGAATCACGCCGTCAGCGCCTTTTTCAAAGGCGCGGAGAATGAACATGGGGTTCACACGGCAGGAGCAAGGTACTTTAATAATTTTTACATCGGCGGGATAGGCCAAACGGCTGGAGCCGGCCAGGTCTGCGCCTGCATAGCTGCACCAGTTGCAGCAGAAAGCAACGATGGTGGGTTTCCAATTTTCAGTTACCGGCATATTGCATCCACCTCCGCGATAATTTGTCTGTTAGAAAAGCCCTGCAGGTCCATAGCACCGCTGGGGCAGGTCACGGTACAGGCGCCGCAGCCCTGGCACAAAGCGGAGTTGACCACCGCAATACGGCGATCTTCCCGAATGCCGTGATCGTTGACCTGCTTGGTTTCATAGGAAATCGCGCCGTAAGGACATACATTGGCGCACTGGCTGCAGCCGTTGCAGCGCAGCTCGTCGGCCCTGGCGGTACAGGGGTTGGTCTTTAGCTTATCCTTAGCCAGCAGACCGATTACCTTTACAGCAGCAGCGCCGGCCTGGGCAACGGTTTCGGGAATGTCCTTGGGACCCTGGCACACGCCGGAAAGGAACACACCGGCGGTGGGAGATTCCACCGGACGCAGCTTGGGATGGGCTTCCGTAAGGAAGTTGTTGGTATCAATGGAAGCGGTGAGCATGGTAGCGATCTTACGCACATCGGGGTTGGGCTCGATGGCGGTAGCCAGCACCACCATATCCGCTTTTTTGAGGATCTGCTTATTTTCCAGCAGGTCTACGCCGTGAACCAGCAGACTGCCATCGGGTTGAGGCGCAACCTTGCCCACCTGACCCTTGACATAATTGACACCGTAATCCTCCACCGCCCGACGGTAGAACTCATCGAAGTTCTTGCCCGGGGTACGGACATCGATGTAGAATACCGTAACATTGGTGTCCGGGTATTTATCCCGAATCAGCATGGCATGCTTGGCGGTGTACATGCAGCAGATCTTGGAGCAGTAGGGCTTGCCCCGATCGTCGGAGCAGCGGCTACCCACACACTGAATGAACACGATTTCTTTGGGCGCTTTTCCATCGGAAAGGCGTTCTAAGTGGCCCTTGGTAGGACCGGCAGCATTCATAATGCGCTCCAGCTCCAGAGAGGTCACCACATCCTTGCTTTCGTTATAAGCATATTCGCCGTACTTATCCAAGTTGATGGTGTCGAAGCCCGTAGCTACCACAATGGCGCCGTATTGCTGGGTAATGATCTCATCCTGCTGAGTATAGTCGATTGCGCCAACCTGGCAGAACTTTTCACAGATGCCGCATTTGCCTGTTTTCAATTTTACGCAGGCATTGGCATCGATGACCGGCACATTGGGAATGGCTTGGGCGAAGGGGGTATAGATGGCGCTGCGGGTATTCAGTCCCCGGTTGAACTCACTTAAAGGCTTTTTGGAGGGGCACTTT
>JAZRBJ010000041.1:0-13997 GCA_045635065.1 Faecousia sp. | reverse complement strand
GACCACCATCACCGACATCGAGATGTTCCACAAGCTGCTGGACTACGCAGAAGCTGGCGACAACATCGGTGCTCTGCTGCGTGGTGTTGACAAGAAGGAAATCGAGCGCGGCCAGGTTCTGTGCAAGCCCGGTTCCATCAACCCCCTGACCAAGTTCGCTGGCCAGGTCTACGTCCTGTCCAAGGAAGAAGGCGGCCGGCATACTCCCTTCTTCAACAACTACCGTCCCCAGTTCTACTTCCGTACCACTGACGTGACCGGTATCATCAACCTGCCCGAGGGCGTTGAGATGTGCATGCCTGGCGATAACGTTGTTATGAACGTTGAGCTGATCACTCCCATCGCTATCGAGAAGGGCCTGCGTTTCGCTATCCGTGAGGGTGGCCGTACCGTCGGCTCCGGCGTTGTTACCGAGATCTTCGAGTAATTTGCCACTGTGAAATCAATCACGATTCCCCGGACCTAGGTCCGGGGAATTTTTTATATATGGGATAGAGATTGGCAAATAAAAGGATATTAAAATTTTATGAATTATACCATTTGAGGGTTGGAATCCAGCTGTGTTTTTGCTATAATAGTTTAAATTTTTTAGAAAGGATGTGTTCCGGTTGGGTGAACTTGGCGCCAAAATCAAAGAAGCGCTTATTTCCGCATTGCCAATCACCTTGATTGTTTATGCGGTTTCTTTGCTGCCCTGGTTTCATTTTACCGGCGCGCAACTTCTTACTTTTACCATCAGCGCAATTATGCTGGTAATAGGGATAGGCATGTTTAATTTGGGCGCTGATTTGGCTATGACTCCCATGGGTACACATGTGGGTGCCGGTCTTTCTAAACAGCGAAAGCTGTGGCTACTGCTGGCTGTGAGCTTTGTGTTGGGTGTGCTGATTACTGTGGCAGAACCGGATCTGCAGGTGCTGGCAAATCAGGTGCGCTCTATTATGAATGGAGAACTGCTGAAGTATACCGTAGGTGCTGGCGTGGGCGCATTTTTGACGGTGTCCATTCTGCGTATCGTTTTTAAGCGCCGTCTTTCCACGGTGTTGATGCTGTTTTATATGCTGCTGTTTGCCATGGCGCTTATGCTGTCCGAACAGGGGAAAAGTCCGCTGCTGCCAATGGCTTTTGACTCCGGCGGTGTGACCACGGGCCCCATCACCGTGCCCTTTATCATGGCCTTGGGCGTAGGTATTTCCAATGTGTTGGGTGACCGGAAATCCCAGGAAAACAGCTTCGGCTTAGTTGCCCTTTGCTCCATTGGCCCCATTCTTGCGGTGCTGGTATTAAGCCTGTTTTCCGGAAGTCAATTGGCACCCTATGAATTTCACGCCGCCGAAGGAATTATGGGGACCATGCTGACGGTGGCGAAAAATGTGGCAAAGGCTCTGGGCTTGATCGTGGCATTTTTCCTGGCTTGCCAGGTCATTTTCCTGCATCTTCCCAAGCGGAATCTTTTGCGGATCGCTGTGGGTGTTTTGTTTACCTATGTGGGTCTGGTGCTGTTTTTGACCGCGGTTGAGGTTGGCTTTATGCCCATTGGCTATCAGATTGGCAATGTGCTGGGAAAGCTGAATCAATGGCTGTTGATTCCGTTGGGCTTGGTAATTGGCGTGCTGGTTGTTTTGGCTGAGCCTGCCATTCATGTACTGAATGGACAGGTTGAGGAAATTACCGGCGGCTATGTGAAAAAAAGGTCCATGCTCATGGGTCTGTGCATCGGCGTGGGTGGGGCTATTATGCTGTCCATGGTACGGATTATCTTTGGTTTTTCCTTGATTTACTATATCATTCCCGGTTATTTTCTTTCCTTTGCTTTATCGCTGTTTGTGCCGGCGGTATATACGGCCATTGCTTTTGACTCCGGCGGCGTAGCCAGCGGTCCTATGACCTCCGGCTTTATCCTGCCCTTTGCCATTGGCGCCTGCATGGGCATCCGTGGGGCGGATTCGGTATGGCAGGATGCCTTCGGCGTGGTGGCGCTGGTCGCCATGGCACCTCTGATTACCATTCAGTTTTTGGGTTTCCGCGCCATTGTGACCAATAAGATCAGGGAACGCCGGGCTATGAAACGGATTTTGGATGCAGATGATCAGCAGATCATCAATTTTATGTAAGGAGGGGCGGCTATGGCAAATTCGATTAATGAATCGGCAATCAAGAAGCTGAAGCTCCTTTTTACGGTGGTGGATCGCTCCAAGGGTGAATTTTACCTGGATGTGCTTAGCCAGTTTGAAATTAACTGCCAGATGGTCCTTAGTGGGTTGGGTACCGCCCATTCGGAATTGATCAATCTGCTGGGCCTAAATATTCATAAGGCAGTGATTGTCAGTGTTGTTCGGGAAGACCGGATGGATGATGTTATGAAGGCGCTGGAGGATAAATTCTCTACCATCAAAAACGGAAAAGGCATTGCGTTTGCGGTGCCAATGAGCAGTGTGATCGGTGTGAATCTGTATCAGTTTTTCAGTAACAACAAACAGGGAAGGGAGGCGTGAGTATGACCACCAATAATCATGAAGTAATTTTTGCCACTGTTAATGCGGGTTACGCAGAGGAAGCCATGGCTGTTGCCCGGGAAAATGGTGCCAGAGGTGGTACGATTCTCAATGCCCGCGGTGTTGCCCGGGAAAAAGAAGCGGCATTTTTTGGTATTACCATTCATGCGGAAAAGGAAATTTTGATGCTGGTTGTGGAAAAAAGCATGCGGGACAACATTCTCAATGCCCTTTACAAGGAAATGGGTATGGATAAAAAGGCCCAGGGTATCGCTTTTTCCTTGCCTGTGTCCGATGTTGCAGGTTTGGTTAAGCTGCCGGAGGAAGAAATTTCTGAAGAATAAAGGAACGCACCGCAGGCCTTTTCGCCTGCAGTGCGTATATCTTATGCGACACGGGTCTGTAAGCCGGGTTCTGTCTTGACAGCCATCTATCTAGTCCCGCAATTGCTCACGGGATCAAGCCGCCTCCTCGAAGCGGTCGGGCAAACCTATATGCTTCTCCACGGCGTTGCTCCGGATAGAGTTTACAGCATCCCAATGTTCCCATGGGATGAGTGGGCTCTTACCCCACTTTTTCACCCTTACCTTGCGGCGGTATATCTCTGTTGCACTTGTCCTGGGGTCACCCCCGGCAGGCGTTAGCTGTTATCCTTGCCCTGTGGAGCCCGGACTTTCCTCACAGCGAGCCTTTCGGCTTCGGCGCGCGGCTGTCCAACCCGGTCGCCGGTCTATTGTAACGCAAAAATGGGGAAATGTCAATTTTTCAATCCTATTTATTGCGATATTCCCTGGGACTGCAGTGAAATTCTTCCTGAAAAACCCGATAAAAGGTGCGAAGGGAATGGAAGCCGCTTTCATAGGCGCAGTCGGTGATGCTTTTTTTTGGATCCTGCATCATAAGCACCGCATGGCGCAAGCGCAACAGGGTGATGTATTTGGGAATGCTGGTATAGAAGCTGTTGTTGAAAATACGGGATAAATAACTGGGGTTGTAGCCCAGAGCGGTGGAAATGGTGCGCAGGGAAATATCCTGGGTGTAATGATTGTTGATGTATTGCAACAGATGGGAGTACAGCTGCGGATCGGGAAGATCCTGCCGCTGCTCCAGCTGCATACAGGCAAGCAGGGTGCCCAGCAGCACATACAGATGACCCTTTTGACAGATGGTATTGGTGCTGGCTTCCATTTTGGAAAAGCAGTCACACACGGTTTGGAACAGCACTTCATTGGTAAGGAAGGGGCTCATGGTCTTTCGGTCACCAATGGCAGAAATAAATTCTGCGCACATATCCGTGGGAATCACAATACTGATGGCACGGCTGGGGGTGGGACTGCGGAACTGATGGGCATCGTGGCTGAGAGCTACAGCAATCTGCCCCGGTTGCAGCAACTGCTGCCGGTCATTGACGGTGACTTCTATCTGACCTTCCAGCACCGCCAGAAGCTCTATGTGGGAATGAAAATGAAATTCTATATAGGGCGAGGTTACCTCTTTGGCGTAGAGGGTAGTGGTTTGTTCTCTTTTTAAATAAAATTTGGGAAGCATAGCAAATCTCCGTAAAGAAATGGCGTGAACTGGCGTCAAAGTGGCTAGACAGTGTCAAAAAATGGTTTATGATATGCACATGGTAATCCTTTTGGGGAAATTTGTTAATAGGGGGCGCAGGAAATGTTGTTTTCGAAACGGGATCTGGTGAAAATGATCGTGCCGCTGTTTGTGCAGCAGATTTTAGCCATCACCGTGGGTATGGTGGACAACATGATGGTTGCCTATGCGGGTGATGCTGCGGTCTCCGGCGTTTCTCTGGTGGGTTCGCTGGATAATATGCTTATTATCATTTTTACCTCCATGACCGCCGGTGGCACGGTTGTGATTTCCCAAATTATGGGAAGCAGGAAATACAGGGAAGCCAGGGATGGCGGAAAGCAGCTGCTGTATGCTTCCACGGCTGTGGCGGCGTTGATTACGGTTGCGGTGCAGATTCTGCGTGTGCCGTTATTAAAGGCTTTGTTTGGCAGCGTGGAAGCGGCAGTTATGGACAGCGCAAAGGACTATTTCCTGTTTACCTCCTTGTCTTATCCTGTGTTTGCTGTTCAAAGCGCCTGCAATGCTATCCTGCGGGTGGAGGGCAAGACCTCTGCAGCTACGGTGGTATCGGTGGCAGCCAATTTGCTGAATGTGGCGGGAAATGCATTGCTGATCATGATCTGCAATATGGGCGCAGCCGGCGCAGCGATTTCCACATTGATTTCCAGAGTTGTTGCGGCAGGCATTATGCTGATTGTTATTGGAAGCAAGAAAAATACCTTGTATATAGATAAGCTTTTGCACTTCCGTCCGGATTTCAAAATGATCCGCAAAATGTTGCGCATTGGCATTCCCAACGGTATTGAAAGCGGCATGTTCAACTTCGGTAAGCTGATAACCCAGAGCCTGGTGTCCACATTGCCTACTTCCATGATCGCTGCCAATGCGGTGGCTAGTACCATTGCGGGCTATCAGTACATGCCCGGCGGCGCCATTGGCATGGCGGTTGTGCCGGTGATTGGGCGGTGTATCGGCGCCCTGGAGCAGAAGCAGGCAAAATATTATTCCCGGCTGCTGCTGGGAGTGACCTATGTAAGTCTGTGGATTACGATTGGCTTGACCTTCCTGTTTGCCGAACCCCTGATCGGGGCATACGGTCTTGAACAGGAAGCCTCGGATATGGCAAGACAGATGCTGTTTTATCACTGCCTTTGCGCGGCGGTGATTTGGCCCATTGCCTTTACCACGCCTTATTCCTTCCGGGCGGCGGGAGATGTGAAGTTCCCCATGGTGATTTCCATGGTTTCCATGTGGGCCTTCCGTGTGGCACTGGCGCATCCCTTGGCGTTGCCGGAGGTTTCTGTGTTAGGCATGACCGTTCCCGGATTGAATATGGGAATTATGGGCGTGTGGATCGCCATGACTGTGGACTGGCTTTTCCGTGCGGTGATATATGCAGTGCATTATCTGAAAGGGAAATGGCTGAAAATGAAAATGGCGGTTTAAAATATGGGTGCGGGGTAATAACCGCACCCGTATTTATTTGCTTGCAAATTCCGGTGACAGGGGATATACTATATCCAGAATAAATCCTGGAAATGAGGCGAGTGTATGGCGTTTGAAGCATATTTTTCCGCCCTGCGTGGGAAGCGGATCGCGGTGCTGGGTCTGGGTGTGAGCAACCGCCCTCTGGTGCGGCTGCTGCTGGAATTCGGCTGTGATGTGACCGGCTGCGACAAGACTCCCAGAGAAAAGCTGGATGCGGAGGTGCTGGAGCTGGAGCGCATGGGCTGCAAGCTCAGCGCAGGTGAGGGATATTTGGACAATCTGCAGGCGGATGTGGTGTTCCGTACCCCGGGTATGCATCCTGGAAATCCTGCCTTGGAGGCTCTGCGTTCCGGTGGCGCAGAAATCACCAGCGAAATGGCTGCTTTTTTCAAGTTGTGTCCCTGCCCCATTATTGCGGTAACCGGCTCTGACGGCAAGACCACTACCACCACACTCATTGCCAAAATGTTGCAGGCAGAGGGGAAAAAGGTGTGGCTGGGCGGTAATATCGGCACGCCGTTGCTGTCTGTTTGCCGGGAAATCCAGAAAACAGATATTGCCGTGGTGGAGCTTAGCTCCTTTCAGCTGATGGATATGACTCAAAGCCCGCAGGTGGCGGTGGTTACCAATCTTGCGCCCAATCATCTGGATGTGCATAAGGATATGGATGAGTATGTGGATGCCAAGAAAAATATTTTTCTGTATCAAAAGATCTGTGACCGGCTGGTTCTTAATCACGACAATGCCATTACCGACAGCTTTACCGGTAACGGAACCACTGTGAAGTTCTCCCGCAGGGAAAAGACCGACGGGGCATGGCTGAAGGAGAATGTGATTTATAGGGGAAAAACCCCGGTGCTGGATGCAGAGGATATTTTGCTGCCCGGTGTTCATAATGTGGAAAATTACATGGCTGCCATTCTGGCGGTTGCGGGTCTGGTCGGCGATGAAACCATTCGTCATGTGGCAAAAACCTTTGGTGGCGTGGAGCATCGTATTGAGCTGGTGCGTGTCAAAGATGGCGTGCGGTTTTACAATGATTCCATTGCGTCGTCACCCAGCCGTACCATTGCAGGCTTGCGCAGTTTTGATGAAAAGGTGATTTTGATTGCCGGCGGCTATGACAAGCAGATCCCCTTTGATGTGCTTGGCCCGGAAATCTGCGCCCATGTGAAGAAGCTGTTTCTGGGCGGCGCTACCGGTGAGAAGATTCAAAAGGCGGTGGAGGCTGCGCCCCAGTACCGCCCCGGCTGTCCGGAAATCGTGGATTGCGGCAGCTTTGATAAGGCGGTATATGCCGCTGCGGCAGCGGCGCAGTCCGGTGATGTGGTGCTTATGAGTCCTGCTTGCGCCGCATTTGATCAGTTTAAGAATTTTATGGTCCGGGGTGACCATTTTAAGAAAATCGTGATGGAGCTGTAAGTATGGGAGAGTCGGTTTTATCCAGATTAGGGCGAAAGCTTCTGAATATCAAATACTGCGGCGCGGTGATCGTGGCGGCAGGTTCTGCATCCCGCATGGAGGGCATAGACAAGGTTATGGCGCCTCTGAATGGAGAACCCATGATTGTAAGATCTGTTCGCGTCTTCCAGAACTGCGAGGCCATTCAGGAAATTGTGGTGGTGACCCGGGAGGATCTGGTCATTCCCGTTACCAAGCTGTGCAAGGATTTTTCCAAGGTTACAGCGGTAGTAGCCGGAGGCAGCAGCCGTCCGGAGTCTGTGAATCTGGGCTTGAGCGCCCTGTCCCGGGATGTGAATTTGGCGGCCGTTCATGATGGCGCCAGACCTTTGATTGCCCGGGAGGTGATTGAGAGAACTGTCCGTGCTGCCGGCAAGTTTGGCGCTGCTGCGCCGGCGGTCCCCGTGAAGGATACGGTAAAAATCGTTGGGGGAGAATTTGTTAAGAAAACACCGGACAGAAGCCAGCTTTATGCTGTTCAGACCCCTCAAATATTTGATTTTGACCTTTTGCGCGGAGCACTGCAAAAAGCGGCCTCCGACGGGAAAGAGATCACCGATGATTGCTCCGCTGTGGAGTATCTGGGTATGTCTGTGAAGATCGTGGCGGGTGACGAGCGGAACCTGAAGGTTACGACACCTATGGATCTGAAGATCGCACAAATGCTGTTGGAGGAAGAAAAATGAGAATCGGACAGGGTTATGATGTGCATAGATTAGTGGAAAACCGGGATTTGATCCTGGGTGGCGTAAGGATTGATTATCCTCTGGGTTTGCTGGGGCATTCCGATGCAGATGTACTGCTCCATGCTGTGATGGATGCCCTTCTGGGCGCGGCGGCCATGCGGGATATTGGATACCATTTTCCCGACACAGATCCCGCGTATAAGGGCGCGGACTCCCGCGCACTTTTAAGAAAGGTAGGGGAAATGCTGACCCGGGCAGGCTATCGCGTGGGAAACATTGATGTGACCGTGATCGCGCAAAAGCCCAAGCTGAAGCCCCATATTCCCCAGATGATTGTCAATATCGCGTCAGATCTTGGGATTGATACTCATCGGGTGAATGTGAAGGCAACCACGGAAGAAGGTATGGGCTTTACCGGTGAAGGGCTGGGTATGGCCTGCCATGCGGTGTGCTTGTTGGAAGACACCAAAAACTGAACATTTTCGACCTCCCGGGCATAGGCTAGCCCGGGAGGTTTTATTATGAAGATTTGCTTTATCACATTTCGTTCTGTGACCTTCGCCCAAAGAGGAGAAGGTGTTTTACGAAAGGCAGGGGTGGGTTGCGCCTTGCAACGCACACCCAGATGGATGGAGGAACAGGGCTGCGGCTACTGCCTGCGGCTGCCTGTGGGGGAGATTGTCGGGGCGGTGGAGCTGCTTCGCCAGCAAAAGGTGCAGTTTCGGAAGGTGTATGGTCAATATGTCAACGGCAATGTGGAGGAATTGCAGCTATGATCTATCTGGATCACAGCGCTACCTCCTTTCCAAAGCCCCGGGCGGTGGAACGGGCGGTGAGCCGGGCGCTGATGTGCTGCGCCAATCCCGGACGGGGTGGCTATCCCGGAGCGGTAGCGGCGGATAAAACCGTATTCCGTTGCCGGGAAGCGGCGGCAGATCTGTTCGCCTGTCTGCCGGAGCAGGTGGTGTTCACTTCTAACTGTACCCATGGGCTGAACATGGCTTTGGGAACATTGATAAAGCCGGGCAGCCAGGTGGTGATCTCCGGGTTTGAACACAATGCGGTGACAAGACCCCTGCATGCCCTGGGGGCGAAAATCACCGTGGCGGCACGGCGCCTGTTTTCTTGGGAGGACACTCTGGAAAGCTTTGAAAAGGCTTTGAAAAGAGGGGTGGATGCGGCGGTATTTACCCATGTTTCCAATGTGTTTGGGTATATTTTGCCGGTGGAGGAATTAAGCCGCATGTGCCGGGAAAAGGGAATCCCCTTTATTATAGATGCGGCACAAAGCGCCGGTATTTTGCCGGTTTCCTTTGCGGCGTTAGGGGCGGAGTTTATTGCCATGCCCGGGCATAAAGGACTGCTTGGCCCGCAGGGAACGGGAATTCTGCTGTGCGCAAAGGATGTAAAACCCTTGATAAGCGGCGGAACGGGCAGCGCATCTTTGGAGCAGACCATGCCCCGGGAACTGCCGGAGAGGGGAGAAGCGGGAACGCTGAATGTGTCGGGGATAGCCGGTTTGCTTGCGGGAATAGAGTGCGTCAAAGAAAGAGGTAGGGAAGCAATTCACCGGCGGGAAGCTGCCCTGGCAGAGCTGTGCGCCAAGGAATTGGAAGAAAGGGGCTTTCAAGTATTTTCCGGACCTCATCAAAGCGGGGTGGTTTCCTTTGTGGGAAATGAGGACTGCCAGGAAATTGCCGGAAGGCTGGCAAAGCAGGGGGTTGGTGTGCGGGCCGGTCTTCATTGTGCGCCGCTTGCCCATGAAAGCGCAAACACGGTGAAAACCGGTACGGTAAGGGCTAGCTTCGGGTATGGTTCCACCTTCCGGGAACTGCGGTATTTTCTGGATGTTTTGGGCAGGAATCCCTAAAAAAATTTTGTTTTCCTATTGCCAATGCGGGGGCAATCCGCTATAATAGAAAAGATAATAGGGTTTGTATGCGGATTGCCCGAAAAGGGCTTCGCAAATCACCGAAGAAAAGGGGCGGAAGTGCGTTATGGGCAACATTCAATCGTTTTTTCAACAGATCGCCAGGATGCAGTGGTCGGACTATTTGGATATTCTTTTAGTGGGTGGTCTGATCTATCTTTTGCTGCCTTTGGTCCGGTCCACCGGTACCTCCCGTATTGCAAAAGTGGTGGTTGCGGTGCTGATTTTGTCATGGCTGACACAGCTGCTGGAACTGCACACTATGAACTTTTTGTTTGATCGGCTGCTGGATGTGGGCTTGATCGCGCTGGTGGTGCTGTTTCAGCCGGAGTTGCGTCGTATGCTGGATCATCTGGCCAGTATGAAGCTGAAAAAACTCTTGGGCGTTCAAAAGGCGGACCAGGAAGCGGATATTGTGATCAATCAGGTGGTAAAGGCTTGCGAGGCCATGAGCAGAGAGCGTACCGGCGCGCTGGTGGTATTCCAGCGGGATGTGCGGCTGGATGATTATATGAAGACCGGCACCCCCATCGATGCCCGGGTGACCGAGCAACTGATCCGTAACATCTTCTTCCCCAAGGCTTCCTTGCACGATGGCGCTGTGATGATCTGCGACGGTCGCATTGCTGCTGCCGGCTGCGTGCTGCCTCTTTCCGATACCAACCGGCTCAGCGCAGATCTGGGTACCCGTCACCGGGCAGCTGTGGGCATGAGCGAAGCTTCTGATGCGGTAGTGGTCATCGTTTCCGAGGAAACCGGTGCGGTGTCCGTTGCGGTTGGCGGTATGCTTAAGCGCCATCTGGCGCCCCAAACCCTGGAGCGCCTGCTGCACAATGAGCTTTGCCCGGAGGATGCACCCAAGGAGGATAACCTGGTGGTGCGCCTGCGTCAGAAGATCCTGAAGAAAGACAAGGAGGAGCAGCATCATGAAGAATAAGATCAAGACAATCATTTTCTCTGCGGCTATCGTCCGCATCCTTTTGTCTGTGACCATTGCCATTGCCCTCTGGGCTTATGTGATTACCGTGGTCAGCCCCAACTCTGAAGAGACCTTCTACAACATTCCCGTGAATCTGCGGGGTGAGAACATTCTCAATGACAGAGGGTTGATGGTTACTTCCATCGGCACTACCAAGGTTTCCATGAAGGTGTCCGGAAATCGCACAGATTTGAATAAGCTTACCAACGAAAATATTACCCTGGTGCTGGATCTTTCTACTATCGACCAGCCCGGTAAGCAGACATTGAATTACGCCCATGCCTTTCCCGGTAATGTGGGAGACGATGCGGTCACTGTTTTGGAGCGCAGCCCCGGACAAATCGCTGTGACGATTGAACGCAAGGTCACCAAGGTGGTACCCATCACTTTGAATTACACCGGAAAGCTGGACGAGCAGTACATTGCCGACAAGGAAAATGTGACTATTACCAGTGAATCGGATATGCCTCTGGAAAGTGATTCTATTCGAATCTCCGGACCGGAATCCGTGCTGAATCAGATCGACCATGCGGTGATCGATGTGGATTTGACCGGCCGCAATGAAACCCTTCGGGAGCGCTTTGAATATACCCTGTGTGACAAGGATGGCGTTCCCGTGGATGCAGAACTGGTAACTGCCGATGTAGATGAAGTGTATATTGTGCTGTTCATCCAGCAGGTTAAGGAGATTCCCTTGCGGGTTGAGGTTGTCAGCGGTGGCGGCGCCACCCAGGAAACCAGCCAGATCGTATACGGTCACTCCACCATTAAGATCGCTGCCAGTGAAAGTGTTCTGGCAGGCATTTCCGAATTGCTGCTGGGTACGGTGAATCTGGGTGACTACAATGTGGACACGGAGCTGACCTTCCCCATTCAGCTGCCGGAGGGTGTGACCAATATCACCGGTATCAACGAAGTAAAGGTTGCTGTGAAATTCCCCAAGCTGGTTACCAAGAACTTCATTGTTAAGAATATCGAGGCCGTCAATGTTCCCAGCGGCTACACCGCCGATATCCTCACGGAGGAGATCGAGGTTACTGTCCGGGGAAGCAAGGAACTGATCGAAAAGATGACAGATGCGGATTTGTCTGTGTTTGTTGACTTTACCGACGCCCAGACCGGTACATTTACCGCCAGAGCAAACATTTCCATGGCAGAAGCCTTCCTGGAGGTTGGCGCCATTGGAACATACAATGTGTCCGTGACTATGCGTCAGGGATAAACACCAACAAAGGGGTGTGTGAATTTTGATTAAAAGTATGACCGGCTACGGCCGTGCTGTGGAAACGGTGAACGGAAGAGAATTCACCGTGGAGCTTCGCTCTGTTAACAATCGGTATCTGGATATCTCTGTGCGTCTGCCCCGGATGCTGTCCTTTGCGGAGGATGCGGTGAAGCAGGCTGTGAAGGCTTCTGTTTCCAGAGGTAAGGTGGATGTGTACATATCTCTGCGTGCCGAAGGCGGCGACGAAGTAGATGTTACCCTGAACCGCTCTGTTTTGGAGGGCTATCTGGCTGCCATGCGGCAGATGGTCACGGAATTCCAGGTAAAAGACGACATCAGCGTGTCCACTGTGTCCCGGCTGCCCGAGGTGTTCTCTGTGGAGAAGCCTCAGGTGGATGAGGAACAGTTGGGGGCGGATCTCATGAGCGTAGTGAGCAAGGCGCTGGCGGGCTATGATGCCATGCGTACCGCCGAAGGCGCTGCGCTGGATGCAGATCTGTGCAGCCGTGGACAGACCATTGCGCAACTGGTGACCCAGGTGGAGGAGGGTAACGGACAGACTGTGGCAGATTACCGCACCCGCCTGGAAAACAAGCTGCGTGAAGTGCTGGAAAACACCGCTATTGATGAAAGCCGGATTTTGACGGAGGCTGCCATTTTTGCAGATAAGGTGGCGGTGGATGAAGAAACTGTTCGCCTGCGCAGCCATTTGCAGCAGATGGAAACCATGCTGTCCGGTGGCGGCGCCATCGGCAGAAAGCTGGACTTCCTGCTCCAGGAGATGAACCGGGAGGCCAACACCATTGGCTCTAAATGCACCGATGTCCGTCTGGCGCGAATCGTGGTGGACATTAAGGCTGAGCTGGAAAAAATCCGTGAGCAGACCCAGAACATTGAATAAGAGGTGGCTATGAAACTGATCAATATTGGCTTTGGAAGTATGCTGGCTGCCAACCGGATTTTGGCTATTCTGGATCCGGATTCCGCGCCCATCAAGCGCGTTGTGCAGGAAGCCAAGGATCGGGCTATGCTCATTGATGCTTCCTACGGACGCAAGACAAAATCCGTGATTTTGATGGATACGGATCATGTGATCCTGTGCGCTGCCACACCGGAAACCCTGAATACCCGTTGGATGGGTAAGGAGGCAGGAGAAAATGAATAAAGGCAAGCTGTTTGTGATCTCCGGCGCTTCCGGCGTAGGTAAAAGTACGGTGCTGAAAAAAGTAATGGATCAGCGGCAGGATTTGCGATTCTCTGTTTCTGCCACCACCAGAGCCCCCCGGCCCGGTGAGGTGGATGGAGAAAGCTACTACTTTGTTTCCAAAGACACTTTTTTGGATATGATCGAAAAGGATGCCTTTCTGGAATACGATGCCCACATGGATCATTACTACGGCACGCCCAAGAAGCAGCTGGAAGAAAAGCTGGTGAGCGGCCATGTGATTCTGGACATTGAGCCCAACGGCGCATTTAACGTGAAAAAGGCTTGGCCCGATGCCTGCCTGATCTTTATTGCGCCACCCTCTGTTCAGGAGCTGGAGCGCCGTCTGCGTGGCAGGGGCGATACCTCAGAGGAACAGATCACCGTGCGCTCCCAGCGGGTGCAATGGGAGATGGAAATGGGAAAACAATACGACTATATGGTCATCAACGACCAGGTGGAAGCCTGCGCCGATGAAATACTGAAAATCATTGCCGACAAGGCAGAATAATATTGGAGGAACCGAAAATGCTTTATCCCCCCGTAGCTGATATGCTGAAGAATGTGGACAGCCGTTACCTGCTGGTGAATGTGGTGGCACACCGTGCCCGCCAGATCGCTGCTGAGGCAGAGGCTTTCCAGGAAGAACTGACCGAGAAGCCCGTAACCCTGGCGATCCGCGAGGTTGCCGAGGGCAAGCTGACCGCAACCGTAAAGGGTGAATACAAGAACTAAGAATTGATGAAAAGAAAGGAGAGGGCTGTATGGTTGCAAAGATCGCCGTGGCTGCGGCAAATTTTGCCATAGACAAGCCTTACTCCTACCGTGTACCCATGGGCATGACGCTGGAAAGCGGCATGCGGGTCACGGTGCCCTTTGGTAGAGGAAACCGCCCTTCCGAGGGCGTTGTCCTTTCTCTGACCCGGGAGGCGGAAGCGG
>JAZRBJ010000040.1:0-33231 GCA_045635065.1 Faecousia sp. | reverse complement strand
GCAGTTTACGAAGAGCTGGCTAAGGATGCTCCCAAGCAGGAGTTCACTCTGGGTATCGTTGACGATGTAACCTACCTGTCTCTGGACGAGAAGGTTTCCCCCAACACCGCTGCTGAAGGCACCATCGAATGCAAGTTCTGGGGTCTGGGCGGCGACGGCACTGTTGGTGCTAACAAGAACTCCATCAAGATCATCGGTGACCACACCGACAAATACGTACAGGCTTACTTCCAGTACGACTCCAAGAAGACCGGTGGCGTTACTGTTTCCCACCTGCGCTTCGGCGACAATGCCATCAAGTCTCCCTACTACATCAACAAGGCTGACTTCGTAGCTTGCCACAATCCTTCCTACATCACCAAGGGCTTCAAGATCGTTCAGGACGTCAAGCCCGGCGGTGTATTCCTGATCAACTGCCAGTGGACTCTGGATGAGCTGGAGCATCATTTGGATGCTGCTTCCAAGCGCTATATTGCTGCTAACAACATTCAGTTGTACACCATCAATGCTATTGACCTGGCGATCCAGGTTGGCATGGGCAAGCGCACCAATACCATTCTGCAGTCTGCATTCTTCTCCCTGGCAAAGGTTATGCCCGCTGAGGAAGCCATTGCTTACATGAAGGATGCTGCCGAGAAGTCCTATCTGAAGAAGGGCCGTGAGGTTGTTGACTGCAACTGGAAGGCTATCGATGCAGGCGCTACCGCTTATGTGAAGGTTGATGTTCCCGCTGCATGGGCTACCGCCGAAGATAAGGCTGTTGAGCTGAATCTGGAAGGCCCTGCCGCTACTGTTGCTGTTGCAAAGAATATTCTGACTCCCGTGGGTAAGATGGACGGCTACAGCCTGCCCGTTTCCGCATTGGTGGATCTGGAAGACGGTCAGTCCCCTCTGGGCGTTTCCGCATACGAGAAGCGCGGTGTTGCTGTTACCGTTCCTCACTGGGATGAGACCAAGTGCATCCAGTGTAACAACTGTGCTTATGTTTGCCCCCATGCTACCATTCGTCCCTACGCACTGACCGAGGCTGAGGCTGCTGCCGCTCCCGCAGGTGCACGTCTGGTGGATGTCAAGGCCGGCAAGGGCAAGGGCGTTTACAAGTACACCATGGCTGTTTCTCCCCTGGACTGCATGGGCTGTGGCGTTTGTGTTGGCGTATGTCCCACCAAGGCCATCACCATGGCTCCCCAGGAGCAGGAACTGGGCGAGCAGGAAGTGTTCAACTACATGGTCTCCAAGGTTGCTGCAAAGCCTGATATGGAAGACAACACCGTCAAGGGCAGCCAGTTCAAGAAGCCTCTGCTGGAGTTCTCCGGCTCCTGCGCAGGTTGTGCTGAGACCAGCTACGCTCGTCTGGTAACCCAGCTGTTTGGCGATCGGATGTACATCTCCAACGCCACCGGCTGTTCCTCCATCTGGGGCGGCCCCGCTGCTACCTCTCCCTACACCGTCAACGAAAACGGCCACGGTCCTGCATGGGCTAACTCCCTGTTCGAGGACAACGCCGAGCACGGTCTGGGTATGTACACCGCACAGGCTGTGATCCGCGAGTCCCTGGCTAACAAGGTTCGTCAGGTCATGGAAGATACCTGCTGCGAGGATCGCAAGGCTGCTTGCCAAGCTTGGCTGGACACCTTCAACGACGGTGAGGCCAACAAGGCTGCTACTAAGGCTCTGATTGCTTCTCTGGAAGCTAATGTTTGCTGCGACACTGTTGCTGACATTCTCTCCAAGAAAGAATACCTTTCCAAGAAGTCCGTTTGGATCTTCGGCGGCGACGGCTGGGCATACGACATCGGCTTCGGCGGTGTTGACCATGTTCTGGCTTCCAACAAGGATGTAAACATCTTCGTATTCGACACCGAAGTTTACTCCAACACCGGCGGTCAGGCTTCCAAGGCTTCCAACATCGGTCAAGTTGCTCAGTTTGCAGCCTCCGGTAAGGAGACCAAGAAGAAGTCCCTGGCAGAGATCGCAATGAGCTACGGCTATGTTTATGTTGCTCAGATCGCTATGGGCGCTAACCAGGCTCAGACCATCAAGGCTATCTGCGAGGCTGAGGCCTACAACGGTCCTTCCCTGATCATCGGCTACGCTCCCTGTGAGATGCACTCCATCAAGGGCGGCATGATGAACTGCCAGGCTGAGATGAAGAAGGCTGTTGACTGCGGCTACTGGAATCTGTTCCGCTTCGATCCCTCTAAGGAGACCGGCAAGTTCCAGCTGGACAGCAAAGCTCCCAAGGATGGCTATCAGGAGTTCCTGATGAACGAAGCCCGTTACAGCCGTCTGACCCGTGAGTTCCCCGAGCGCGCAACCGAGCTGTTCGCAAGAAACGAGGCTGCTGCTAAGGAGCGCTACGAGCATCTACTGAAGCTGGTGGAGATGTACAAGGACTAATTCCTGATTCTTCTCGTAATTTCCCGCCCCTGTAAAAAGGGGCGGGTTTCTTAAAGGGTGATGAAATGTATTGTACTGTTATAGATATTCGTGGCGATTATGGTTATATTCGATATGATGACACAGGAGTAGAATCAGAGGTTGCATTGGCACTGCTCCCCTACGATGTGGATACCGGAGATCGCCTTATCTTTCAAAACTACGAATTCACCAGAGTATAAAGGAAAGCCGCCGGAAAACCGGCGGCTTAAATTATTTCTCTTCCTCTTGATCCGTTACACGGTTATCACGCTTTTCTTTCCTCTTTTTTCGGTTCTCTTTTAACTTGGATTTTAGATCCGGGGGCTGGGCATGCAGCTTCTCTCCGTCAATAGACATACCACTGAGCTTGGCATTTGTGCGTTCACGAACCAAAGTGTAAAGCACCGACGCTACGGGAATCATCAAAAACATACCAACAACACCCATAAGCTCCCCGCCTACGGTAAGCGCAACCAGCACCCACATACCGGGAAGACCGATGGAAGTACCCACTACACGGGGATAAATAATATTGTTTTCGATCTGCTGAATCACCAGGAACATGACAACAAACCAAACAGCCTGTATGGGATTGTCCACCAAAATAAACAGAGCGCCAACAATACAGCCGGCGAATGCGCCCACCACAGGAACAAACGCGGTTACCGCTACCAGCACACTCACCAGGGGAATATACGGCATTCTGAAAATAGCCATGGAAATAGCAAACATGACACCCAGAATGGTCACTTCCAAACACTGGCCGGAAAGAAAGTTGGAAAAAGTGGAATTGGTAAGCCGAAGAATCCGGACGGTTTCATCTGCAAATTTCTCAGAGAAATTGGAATACAGCAGCTTTCTGCCCTGGGTAGCCAGGGTTTCCTTATTGAAAAGGCAGTAAACAGCAAAAATAGTACCGATAAAGGCATTGGCAACCACACCAATCAAGCTGCCGATCGCAGAATAAGCGCCGCTGATAATGGTGGAAACGCTGGTGCCAACCATATCGATCACCTTTTGAATCAAGGTGGCAACATCCAGCTTTTCGAGACCAATATTATCCATAACCCAATTCATAAGCTCAGGGTTATTATTCAAAAATGCGTTAGCGTTACTTTGAATTCCATTGAAAAATACGAGCGCATTGTCTGCAAAGGTTCCTGCTGAATCTATAATCTGGGGAATTAACAGCAGGAAAATCACGCCAAGCACGATTACAGCAGCAAGGAAAGTTAGCGCCAGAGCAATGATTCTTCTTAGTTTTACTTTTTTGATTTTGGTGAGCTTGCTCTCAATGGCGCGCATAGGCACATTGAAAATAAATGCTAAAACCGAACCGATCACAAAGGGCGCAATAACACCCTTGATCACAGATAGCACCGCCTTTACCCGCTCAAATTCATGCAAAACCCAGTACAGAAGAATGCACCCGGCTACACCAATAAAAATATTGCGAAGGGTCTTCTTATTCAGCTCCAATCACACCGACCTCCTTTATGTAAGAATAACATGAATCAAATGTAAAATCATGAATAAAATACGAATTATGAATATTGTTTTAATGCCCGACACAGCGCGTCCACATTATCCTCAGTGGTTGCCCAGCTGGTGCAAAAACGGACAGCGCGATGGTTTTCGTCAATCCGTTTTTCAACAGAAAATGTAAAGCGTTCAGACAAGTGATCCAGAACCTCATCCGGCAGTATAACAAAGATTTGATTGGTTACACCGGGAACAAGATAGGAATATCCCAGCGTATCCAATGTATAACGAATCCGGTCTGCCAGCGCATTGGCTCTGCGGGCAATATCAAAATACAAATTATCCGTTAACAGCGCGTTAAACTGCACACCGAGAAGTCTGCCTTTAGCGAGCATAGCGCCATGCTGCTTGATAAAATAACGAAAGTCTTTGTTGATGCAGGGATTGGAAATCACCACAGCTTCACCAAACAAAGCGCCAACCTTTGTGCCGCCAATATAAAACACATCGCAAAGCTGTGCAATATCCTTCAATGTCACATCATTATCCTTTGCAGTAAGACCGTAGCCCAAACGGGCGCCGTCCAGAAACAAATACAAGCCCAATTTCTTACAGGTTGCGGAAATGGCATCCAGTTCCTTCAAGGAATATATGGTGCCTAATTCTGTAGGGTTGGAAATATACACCATTCCCGGTTGTACCATATGCTCCGCTGCTTCGTCCTGCCGATGCAGTAAAACAGTCTCTTCTACCTGCTTGGCGGTCAGCTTACCATCTCGAGACGGCAACGCAAGCACCTTATGTCCTGTGGCCTCCACAGCACCGGTTTCATGCACATTGATATGGCCGGTAGATGCGCTGATCACCCCTTGATGCGGGCGCAGGCTGGCATCGATCACGGTCTTGTTGGTCTGTGTTCCACCAACCAGAAAATGCACGGAAAGTTCAGCATTACCACAGAGATTTCGAATACAGTCAGCAGCACGGCGACAGTATTCATCACAGCCGTAACCGGAAGTTTGCACCATATTTGTTTTGTTTAATTCCTCTAAAATTACAGGATGACAGCCCTCACTGTAATCATTATTAAAATAGATCATATACCCTCCAGCCGACTGTTTATATCATCATTTTACAAAGTTATTCTCCCTGTGTCAAGGATTCATATTCCTTATTATCCGCGCATATAGCTATTATGGTAGCACACAGCAGGGAGGAGATTTTATGACTGATACCATCGAATCAAGAGCTTGCGAACTGGCTGTGTACATGATTGAGACCGGAGCAACTGTACGCTCTGCCGCAAAACACTTTGGCATTTCTAAATCCACGGTACATAAGGACCTTTCTCAACGGCTTCCCAAAATCAATAAGGTCCTATATACAAAAGTTCGCCATGTATTAGACGAAAACAAAGCCCAGCGACATATACGCGGTGGGAACGCCACCCGTAAAAAATACCTGGGAGAATAATTATAAAGGCCTAACCAAACGGTTAGGCCTTTATAAGTCATCAGCGTCCTGGACGGGTTTTTCATAAGGTTCCACACCTTTACCGGTATAACTGCCATTGGGGTCTGTGATAATGGGATCCATACCGCTTTGTCCCAAAGGCCCGGACGGAACAATCAAAGGAATATTGTGTTTGTTACGCATGGCGCACCTCCGTTCCCTAATAGTATATTCAAAATTCATTAGACTATTTACGAAGTGAATCTATATGTGATATAATATCCGCGAGGTGGATGCCGTGTTTGATATTACACTTATCGTTATGGGCAAGCTAAAAGAAAAGTTTTATACCGAAGCTGCCAAGGAATATGAAAAACGGCTGAAAGGTTACTGCCGTTTTCAGTTGATCGAATTACCGGAGTTTCGTCTGCCGGAGGAGCCCTCCCCTGCCGAAATATCTGCAGGATTGGAAAAAGAAGCAGAAATGATTCTATCCAAAATTCCAAAGTGCGCGTGGTTTTGTGCCTTAACACCGGAAGGAAAGATCATCTCCTCTGAGTCTCTGGCTGACAAAATCAGCGAAGTTAAGCTTTCCGGAAAAAGCAGCGCTTGCTTTTTGATCGGTTCCTCTTTTGGAATGTCTCCAAGATTAAAAGCATTGGCTGATTTCAAGCTGTCCATGGGTCCCATGACCTTCCCCCATCATTTGGCCAGAATTATGGTGCTGGAGCAGCTTTATCGGGCGGAAGCGATTCAAGCAGGCAGTAAATATCATAAATGAAACACAGCCAGCTACTTGGGCTGGCTGTTGTTTTAAAATTCCATGGCAACATACATAACTGCCGAAAGTGCGCACAGCGGCGCTGTTTCACATCGGAGAATCCGTTTTCCCAGGGTACAAACCGAAAAACCCGCAGCCTGAGCTTGTAATACTTCCTTTTCTTCCAAGCCACCCTCCGGGCCGGTTAACAGACTAAAGCTTTTTACACTGCATTGATTCAGCGCCATGTGAAGTGTAGTTGCCTGTTCGTTTTCATAGAACAAAACGGCTTTCTCTGCCTGGATTGCCCGTTTCAATGCATCCTCATAGGAATTTAAAACAATCACCTTAGGGATTCTTCCTCTGCCGGACTGCTCCGCAGCAGAAACTGCAATTTTCTGCCATCGTTCCAGCTTCTTATTGAGACTTTTTTCATCCGGTCTGGAAACACAGCGGGCAGACGGGAATGTAACGATCTCATAAGCACCCAGCTCCGTGGCTTTCTGAATCACATGCTCCAGTTTATCCGCCTTAGGCAAGGCCATATAAATACTTACCTTAACACTCGGCTCGGATTCCGAGGGCATAGAATTTATAACTCTTAAATAATAGTTGCCATTATTCACAGCAGAAACCGCGCATATAAAATCTGTGCCATCCCCATTGCAGAGTGTTACCTGCTCCCCTTCCTGCAAGCGCAAAACGCGGGCATGGGCGGAATTTTCCTTATTCAAGACAATTTCGTTGTCACGCAATTCTGAAGGATCAACAAAAAATCGAACCATAGTATTCTCCTGTCTTTGTTTTTACTTATTATAGCACAAATTTCTTCAGTTGCATAGTAATATATTCCCCGCTTAGGTATTGACAAAAGGGGTTCGTAAGGATATAATACTGAGGTCACTTGCGAGAGTGTTGGAATGGTAGACAAGCACGTTTGAGGTGCGTGTGGTTTCGCCGTGTGGGTTCGAGTCCCATCTCTCGCACCAAAAAAGAAGTCGCCCATAAGGGTGACTTCTTTTTTGTTAAACAATGCTCGAATATTCGTAGACAAAAAACAATGAATCCTTATCATTCTGCTCTTGCTTACTTACCATAAATATAGTATAATTATAAAAAAGGAGGGATTCCCTATGAAAAAAATTATTTCTTTACTCTTAGTATTCATTATGCTTCTTTGCTTAACCGCATGTTCTGATTCCCAAGGCGACAGTGTTACCACAACCGAAGCCGCTGCATCCAACACTGGCTTCAGTGTGGGCTATGCAAGAGAAAATATTACACCCACCACCAGCGGTGATATCTTCCTTGCCGGTTATGAAGACGACACTCCTTGCATCGGTGTAATGGATCCGCTCTATGTTTCCTGCATTGCCATTACCGACGAAAACAACAACACTGCACTGCTGTTCTCCTTTGATCTTGGTAGTGTCAGCATTCCTTTCTCTACCGAAATCCGCAACAAGGTGACCTCTGTCACCGGCGTGCCAAAGGAAAATATTTTCTCCGCCAGCACCCACATCCACTCTGCTCCCGCCCACGGCGATGCTGTAATCCACAATCTGGCTGTAAACGGCGCTGCAAAAACAGCGCAGGCCGCAATGGAATCCAGAAAACCTGCAGAGATTTTTATTGGTCGTTCTGAAACAGAGAATTTGAACTTCGTTCGTCACTATGTTATGGACGATGGTTCCTTTGTAGGTGACAACTACGGCATTGTCACCGGCAAAGCATATGTAAAGCACGAAACTGAAGCAGATAACGAGATTCAGCTCATTAAGTTTGTGCGTGACGGTGAAAAAGACATCGTTTTGATGAACTGGCAGGGCCATCCTACCGTAACCGGAAACAACGGATATATTACCTCTGATACCATCGGTTACTGCAGAATGTACATGGAAAATACCTTTGACTGCGATTTTGTCTATTTCCAGGGTGCCAGTGGCAATTTAAATACATGGAGCAGAATTTCCGACGAGAATATTTCTGCTACTCGTGATGTAAAAAAGCACGGAGAAGCACTTGGTCGCTATGCCGGCAAGGGCCTTGACAATATGACCAAGGTTAACCCCGGTGAGATTAAAATCAAGTCCGTAACCTATAAGGGCGAGGTTCGTAAGACCACCGGCGAAGAAAATGCAGCCGCTGCAGTTTTCCTGTCTATTTACGAAGAAACCAAAGATCAGGAAAAAGCATGCGCCGCTACCAATGGCTTGATCAACAGCATCTTTACAATTAGTGGCATGAAAAACCGCGCTGCAGCAGGCGACTACAAGAATCTGCCTCTTAACATGATCGCAATTGGAGATATTTCCTTTATCACCGCTCCTTACGAGATGTTCGATACCAACGGTATGTATATCAAGGAGAATACACCTTTCGAAATGACCTTTGTAGTTACCTACTGCAACGGCCACGAAAGCTACATCCCCTCTCAGCTTGGTTTCGACAATGGCTGCTACGAAAAGGATAACGGCTATTTCGTAGCCGGTACCGGTGAAAAGCTGGCTGAGCTTTATGTAGAAACCTTAAACGAGCTTCACGACTAATAATAACTTAACAGGCCGCCATTGGGCGGCCTGTTTTATTTATCATATCGCAGGGTAATTGCACCACGGCTGACGGAACCGTCTAAATAAACAGCATAATTCAATGCTGTTTGAAATCCGCAGGCCTTGTGAACTGTCAAAGATGCACCGTTCTTTTTTGATACATGGGAATAGATAGTGGCATCTACCATCTGCTGAACTTGGTTAACAAGTTTTTTAGCGTAACCCTTGCCCCGATGTTCCGGGTGGGTTTCCAAAGCTTCAAGCAAATAACCATCATTATAAGGTTCCATACGCAACGCACTCACCCACAAATCATTCTCTGCCCAAATGGCATAGAAAGCGCCGGGAACCTTGAAAAAATCCTCACGCAGATAATATAAAAAATCCTGCTCTGCCATGGTTAATCCCACGCCCGGTGGCGTATCGGGATAATGCATAGCGGCATTTTCCCGATTACCTTCCTCATAAATTGCCATAAGTCGCTGCCTATTCAGCCCGTCAAATGAAGAAATCTCAATCAGCATAAATACTACTCCAAAAAGTATCAAAGAATGACAAATTTAACTTTCATTTCAAACACATTAATTATAATTATTGTTTGTTTTTTCCCCATAATTCTACAAGTTGATTTATACAAAAACCGGGAATTTCCAACTTTCTGTGGCAAGTTATAAACAGTATCCACAAGTTTTTCCACAGATATTGTAGGAAAATAACATGTCGAAATTAGATGTTTTCATAATAAAACGGGTATTTTCTAACTTATTTTGCAAAATTTTAGTATGGAATAAATTGGTTGTTCTAACTTTTTTGCACAAAATTCATTTTTCATGTAGAAGAAGCAGTAATGCAGGAGAATAACGGTTCTCCTGCATTTTGTATTATAGGCTCTCTCCAAGGATGGATTTGGTTGCATAAGCATTGAGATCCATACCTGCTACATTGCCGGAAAGATACTCATAATAAGCCTGAGAACCAATCATAGCCGCATTATCTCCACATAGAGAAAGAGGCGGCATACACAAGCTAGCGCCCATGGCTTCGCAGGCCTTCGCCACATCCTGCCGAATACGGGAATTGGCTGCCACACCGCCGGCGATTGCAAGCTTATGATATCCTGTTTCCTTCAATGCTTGTACCACCCGGGGAACAAGGGTATCGGAAACCGCTGCGCAAAAACCGGCGCACAGGCTATTAATATCCAGTTGCTCCTCTACCTGCTCTGCATGGTGAATTAGGTTTAATGCAGCGGTTTTCAAGCCGGAAAAGCTCATATCATAGGGATTCATACCGGGCTTGGGTCTGGGCAAATCATAAACCTTTGGATCACCCTGCTGGGCGGCCCTGTCCAAAGCTGCGCCACCGGGATAAGGCATACCCAGAACTCTGCCAACTTTGTCAAAGCACTCCCCTGCCGCATCATCCAATGTGGTACCAAGAATTCGCATTTGGGTATAGTCCATCACATCCACAATCATAGTATGGCCACCAGAAACAACCAAGCACAAAAAAGGCGGCTTCAATTCCGGATATGCAATATAGTTGGCGGCTATATGGCCACGGATATGGTGAACAGGAATCAGAGGCTTGTTCAGCGCCAAAGCGGCAGCCTTAGCAAAATTAACACCGACCAAAACCGCCCCAATCAAGCCGGGCGCATAGGTAACAGCTACAGCATCAATATCCTTGCGGGTAATACCGGCAGTTTCCAATGCCTGATCTGCCAAGCCGTAAATTGCTTCAATGTGCTTGCGGGACGCAATCTCCGGAACAACGCCGCCATATATGCGGTGCAGATCCACCTGAGAAGCAATGCAGTCAGCAAGAACCTTACGACCGTCCTCTACAACGGAAACAGCCGTTTCATCACAGGAAGATTCAATTGCAAGGATCTTCATGGTGCAGCTCCTTTCTCATAATCATGGCATCCTCTTTAGGGTTTGAATAGTAACCGGTGCGTTTCCCCACATAGGAAAAGCCCAATGTCTCGTATAAGGCTCTGGCAGGCTCGTTGGAGACACGAACTTCCAGAAGAAGCATCGTAACACCTTTGGGGACCAAATGCTTTTCAAGGGCATCCACAAGGCTGCGACCAATCCCCTGTTTGCGGAAATCCGGGTCAACTGCAAGATTCATCATATCCGCAGAATCCAAAACCGCCTGGCTGCCAATATACCCCAAAACCTTTTCCTTATCAAGAGCAACCAGCCAAACAGACAACGGATTTGTCAGCTCATAAGAAATGGAATTTTCACTCCAGGGATCGGAAAAGCACCGTTTTTCCAGCGCCGCAATTTGGGAAACATGGTACTTCGACATCAATTCTATTTTAATCATTTGGCATCATACCAGCTCTTTCCCCATTTTGCCTCGGCAATCAGCGGAACTGACAGCTTGGCAACCTGCTGCATTTCATAGCTGATCAGCTCAGAAACCGGCTGTGCAATTGCTTCCGGGCATTCCACGATCAATTCATCGTGGACCTGCAGCAGCAGCTTTGCTTCCGGGAATTTTTTTGCCAACACCCCATGGACACGAATCATGGCAAGCTTGATCAAATCCGCTGCAGTGCCTTGAATGGGCGTGTTCAAAGCAATGCGTTCACCGCTTTGGCGCACATTGTAATTATCGCTAGTAAGCTCCGGAATCCGGCGGCGTCTGCCGTAAATGGTCTGGGTATAGCCCTTTTGACGGGCATCGTTAACAACCTGATGCATATAGGCTTTCACGCCCCGATAGTTTTCCAGATAGCTGTCGATATAGGACTTTGCCTCGTAACGGCTGACCCCGATATCCTCAGAAAGAGAGAATTCGGAAATGCCGTAAACAATACCGAAATTCACCGCTTTGGCATGACGGCGCTGCAAAGGCGTTACTGCATCTGCAGGCACGCCAAACACCTGAGAAGCGGTGGTGGTGTGAATATCCGCTCCCTGCAGGAAGGCATTCTGCATCACAGCATCTCCGGCAATATGGGCAAGAACACGCAGTTCGATTTGACTGTAGTCCGCATCCACCAGCACATAGCCTTTCCGGGGAACAAACATCTTTCGAATCTCAGCGCCCAAATCCGTACGAACGGGAATATTTTGCAAATTGGGTTCAGTAGATGACAGTCTACCAGTGGCTGTTACAAGGTTTTGGAAAGTGGTGTGAATTCTGCCATCCTCACCGATCCCCTTCAGCAAACCCTCTGCATAGGTGGATTTCAGCTTAGTGAGCATACGGTAATCCATAATGGCGGGAATAATGGGGTGCTTGTTTTTCAGCTTCTCCAGCACATCGGCATTGGTGGAATAACCGTTCTTGGTTTTCTTAATGGGCGGCAGACCCATTTTATCAAACAGCAGTTCACCCAGCTGCTTGGGAGAATTGATGTTGAAGCGGTCTTGTGAGTAAGAATAAATCAAGTCCTCACAATCAGAAATTCTCTGGGACAGCATTTCGCCGAAACGAATCAGCTGTTCTCTGTCAATGGCTACACCTGCGGCTTCCATATCAAACAGCACAGTACACAGAGGAAGCTCAATATCATAATAAAGCTTTTCCATACCCTCCTGGCGCAAGGCATCCTCCAAAATGGGCTTTAAATTCCAGATTGCTTCCGCACAAGCAGCCGCATCACCGTCATCCACAGTGTTTCCCAAATAGGCGGTAGTCAGTTTGGAAACGGGATAGTCGGACTGGGTAGGATTTAAATCATAGGCGGCAAGGGCTGTATCAAAAATGATTTCACCCCAGGAAATACCAAATTCCGCCAGGGCGTGCATGGTGGCTTTTGCATCGTGAAAGCAAATGCCCGATGCATTGCGCAAGGTATCTCCCAAAGAGAAAATCTCCATGGGTGTCAAGGTACAGACACCCGCCTGCCAGGCAATGGAAACCGTTCCGTCAGGGGCAATATATACCGCCAGATCTTCTCCGTCATTCGGCAATGTGTCAACCCTGGGCAGGGTAACACCACGAATCTCCTGCCTGGGAAGTTCCTCCTGGGCGCCCCGCAGACCGTATTTATCAATCAACTTTACAAACTCCAACCGGGCAAACAGCTTATAAAGCTCCGGCCGGTTGTAGGGCTGAACAATGGCATCCTCCGGCGCAAAATCAATGGGCGCATTGGTACGGATGGTTGCCAGATCGTAGGACAAATAGGCGTTGTCCTTGGATGTTTCCAGCTTTTCCCGGAGCTTGGGGCGAATGGAGGCATCCTCCAGATTCTCATAAACCCCATCCAAGGTGCCGAATTTCAAAAGCAGCTCTGTGGCAGTTTTAGGGCCTACGCCAGCTACGCCGGGGATATTATCAGAGCTGTCACCCATAAGGGCTTTCAGATCAATAAGTTTCTTCGGCGCAAATCCGTATTCCCGTGTAAAAACATCCTCATTATACAAAGTAGCAGTGGTCTGACCGGGACGGGCAATCACCAGCTTTACATGCACATTTTCATCAATAAGCTGCAGGCTATCCCGATCACCGGTAACAATGACACATTCCCAGCTGTTGTTGCTGCAAATTCTGCCAACCGTGCCGATCACATCATCGGCTTCCCAGCCCCGGCACTCATAAATGGGAATATTCATGGCATTCAGCACCTGCTTCATCACAGGCATCTGCATAGCCAGTTCTTCCGGCATGCCGTGACGGGTAGCCTTATAGCCGTCATACATTTTGTGGCGGAAGGTTGGGCCGTGAAGATCAAAAGCAACGCAGACCGCATCGGGCTGTTCTTCCCGTTCCATCTTCTCCAGAATATTCAAAAAACCAAAAATGGCATGGGTATAAAGCCCATCACGGGTTGTGAGGGGCTTTACACCAAAATAGGCTCTGTTAATAACGCTGTTGCCGTCAAGAATCAGCAGCTTCATACTTTTCTCCACTTCGTGCCCTGGGGCGTATCAATAATCTCAATACCACGGGCTTTCAATTCGTCACGGATGCGGTCAGCTTCTGCAAAGTTCTTATCTTTCTTAGCCTGGGTACGGGCGGCTACAAGGGCATCAATCTCGGGATCCGCATTGGCGGCCAACGCTTCCTCCTGCTTTTTCCGAAGCTTTTGTGCAGCAGAAAGCAAATTCAGAGAAAGAACCTGCTCAAAGTCCTCCAAGGCTGCCAGCTTTGTGGCATCATTGCACTTTGCCTTCAAAACATCGTACACAGCGGTAACTGCCAGCGAGGTATTCAAGTCACCGTTAAGGGCAGTTACAAAACGCTCCTTCAGCTGCGCAAAAGCAGCTTCTTCCACATCTCCGCCGGGATTCAATGCTGCAATTTTTGCCACCAGCTTATCATAGGCAACCACAGCATTATCCAGGTTCTCCCAGGAAAACACCAGATTCCGGCGGTAATGGCTCTGCAGGCAGAACAGCCGGTATGCCATAGGATCATAACCCTTGCTCTCCAGCAGGCTGACAGTTAAGAACTCACCCTTGGACTTGGACATCTTACCGGTGTCCGTATTCAGATGATGCACATGGAACCAATGGTTGCACCACTTATGACCCAGAAAGCTTTCAGATTGGGCAATCTCGTTGGTATGATGGGGAAAAGCATTGTCAATGCCGCCGGCGTGAATATCCAGATCTTCACCCAGATGCTTCATGGAAATGCAGGAACATTCAATATGCCAGCCGGGATAGCCTACGCCCCAGGGAGAATCCCATTTCAAAGCCTGGTCTTCAAACTTACTCTTGGTAAACCAAAGTACGAAATCGTTCTTATTGCGCTTATTGGTATCTTCCTCTACGCCATCACGAACACCGATGGCGAGGTCTTCCTCATCATGATCGTTAAACACATAATATTTATCCAAGGTGGAGGTGTCAAAATACACATTTCCCCCGGCAAGATAGGCTTTGCCCTTCTCCAGCAAGGTACTGACCATGTGGATATACTCGTCAATGCAGTTGGTGGCAGGCTCGATGACATCGGGGCGCTTGATATTCAGCTTATCACAATCTGCAAAGAAAGCATCGGTATAATACTGAGCGATTTCCATAACGGATTTGTTTTCCCGCTTGGCGCCCTTGAGCATCTTATCTTCACCGGTATCGGCATCCGATGCTAAATGTCCCACATCCGTAATATTCATAACCCGTTTCACAGGATAACCCACATAGCGAAGCGCTTTCTCCAGCACATCCTCCATAATGTAGGTACGAAGATTGCCGATATGGGCATAGTGGTACACCGTAGGACCACAGGTGTACATCTTCACAAGATTGGGATCATTGGGCTGAAACAGCTCCTTTTTGTGGGTAAGGGAATTATATAAATACATAACGATCTCCTCCGATCTGTTTTTTACAGCAAAAAACGCCCCTTATGCCTTAGGCATAAGAGGCGGTATATACCGCGGTTCCACTCTCATTTATCACTCATAAAAATTCGCTCCCGGGCGCACTTTCACAAAATTTGCTGCAAGGGCTCACAGCCGCAGACCCCCGCTCTCTGGAAGCAAATACCTTTGCTATTCTTCCCGTTCCATGCGATATGAACTTGAAATGATTTTACCACTTTCAAAGGGCTTTTGTCAAGGTTTCAAAAAGATTTCATACATTCTCCATTGCAAGTTTTCCGGGAATATGGTATAATATTCAAAACAATTCATGCAGGGAGGCTTCGTAATGAAAAAGATTCTTTCTCTTTCCCTGTGTCTGGCGCTTCTCGTGGCATTGACCGCTTGCGGTGGCAACGGAAACAATACCCCGGACACAACCCCGCCAAGCACGGAAAACACCATCGTGGCTTCACAATCAACGGAATACATACCCTATGAAGAATCTCTTGTGGCTGTTTCTGTGCCGAAAACAAACGAGGAACATCTGGCAGATGACGGCACCTGTATTTTCGTTTTTACCAACCAGGATATGACGCTGACCATGGATGATGGTACGGTTGCCGACGCCATTACTGCAGATTTTCTTGCTAAAAACGACTTTTCCTCTGCCGCTCAGGAAGTACTGAATGCAGCAAAAGCGGCCTACAGCCAACAGGAAGATTGGTCATACTATTTCTATGAGCTTTATTACAGCCCTGTGCGGCTGGATTCTCAGCTTCTGAGCCTGTACGGCAGCGAGGTAATTTACAACGGCTCTCCCCGCAGCATAACCACCAATGTATCTCTGACTTACGATTTACTCACGGGAAAAGCCCTTACGCTAAAAGACATTTTGGTTAACAATTACTCCGTTGAAGATCTCATTGCATTAATCGTTGATGCTGTCAAGGAATACAGCGAACAGGGAATCCTTTTTACGGATTATGAGTACATTATCTCCGACCTGTTCTCCACCAATGTGCAAATGGACAGATGGTATTTCTCCGACAATGGTCTTTGCTTCTTCTTTACTCCCTACGAAATTGCGCCCTACATTGCAGGTACCGTAACTGCTGAAATTCCCTACGATGCGCTTACCGGGCTGTTAAAGAATGAATACTTCCCTCCTGAATCCATCCCCTATACAGGCACTGTAAGGGTTACGCCTTTTGTGACGGATGACCAGCTGGAAAACTACGAATTTACGGAAATTATTCTAAGCAGCGATGCCGCCGGACGAATCATTGCAGCTGAGGGTACTGTTCTCAATGTGCGGCTGTATGTTGGTGATTGGACGGACAGCGAATTCCAGCCCAACTACACAGTATATGCTGCCACCGCCATTACCCAGGGGCAGGCAATTTTCTTGCAGGAAGCGGAAGCAAATTTGGAGAATCTTGCAATCAGCTATGACGGAATCCAAACACAACCCATCAAACCCATAGAATATGGCGCATCTTAGGATGCGCCTTTTTCATATATTGCCTTCACCGTCACCGGCATAAGAAGCCACAGAGCAATGAGATTGGGAATTGCCATAAGACCGTTTACGGTTTCCGACAGCATCCATACGGTGCCGGTTTTCAAGAAAACAGAGCCGGTAATGGTAATGGCCTGCAGGAACACAAACAGCTTCCACCTGCTCTCCCCAAACAAATACTGGGCGCACCGTACGCCGTACAAGCCCCACCCCAGCATGGTGGCAAAGGCAAATACACACAAAAAAAGCGCCAACGCTACATTAGCCCAAGGCCCGTATATGGAAGAAAAGGCTCTGGCTGTCAAAACTGCTCCCTCATCCACACCATACAAAATTTGAGCATCACAGCAAAGAATCGCAAGGGCTGTTAAAGTACAAATCACAATGGTGTCCAGAAACACCTCCATCATGCCCATATAGCCCTGTTCTGCGGGGTGCTTTACCGCTGCGCCGGCATGGGCAATGGCGGCTGTTCCCATACCGGCTTCATTGGTAAACACTCCGCGGGAAACTCCTATGCGCAATGCCGAGAAGGCGCTCCCCACAAGGCCTCCTGTGACCGCTCTTGGGGAAAATGCGCCAAGCAGAATAGAATTGAAAGCCTGGGGCAATGCCCGGCAGCGGAGGGCCAGGACGCCAAGGCATAAGAGTATATAGGCAACAGAAGTAAACGGAACCAGCATTTCGGCAAATTTGCCCACACGCCTTGCGCCGCCAAGCAAAAGAACGGTAACCGAAACCGAGGCCGCAACGCCAATCAATAGATCCAGGCGAAAAGAATAACCAATCTCCAATGCGGTAAGGGCGCTGTGAATACCGCCGATGACTGCATTGATTTGAGTTGCATTGCCCATGCCAAATGCGGCAACAATCCCAAATACGCAGTAAATTGCCCCCAGCCAATGCCACCTTTTGTGTAAGCCGTTTTGAATATAATACATAGGGCCGCCTGCATATCCGTCTTTTTGACGCACTCTGAACTTCACCGCCAAAACAGCCTCTGCAAATTTGGTGATCATTCCAATCACAGCGCTGACCCACATCCAGAAAATCGCTCCGGGACCACCGATGGCGATTGCCCCGGCCACCCCTGCGATATTCCCTGTACCCACAGTAGCAGCCAGAGCGGTACATAAGGCTTGAAAAGCAGACACTTCCCCGGATTTTTTCTTAAAAAGTTTTCCGAAAAAAGTTTTTAACGCCTGGGGAAACAGCCGAATCTGGGCAAAATTTGTGGCAAAGGAATAAGCAAGCCCCACCCCCAGAATCAGTACCAGCGCCGGTACGCCCCAAACAACCCCATTGATTGATTGCAACAGCTTATCCATACCGCTCCTCCTAAAAAAGCAGCCTCTCGATTTCGAGAAGCTGCTTTCGTGTTATTCCCATGTAGCCCAGATTTCCGGGCAATAGCCCACAGTTGCCTGTTTTCCGTTGCGAACCACAGGGGTTCGCATCAAGGAAGGATCATCGTAAATCTTATCTTCCTTGGCTCTTTTGTCCTCCATATACTTCATGAGGGTAATTTCCTGAGAGCGTCCGTTCCACTCGATCAGCTCATCCACCCCGCCGACAGCACGCAAAACGCTGTCAAATTCCTTAGGGGAAAATCCGTAGCGGTTAAGGTCGATGTACTGATATTTTATGCGTCGCTCTTTAAAATACCGCTCTGCTTTCTTGGTATCAAAGCATTTGCTTTTTCCAAATATTTGTATATTCAATAGGTTACCTCCATCAAGCACAGCCCCTGAGCTGGCATCAGCATACCTGCTTCCTCTCTGGATGCGCCAAACAGCCGGATAACACTTTTGGCGTCCCGCTGTCCTATGCCAACTTCCACCAAAGTACCAACCAGAATACGCATCATGTGATGCAAAAAGCCGTTTCCGGTGACAGTAAACCGGATTTCTTCCCCAACAGGGGTAATGGTAATACTTTGAATACTGCGGACTGTAGATTTTTTCATGCGTTTATTGGCGCAAAATGCGGAGAAATCGTGGGTGCCTTCCAGCAAGCGGGCGGCTTTATTCATAGCCTCCAAATCCAGCCTTCGTGAGTCTACAGCAACAAATCGCCTGTCAAACACACAGGGCATTTCGCTGTTCCAGAGTCGGTAGCAATAGGTCTTGGTTTTGGCGTTCAGACGGGCATGAAAGCGCTCTGACACATCCTTACAAGAATATATGCCCATATCCTCGGGTAAATACCTGCGCAGCTGCTCCAGAATCTCCGGACAAGTCCTGGTTGACTCACAATGAAAATTCACAACCTGCCTGCAGGCATGGACACCCGCATCGGTACGGCCACTACCACTAATCTCGATGGCTTCACCAAGTATTTTGGTTAACGCATTTTCCAGCTTTCCCTGTATTGTCATATCCGTACCGGGCAACCGCTGAAAGCCACGATACCGAGTACCGTCATAGCAAATATCAAGCCGCAGATTCCGCATACTCCTTTAATTCCTCTCTTGCCTCATATTCATTATCTGCCGAAAACAGGAACGCACCTCTTGCGTCATAAACCTGAACATGTCCCATAACATAGCGAATAGAATACATCACAGTCACTCCTTTTGTGTTTGTGATGTTATTCTAATCCTCATTGTGTCCGTTAAATTACACAGTTAACGCCAGCTTTTATACTACCTGATAGCCGGCATCAATAATGGCTTTCTTAACAGCTTCCAAGGAAAAGTTGCCGGTAACAGTTACCTGCTTTTTCTGCAGATCCACCACTGCAGCTTCCACACCCTCAACGGCTTTACAGACACCTTCCACCCTCGCCTGGCAATGGGTACACATCATGCCGTTTACTTTGATTACAGTTTCCATAGGGATATTCTCCTTTTCTTTTATTAAAGCAGACATTTCATGCCTGGGTTTAAAGAAACGCAGACGAAGAGCGTTGGTTACCACGAACACAGAACTCATACTCATGGCTGCAGCGCCAATCATGGGACTCAAAAGCATGCCAAATGCAGGATATAACGCACCGGCAGCAATGGGAATACCCAGACAGTTATAGAAAAATGCCCAAAACAGATTTTGTTTGATATTCTTCATGGTGGCCCGGGAAAGGGCAACGGCATGGGAAACAGCGGTAAGGGAGTTGCCCATCAGCACCACATCTGCCGATTCTACTGCAATATCCGTTCCGCTTCCAATGGCCATGCCCACATTGGCAGTTGTCAAAGCCGGGGCATCGTTGATGCCGTCCCCCACCATCAAAACAAACCGTCCCTCTTTTTGCAGCGCTGTGATGACAGAAGCCTTGTCACCGGGGAGCACATCGGAAATCACCCGGTCTACCCCAGCTTGGGATGCAATGGCGTTGGCTGTTCCGCCATTGTCACCGGTAAGCATGATCACCTGCAAGCCCTGTTTTTTGAGGGCTGCCACCGCGGAGGCAGAATCCGGTTTTAGCACATCTGCAGCCAAAATTGCGCCCAGATAGGTTCCGTCCTCACGGGCAAAATGCAGGGGTGTCATACCCTGTTTTGCATATTCTGACATATCCTTAATCTCCATGGATAAATCAGACATCAAGGTTGCATTGCCGCCATAATAATGCTTGCTCCCAATTTCTGCGGTAACACCTTTACCGGGCAAGGCGCGGAATTGATTTGTCTGCAGCAAAGGCTTATCACCCCATGCAGACAAAATAGCCCTGGCAAAGGGATGCTCTGAACCTGCCTCCAAAGAGGCAGCAATTTGCAGCAGCGTATTTTCTTCTGTGTTGTTTGCCAGTATTTGCGTAACCGATGGCGTTCCCATGGTCAGCGTGCCGGTTTTATCCAGCACCACGGTATCAACCTTGTGAAGAGATTCCAAAGCCTGTGCGTTTTTATAAAGAACGCCCAGGGATGCGCCTCTGCCGGTACCCACCATAATGGCAACAGGTGTGGCAAGGCCCAAAGCGCAGGGGCAGGAAATTACCAGAACCGAAATGGCGCAGGTTAAGGCAAACTCCAGATCCTTACCCAGAAGCAGCCATGCAGCAAATACAACAAGGGATATACCCATTACAACAGGTACAAAAACCCCGGCAATTTTATCTGCCAGACGGGCAATGGGGGCTTTTGTGCCGCCGGCTTCCTCCACCATGCGAATCACTTGGGAAAGGGTGGTATCCTCCCCCACTTTTTCAGCCCGGAAAACAAAATAGCCGTCGGTGTTGATGGATGCGGCGAAAACCTTGTCACCCACAGCTCTGTCAACAGGCACACTTTCTCCGGTTAAGGCGCTTTGGTCGACACAGCCATGGCCTTGCGTAACAACACCGTCCACAGGAACCCGGGTACCGGGATACACCGCAATCAAATCTCCCACCCGAACCTGTTCCACAGGTACAACCGTGGGTTCACCGTTGCAAAGCACCGTGGCAGTTTTCGGATTCAGATCCATAAGCTGACGAATGGCATCTCCGGTTTTACCCTTTGCCCGACTTTCCAGATATTTACCCAGCGTTACCAAGGTTAAAATCATGGCGGCGGACTCAAAATAAAGCTGGTGCAAATAGTGTTCTACCACATGCAACTGACCGTTTTGCAAGCTCCATGCCATACGAAGCAGAACACCCACACCATACAAAAGCGCCGCCAGGCTTCCAACCGCAATCAAAGAATCCATATTGGGAGAGCGGTGGAATAAGGCCTTCATGCCGCGCTTATAATAGCTGCGGTTCAGATACACCACCGGCAAGGTAAGAATCAGCTGTAAAACGGCAGCTATGACACCGTTCTCCACCCCCGTATACCAACCGGGCAGCGGAAGAGCGATCATGTGACCCATGGTAAAATACATGAGCGCCAGCAAAAAGGCAAAGGAAGCAATGAGACGGGGAAGCATCTTCTCTTTTACCGCCGGCTTGTTATCGGGAAGAGAAATACCGTAGCCCGCCCCTTCCACAGCCGCAAAAACAGCCTGTTCTGGCAGGGAATCTTCCGCATAGATTGTTAATGAACCTTTGAGCAGATTGACCTCGGCTCTTTGCACGCCGTTTATTTCATTACAGACCTTTTCCACCCGGGCGCTGCAAGCAGCGCAGGTCATACCGGTAACCGTATATTTCTTTTTCATAGCATCACCTTTTTTATTATCCTAGAATTTACGATAAAAATCAATGGGTAATGTAATGATTGACACAATTATTTCTCTATGATATATTTTGTATTGGATTTCTTATTTAAAGAAATAGATAAGGAGTAAATTATGCGTATTAAAATCACTTCCGACAGCACCTGCGATCTGCCTAAAAATCTGGTTGATCAATACGATATTGGCATCTTTCCCCTCACCATTATCAAGGATAACAAAGAATTTACCGACAATATAACCATTACCCCTGCTGACATTTTTGCCCATGTGTCAAACGGCGGAGACCTTTGCTCTACCGCTGCCGGCAATATTAACGATTATGCAGATATGTTTGCTAAGTACAGCGCAGACTATGATGCCGTACTGCACATCAGCCTGGGCTCCGGCTTCTCTTCCTGCTATCAGAACGCCTGCCTGGCTGCCAGCGAGTATGACAATGTTCGGGTTGTGGACAGCCAGAACCTTTCCACCGGTCACGGCCTTGTGGTGCTGAAGGCTTGCCAGATTTCTAAGGACTACACCGACCTGGCTGCGCTGCAGGAAGCTGTTCAGGCGCTGACTCCCAAGGTGGAAGCCAGCTTTGTATTGGACCAGCTCAAGTACATGGTCAAGGGTGGCCGTTGCTCCTCCGCGGCTGCGTTGGGCGCCAATCTTCTGAACCTGAAGCCTTGCATCGAGGTTCGTGACGGCAAGATGAGCGTGGTCAAGAAATACCGCGGCGCTTACTCCAAGTGCCTTGCCAGCTATGTAAAGGACCGTCTGGACGGCCGTGATGATGTGGACAGCAGCATTATTTTCCTCACCCACACCCCCGTTGACGAAGAGTGCCTGAACGCGGCTAAAAATGCCGTTGATACCTATACCAACGCAGAGACCCTGATAGATTGCAGCGCAGGCTGCACTGTGTCCTGCCACTGCGGCCCCGGCACACTGGGTGTTCTTTTCCTCAGAAAATAAACCATACCGCCGGCGGGACTCCCTCCGGCGGTACATCATGGAGTACATATATGGATTACAACAAATTGTTGGATCTGGTAGCAGATCTGGGCTACCGATTGGCAATGAGCGGGGCGGAAACCTTCCGAGTGGAAGAAAGCATCAATCTCATTACCAAAGCCTATGGCATTGAGTCGGAAGCCTTTGCTGTGCCAAACTGCCTCATTGTCAGCATTGAGACCTCCGAGGGCAAGCCCATGACCCGTATGCGGCGAATCGGTTACCACGGAAACAATCTGGACAGCGTGGAAAAATACAGCAATCTCAGCCGCAGGATCTGCTCCCAAAAGCCGGATCTTGCTCTGGCTGTGCAATGGCTGAAGGAAACAGATGCTTCTCAGGTCAGCTATAACAACTTACTTAAGCTTTTGGGCTGCTTCCTTGGCGCAGGCGGTTTTTCTATCTTATTTGGCTGCACCTATCTGGACTGCCTGTTTGCAGGCCTTTGCGGCTTGATCCTGGGTCTTGTTGACATTCTCATGAACAAAATGCGAGTCAACCAGTTCTTCCGTATCATTATATGCGCATTCATCATGTCCGTTGCCGCCTATACCCTCGCTGGCATAGGTCTCATTTATAATGCAGACACAGTGATCATTGCCGTGTTGATGCTGCTGGTTCCCGGCCTTCTCTTTACAAATGCGCTGCGCGACATCATTTACGGTGATACCAACTCCGGTATCAACCGGGTGGTACAGGTGATTCTCATTGCTGCAGCCATTGCTCTGGGCACGGCAGCTGCCTGGGGTGTCAGCGAAGTCTTCTTCGGTGTCCATGTATCTTTGCCGCCAACGGAACATTCCATCATTCTTCAGCTGGTTGGCTCCTTTGTTGCCTGCATCGGTTTTTCCATTATTTTCAATGTTCATGGCTTCGGCATGAATCTGTGCGCCTTTGGCAGCGTGCTGGCCTGGGCTGCCTATGTTTTGACCCTGCGATATGGCGGAAACGAGCTGCTGGCATATTTTATTGCCGCTGTGGTTGCCTCCGCTTATTCGGAGATCATGGCCAGAATCCGCAAATATCCTGCTATCAGCTATCTGGTCACTGCAGTGTTGCCCTTCATTCCCGGCGCCAGTGTTTACTACACCATGACCCATGCGGTCAGAGGTGATATGGAAACCTTCAGCCAGGTAGGTCTTCGCACATTTGCCATCACCGGCGTGATCGCTGTGGGTATTTTGTTGATCTCCACCGGCTTTCGTGTCCTGTCCTTAAGAAAGGCAAGAAAAATGAAATGAGAAACAGGGTTTCGGTAATTCCGAAACCCTGTAATCTTTTAGTTTTCCTTTTTCTTGGAGGCTTTCTTGGCGGCCTTCTTGGCTGCCTTTTCTTTTGCCTTTGCCTCAGCCTCTTCCTTTACTCTGGCTGCAGCAGAATCATTGGAGGAAATAGCCCACTTGGCAAACTCAACGCGAACCTGGTCAGCGCTGGTCTCCATAACAAACTTCTCGTCCTTCACGCTGACAACAGTACCAATAACACCGCCGATGGTGGTAATCTGGTCGCCAACCTTGATGTTGTTACGGGTCTGCTCAGCTTCCTTTTTACGCTTGTTCTCGGGACGGATCAGCATAAAGTAGAAAACACCTACCATGACCAGCAGCATTACAATGGTGCCGCCCATGCCGCCACTGCCAAGGGCGCCTGTAAAAATTGTAAACATAGAAAATTCTCCTTAGTTTTGAATTGTCTTAATTATTATAGCATTCTTCTTAAAAAATGCAAGTATTATTCTAGATTCTGCGGGAAAGCTTCTCAGAATATTCTGCACGGAAAGCGGCAAAACGGCCCTCGTCCAGCGCCTGGCGAATCTTTTCCATAAGCTTATTGTAGAAATAGAGATTGTGCATAACACTCAGGCGCATTGCCAGCATTTCTTCAGCAACAAACAAATGACGGATATATGCCCGGGAGTACCGGCGGCAAACAGGACAATCACACTTGGGGTCAATGGGATTATCGTCCATGGCATATTTGGCGTTTTTCAGATTAATAGCGCCGTCCCATGTAAACAGTCTGGCATGGCGGGCATTACGGGCAGGCATGACGCAGTCAAAAAAGTCCACACCACGGGCAACTGCCTCAATAATATTGGTAGGTGTACCCACACCCATCAGATATCGGGTCTTATCCTTAGGCATATAGGGCTCAACAGCATCAATAATGTCGTACATCTCCTGGGCGGTTTCACCAACTGCAAGGCCACCAATGGCATATCCGGGCAAATCCAGGTCTGCGATGCGCTTCATGTGATCAACGCGAATATCGGCATAAGTGCCGCCCTGGTTGATACCCCATAGCATTTGCTGGGGATTCACCGTATCCGGCAGGCTGTTCAAGCGGGCATTTTCTTCCTTGCAGCGAACCAGCCAGCGATATGTTCTGTCCACACTGTCCAGAACATATTTCCTGGGAGCGGGGTTTTCAATACATTCATCAAAGGCCATGCAAATATCAGAGCCCAGATTAGACTGAATCTGCATGCTTTCCTCCGGCCCCATAAAAATTCTGTGACCGTCAATATGGGAAGCAAAGGTGACACCCTCTTCCTTAATCTTGCGAAGAGATGCCAGGGAGAACACCTGGAATCCGCCGGAGTCTGTGAGAATGGGGCCGTCCCAGGTCATAAATTTATGCAGACCACCCATTTCCTTTACCAGCTTATCACCGGGGCGCAAGTGCAGATGGTAGGTGTTGGAAAGCTCCACCTGACAACCGATATTCTTCAAATCCTCGGCACTGAGTGCGCCCTTGATTGCGCCCTGGGTGCCGACATTCATGAATACCGGGGTCTGCACCGTTCCGTGGGCGCAGGTAAACACGCCACGGCGGGCTTTTCCCTCTGTTCTTAATAATTCAAACATAGTTTACCTCATTTCCTCAATGCCTTTGAAAAAATACACGCCGGTAGCGGCAATACACAGCTTGTCCGGGGCCTCAGCAGAATAGGCTTCCGCAGAAAGATGCATCAGCCGGCGGCTGACAGAGCGCAAAGTAACACGAATCAAAGCATCCTCACCGGGAATCAAGGGGCGATGATAGGTCACATTCATTTCCACTGTGGGAGAAATTCCCTCCCCCGGTTTGGCGCAAAATGCAACACAACCCATAGCTTGATCCACCAAAGTGGCGCACATGCCCCCATGAAGTGTACCGGCAATGTTACGCATCCAATCATAGGTACGGCAACGCATGGTATAAACCCCGGCCTGGGGGTCACAATCCACCAAAGTGAGATCCAGCTGGTCACCGATGCTGCCGGGAGCTTTAGTATGTAGTTGTTCCAGGCGTTCTAAAAGCGCTTCCTTAATATCTATCATCTTACAACTCTCCAATATACATGGCATCTCCAAAGGAGAAGAATCGATATTTTTCTTTCACCGCTTGCTCATAGGCATTCATCACCGCTTCCTTACCGGCAAAAGCGGAAACCAGCATCACAAGGGTGCTTTCCGGCAAATGGAAATTGGTAATCAGACCATCCATAGCCTTGAAGGTGTAACCGGGATAAATGAAAATATCCGTCCAGCGGGATTTGGCCTCAAAGCTGCCATCGTCATTTACAAGGGATTCCAGGGTGCGGCAGGAAGTGGTTCCCACGCAGATGATTCTGCCGCCATTGGCCTTGGTTTCATTGAGCAGCTTAGCCGTTTCCTTATTCATCATGCACAGCTCACTATGCATGTGATGGTTGGTCACATCCTCTACCTTCACGGGACGGAAAGTACCCAGACCCACATGCAAGGTGACAAATGCGGTTTTCACGCCCTTGCTGCGAATCTTATCCAAAAGTTCATTTGTAAAATGCAGGCCCGCAGTAGGGGCAGCGGCAGAACCGACTTCCCGGGAATACACGGTTTGATAGCGTTCCTGGTCCTGCAGCTCTGCCCGAATATAAGGAGGCAAAGGCATTTTACCCAGGCGTTCCAACACCTCCAGGAAGATACCCTCATAAGCGAATTCCACAACACGGTTACCGTCCTCCAAAATTTCGGTAACGGTGGCGGTAAGCTCTCCGTTTCCAAAGATCACCTGCTGACCGGGCTGCATTTTTCTGCCGGGTTTGGCCAGACATTCCCACTTCTTATCTCCCAAATCCCGCAGCAAAAGCACCTCCACAGCGCCGCCGGTGGGACGGTGACCCAGAAGTCTGGCAGGCAGGACCCGGGAGTCATTCATAACCAGACAGTCACCGGGACGAAGATAATCGATAATCGTATAAAATTGACTGTGGCGCACCTCGCCGGTGGCTCTGTCCAAAAGCATGAGCCTGGAAGAATCCCGCTGCTGCAAAGGTGTCTGAGCAATTAATTCTTCCGGCAGATCATACCAAAAATCCTGGGTTTTCAATGGCGTATCCTCCAATATTTCAAAACAACATCAGTATAGCCTATTTTCCGCATTTTTGCAACTGACAATTCCACCTGTATCTGCATAAAATGGCATGGAGGTTGATACCATGAAAAGTCCATTTTTCACAGGGGTATGTACCGCCCTGGTCACCCCTTACTTAAACGATCAAATTAACTATCCCATGATGCAACAGCTTCTAACACGGCAGCTGGAAGCAGGAATCCGGAATGTGGTGGTTTGCGGCACGACCGGCGAAGCCCCTACCCTATCCGACGATGAAAAAATCCGGCTGTTTCGCTGCTGCAAGGAACATGTGGGAATTACATGCAAAATCATTGCCGGAACCGGCTCCAACAACACAGCCCATACTGTTGCGCTGAGCATTGCTGCAGAAGCAGCAGGCGCTGACGCATTGCTGGTAGTCAGCCCGTATTACAACAAAGCAACGAACGAAGGGTTGTACGCCCATTATGCTGCCATTGCGGGCGCTGTCAATATCCCGGTGATTCTCTACAATGTTCCCGGCAGAACCGGGGTGGATATTCCCGTTTCTGTATATAAGCGGTTAAGTCAAATTCCAAATATTATTGGGGTAAAGGAAGCATCCCCGGATATTAAAAAGCTACTGAAAATCAAGTCAGAATGCACCAACGATTTCTGCATCTGGACAGGAAATGACGATCAAACTGTGGCGGCAATGGCATTGGGCGCGCAGGGAGTTATCAGCGTGCTTTCCAATGTTTGTCCCGTGGAAACCGCAGCCATGGCAAACGCAGCCTTAGCCGGGGATTTCGATACCGCTGCCGCCTTGCAGCTGGAGCTTTTGGAATTGACGGAGCTGCTGTTCTGCGAGGTTAATCCAATTCCCGTAAAAGAAGCCATGCAGCGAATTGGCTACGATTGTGGCGGCTGCAGGCTGCCCCTTTGCAGCTTATCTAAGGAAAGCAGAATGAAATTCGACAATTACTTTGGCAAATAAACAAGCCGGGCGGTTACCGCCCGGCTTACTGATTACATAACAGCCTTATGGAAAATCTTCTTGCCCTTGCGAAGCTTAACGCCCTCACGGAGCATTTCTTCGGTGACAGAAAAGGTATGATCCGGCACTTTTTCGTCATTGACGAACACACCGCCCTGCTGCACCAGACGGCGAGCCTCACCGTTGGAGGCAGCCAGACCGCAGGCAACCATCAGATTGAGAATACCGATCTTGCCATCCACAAGCTTATCGGCAGGAATCTCGGTGGTGGGCATATTGGCATCGTCACCGCCGCCGGTAAACAGAGCCTTGGCAGCTGCCTGCGCCTTTTCTGCTTCTTCCTCACCGTGAACAAGCTTAGTCAGCTCGTATGCCAAAATTTCCTTAGCAGTATTCAGCTGGGCATCCTTCCAGCTGTCCATCTCGTTGATTTGCTCCAGAGGCAGGAAGGTCAGCATGCGGATGCACTTGAGAACATCGCTGTCCTCCACATTGCGCCAGTACTGATAGAATTCAAAGGGAGTGGTCTTATTGGGATCAAGCCAAACAGCGCCCTTGGCGGTCTTGCCCATCTTCTTGCCCTCGGAGTTGAGAAGCAGAGTGATGGTCATGGCATGAGCATCTTTGCTCAGCTTGCGACGAATCAACTCTGTACCACCAAGCATATTGCTCCACTGGTCATTGCCGCCGAACTGCATATTACAACCGTAGTTCTGGTACAGGTAGTAGAAATCGTAGGACTGCATGATCATGTAGTTAAATTCCAGGAAGGAAAGGCCCTTCTCCATGCGCTGCTTGTAGCACTCGGCACGAAGCATATTGTTCACAGAGAAGCAGGCGCCAACTTCCCGAAGCACATCCACATAATTCAGATCCAGCAGCCAATCGGCGTTATTTACCATTTTCGCCTTATCGGGCCCAAACTCGATAAAACGCTCCATTTGCTTTTTAAAGCACTGGCAGTTATGGTCGATGGTCTCCTTGGTCATCATGCTGCGCATGTCCGTTCTGCCGGAGGGGTCACCGATCATAGCCGTACCGCCGCCAATCAAAGCAATGGGCTTATTGCCGGCCATCTGCAGACGCTTCATCAGGCACAGCGCCATAAAGTGACCCACATGGAGAGAATCGGCAGTGGGGTCAAAGCCAATGTAGAAGGTGGCCTTGCCATTGTCGATCATCTCACGGATTTCCTCTTCATTGGTCACCTGGGCAATCAAGCCACGGGCAACCAGCTCGTCATATACTTTCATTTGAATCTCCTCCAAATCTCTTTCCTTTTAAACCTGCAGCATTTCTTCTGCGCTTTTCAGGGTTGTTTCTGTAATATTGGCACCGCCCATAATACGGGCAAGCTCCTGCTTTCTGCCCTCCAGGTCAAGAGGCTCTACCTTGGTAAAGGTTCTGCCGTCGTGCTCGGATTTTGAAATCAGCAAATGGGTATCTGCCAGCGCTGCCAGCTGGGGCAAGTGGGTCACACACAGCACCTGCTTATTGGCAGATACGCTGCGCAGCTTTTGGGCTACCTTTTGAGCGGCTCTTCCGGAAACACCGGTATCCACCTCATCAAAGATAAGGGTATGCACCTGATCCTGTTGGGCAAGCACATTCTTCATGGCAAGCATGATTCTTGCCAATTCACCGCCGGATGCAACCTTGCTCATAGGCTTCAGGGCTTCACCCGCATTGGCAGACATATAAAAGGCAGCGGCATCTGCTCCGTCTGCTCCCAGCTCCTGCTCAGTAAATTCACAGGAAAACTGTACCCGGGGCATATCCAGCTGAGAAAGCTCCTCCAAAATTCTGACGGACAGCTTTTCCGCTGCTGCCTTGCGGTTTTCCCGCAATTTAAGGGCTTTATCCCAAGCAGTTTTTTCTGCCTTTTGGCACTGATTTTTCAGTTGCTCCAGGCGGTCATCAGAAAACTCAATTTCGTCCAGTTCTCCCTGCGCCTGCTCCAAAAATACCAAAATATCCTCACAGGTTGCGCCGTATTTACGGCGGAGCTTATGAATCACATCCAGCCGTTCTTCAATGGCATCCAGCTCCCGGTCGGAATAATCCATTTCCTGCCGGGCATCCCGCAATTCCTCTGCCGCATCCTGCACCTGATACATAAGATCGGGCACTCTCTGATTCAATTCAGAAAACCGGTCAGAATACCGGCTCAGCCGGGTAAGCTCCCGCTGGGCACTGGCAAGCAAAGCAGCGGCGCCATCGGAGTCATCCCCACCATACAGACATTCCACAGCTGCATCCAGACCGGTGGAAAGCTTTTCTGCGTTTTGCAGCAAGGTCCGCCGTTGCTCCAGCTCTTCATCCTCTCCAGGATGGAGGTTGGCTTTGGTGATCTCCTGAATTTGATAGCGCAGCATTTCCATGCGACGGAGCTTTTCTCCTTCATCCATGGACATACGGCGAATCTCACCACGAAGCTTTTGCACAGCTTCATACGCCTGGGCGTAATTATCACGAAGGGTCTGATTTTCCGCATAATCGTCCAGATAACACAGATGATTATCCTCGTCGAACAACTGGGCGCTATCATGCTGGCCATGAATATTAATCAGCTGAATTCCCAACTTCCGCAAAATGGAAACTGTAACCGGTGTACCATTCACCCGGCACACATTTCTGCCATCCAGATAGATTTCCCGCTGGATGATGGTCTCAGCATCGTAGCACACGCCATTTTCCGAAAACCAAGGATATTCCGGCACGTCCGTAAAAACCGCTCGTACAGAGGCCATCTGAGCGCCGGTACGGATCATATCCCGGTAGGCCCGTTCACCCAGCACTGCGCTGATGGCATCGATGACAATGGATTTACCTGCGCCGGTTTCACCGGTGAGCACATTGAAGCCCTTATGAAAAACGATCTCAGACTGCTGAATCACCGCAATATTTTCTATATGCAGTAAACTGAGCACGCAAGTTCCTCCTTAAATCACTTGATCAAATTCTTGATCTCACCGCAGAACGCAGCTGCAGCATTGTTATCACGCATAACCACCATGACCGTATCGTCGCCGGCAAGGCAGCCCACCACCATGTTCATATTCATGGCATCAATGGCAGAACCCGCCGCAGAGGCAAGACCGGGCAAGGTGCGAATAACAATAATATTCTGGGCATAGTCAAATCCCGTCACACATTCCCGGAAAATGGTATTCAGCCGGGCGGAAAAGGTGCCGGAAATTTCACCGGCAGCCGCAGTATAGCGATAAACTCCAAGATTGGTCAGCTCTTTCACAATACGAAGCTCTTTAATATCCCGGGAAATGGTGGCCTGGGTGCAACGAAAACCTTCAGCACACAGCAACTCCAGAAGCTGTTCCTGGGTTTCCACATTGCGGTTGGTGATGATCTCCATGATCTTGGCCTGTCTTTGACTCTTCATTTACAGCACCCCCTGCCGATTGAATTTCATGTTCAGCACATCAAAAAAACTTCTGTCCTTCAGACGAATCAGCCGGGTGGACAGGTCGGAACGGCGAATGGTGGTCACATCCCCCATATTCAGCCTCTGGGCTCTGCCGCCATCAACGGAAAGATAGGCGTTTCGATGGACATTTTTGATTACATCCACCCGAATCACACGGCTGGAAGCAGCTACCATACTGCGGTTGACCATATCGTGGGCGCAAATGGGCGTAATCAGAATACTCTGGGCCTCCGGCTCCACAATGGGACCGCCGGCGGAAAGGCTGTAGGCAGTCGAACCGGTGGGCGTGGCAACCACAATTCCGTCACCACCGCATTCCATGGCCTGAACGCCGTCAATCTTTACACCAAGATGTACGATTCGTGCCATAGAACCCTTGGTAATGGCAACATCGTTTAAGCAAATATCGTGGAAAATAATATCCCGGTCTCTGTGAACGGTGACATCCAGCATCATTCTGCTGTCAATGGCATAATCATCCTTAGCAAGCCGTGCCAGCTGGGAAAGCTCGGTGGCTTCCAGCTCCGCCATAAAGCCCATGGTGCCGATATTGACACCCAGAATGGGCAAGCCATGACGGGTCGCCGCTTTTGCCATGGGCAAAATCGTAACGTCACCGGCAAAGCAAACCACACCATCAGAGGTACTGATTTCCTTATCCAGCCGGGAAAAACGCAGATCTTTGGGAAGATCATAGGTTCTGTCCACATCAAAGGGCAGACAGATCCGGGTCTCCACCCCGGCATTATTTAATACGGCAACCGCCTCCCGAACCGTTTGAAAATGCTTATCACGGTAGGGATTGGGGGTCAATATTATCTTTTTCACGCTATCACCCCTTTAAGGTTTCATGAGCCTGGCTGACAACACGGGCGGTATCCGGGCGGATTCCCTGGGTATCTGCCAAGGACAAATGGGCTAAAAATTCAATGTTGCCCTCCGGTCCTTTGACCGGAGAAAAAGTTAAACCTAAAATCTGAAATTCCAGGCTGTCTGCCAAAGCAACAAAATCATCCAAAACTTCTTTATGGGTCTGGGGGTCACGGACAACGCCCTTTTTTCCCACCTTATCCTTGCCTGCCTCAAACTGGGGCTTAATCAAGCAAAGTACCTGACCCTTATTAGGCTTTAAGAAAGTTTTAATTACAGGAAGAACGATCTTCAAGGAAATGAAGCTGACATCGATCACGGAAAGGTCCAAAGGCTCCCCCAGCTGATCCGGGGTGACATAGCGCACATTGGTGCGTTCCATGACCACAACTCTTGGGTCAGAGCGAATCTTCCAATCCAGCTGACCGTAGCCCACATCAATGGCAAACACCTTGCTGGCGCCCTGCTGCAGCAGACAATCCGTAAAGCCACCGGTGGATGCGCCGGAATCGCTGCAAATATAGCCTGTGGGATCAACGCCAAAATCCCGGAGCGCCTTTTCCAGCTTCAAACCGCCCCGGCTTACATAGGGGCAGGTTGCGCCACGGACTTCCAGAGGCAGGCTTTCATCAAAGGACATACCGGGCTTGTCCGCCTTTTGTCCATCCACATACACCTGACCGCTCATAATGATGGCCTGGGCTTTTGTGCGGGAGTCCGCATAACCCTGTTCCACCAGAAGTACATCCAGTCTTTTTTTAGTTTTCAACCTTCAGCACCTCCTGTAAATGGGTATAAATTGCCCGGGCATCCAAAGAATACGCCCGATGCAACTGAGAAATTTCACCGTGGGTTACAAAGGTATCGCTGACATCCATGCAGGACATGGGGCAAACAAAACCAAGCTTTGCAAAAATCTCACGGCTCATACCCCGGCAGCTGTCTTCCAGAATCACTGCATGACGGCAGCCGGTTAATGCCTGTTTCAATTCCTCTGCGGGCAGCGGGTGCACCCGGCACAGA